>CAZGDE010000175.1:0-2390 GCA_964524315.1 uncultured bacterium
CTTCACAAGTTCCTCAAATTATTTCCCTAAAAGTGGAGATGTGGGCGGCAGAAGCACTCCAAATTAGCCCCTGCAAAACCTACAAGTGCGCTACCTGGCGCAGTTTAATTAGCCGGAAAAATTTAATTAGCCGGAAAAAGAGGAAATAAGGCTATGGTGAATACTCCAATTACCCCCCAAGCAGAAAGTCTGAATACTCCCAGAGAAGAAGCATTAGTGCTGAAATTTGAACAGGTCGGCATCATTGATATTCCCCTGGTTGGTGGTAAGAATGCGTCTCTGGGTGAAATGATCCGGGAATTGGGCAGCAAAGGCGTTAGTGTTCCTAATGGTTTTGCGACCACTGCCCACGCTTACCGCTACTTTATTGAATCTGCCGGTTTAGAAGAAAAACTGCGGATGTTGTTTGCCGATCTGGATGTCGAAGATGTCAACAACCTGCGTGACGTTGGTAAAAAAGCACGGATGTTGATGTTGCAAACACCATTCCCCCAACCGCTCCAGGATGCGATCGCCGCCGGCTATCGGCAATTGTGTGAGGATTATGGCCAGGACACCGACGTTGCCGTCCGTTCCAGTGCGACGGCTGAAGACCTGCCCGATGCCAGTTTTGCCGGACAACAGGAAACCTACCTGAACGTCCACGGTCTGAAAGGTGTGCTGGATGCCTGCCATCGTTGTTTCGCTTCCATCTTCACCGATCGCGCCATTTCCTATCGCACCATCAAGGGCTTCGACCACTTCAACGTTGCCCTCTCCGTTGGTGTGCAAAAGATGGTCCGGTCTGACTTGGCAGCATCCGGTGTGATGTTCTCCATTGACACGGAAACCGGCTTCAAAGATGCCGTTTTCGTCACCTCTGCCTACGGCTTGGGTGAAAACGTGGTGCAGGGTGCCGTTAACCCGGATGAATTCTTCGTCTTCAAACCCACCCTGAAACAAGGCTACAAGCCCATCGTCAAGAAACGGATTGGCACCAAAGAGATCAAAATGATCTATGACGTGGGCGGTTCTAAGCTCACCAAGAACGTTCCTGTTCCCGAAAGTGAACGTGACAAGTACTCCGTCACCGATGCCGAAGTGCTGCAACTGGCGAAGTGGGCCTGCATCATTGAAGACCACTACACCCAGGTGCGCGGTTCCTACAGCCCAATGGACATTGAATGGGCGAAAGATGGCTTGACGGAACAACTGTTTATTGTGCAGGCTCGTCCCGAAACGGTGCAATCCCAGAAGGCTGGTAACATCCTGCGTTCCTACAGCATGACCGAGAAAGGTAAAGTCCTGGTCGTTGGTCGGGCTGTGGGTGAAATGGCAGGTCAGGGTACTGCCCGCGTCATTATGGATGTTCACCGGATCGATGAGTTCAAAGCGGGTGAAGTGCTGGTCACTAACCGCACCGACCCAGACTGGGAACCCATCATGAAGAAAGCCAGTGCGATTGTCACCAACCAGGGTGGACGCACCTGTCACGCCGCTATCATCGCCCGTGAATTGGGTATTCCAGCGATCGTGGGTTGTGGTGATGCGACGGAAAAACTGCAAACCGGACAGGATATCACCATCTCTTGCTGTGAAGGGGAAGATGGTAAGGTCTACGAAGGCTTACTACCCTTCGAGATCAAGGAAGTCGCGCTGGACAACCTGCCGCGCACCCGCACCCAAATTCTGATGAATGTGGGCAATCCCGATGAGGCATTCAGTCTATCCGCCATTCCCAACGACGGTGTGGGTCTAGCCCGGTTAGAGTTCATCATTGCGAACCAGATTCAGGCTCACCCACTGGCACTGATCCACTTCAAAGAGCTGAAGGATGAATTGGCGAAGTATAAGATCGCTGATTTGACCAAGCAATATGACGACAAGCCCGAATTCTTCGTGGACAAACTGGCGCAGGGTGTGGGCGCGATCGCCGCTGCCTTCTATCCCAAACCCGTTATCGTCCGGATGTCCGACTTCAAATCCAATGAGTATGCGAATCTGCTCGGCGGACGTGAGTTTGAACCCCACGAAGAAAACCCGATGATCGGCTGGCGGGGTGCTTCCCGTTACTACGACGAGAAATACCGCGAAGGCTATGCCCTCGAATGTAAGGCAATGAAACGGGTGCGGGATGAAATGGGCTTGACCAACGTCATCCTCATGATCCCCTTCTGCCGTACACCGAACGAAGGTCGGCGCGTTCTGGCAGAAATGGAAAGACATGGACTCAAGCGGGGTGTGAACGGACTGCAAGTCTACGTGATGTGCGAAATTCCCAGCAACGTTGTATTGGCTGACGAATTCGCTGAAGTCTTCGATGGCTTCTCCATTGGTTCTAACGACCTGACCCAACTGACATTGGGGTTGGATCGTGACTCCGCCCTGGTTGCCCACCTGTTTGACGAACG
>CAZGDE010000175.1:2400-13783 GCA_964524315.1 uncultured bacterium
CTGATTGGTGACGTCATTCGGACTGCTAAGGAGAAAGGTCGCAAGATTGGTATCTGCGGACAGGCTCCCAGTGACTATCCCGAATTCGCCCGCTTCCTGGTTGAACAGGGAATCAACTCCATCAGCCTCAACCCCGACTCGGTACTGAAGACCCTGCTGGAAATTGCCGAAGCTGAGAAGTTCTAGATCGTCGGTAGGGGAGCGATCGCCCTGTTGCTGACCGTTCCCCACCTAAAATCAAAAATTCTTACCAAACGGCTTGGTTAAGGCTAAAGGGTGTAGGGTATGGGGTACACAATGTCCCTGTACCCTACATTACTTCGTATTTAACCCTGGCAATCAGTATTCTTTTTGCTTAAGAGGATTGATCATATGTTTCAAAAAATATTAGTTGCACTGGATCGGTCAGAACGAAGTGAACAGATATTTGACGAAGCCCTGGCTCTTGCCAAGTCCCTGAATGCTGCATTAATGCTCGTCCACGTTCTGTCGCCAATGGAAGAAGGCTATCCGATGCCGGTCTATCCCGCTCCCGATAGTGTGTATCCCGGCTATGAAGAAGCGGTACGTGTCTACGCCCAACAGTGGCAAGTGTTTGAACGGCAGGGATTAGCCCTATTACAAGACCTCAACAGTAAAGCGATCGCCGCTGGTATTCAAACTGAGTTCAGCCAGAATGTGGGCGATCCCGGTCGCGTCATTTGCAATACGGCGGTCAGCTGGGGAGCAGATTTAATCCTGCTGGGACGACGGGGACACTCTGGCTTAAGTGAATTAATTCTGGGTAGTGTTAGCAACTATGTCTTGCACCATGCCCCCTGTTCAGTCCTCGTTTTACAGGGCAATGCGTTAACACCAGCAACAGGCAGTTAAACAGTTAGGCGGTGACACCAGAGATGACGGGCGATCGCCCCCGTTTGAACGCACCCCATTTAACGCACCACACTTACGACTGTGCCCAGACTAACCTTCTGGAACAGTTCCTCAATATCCTTGTTGTACATACGGATGCAACCGTGGGATGCTGCCGTCCCCACTGAACCTGGATTGGGTGTACCGTGAAACCCAATCCAGTTTTTGCCATCTGTCCAGAAACCAATCCAATGCTTACCTAACGGATTTTCTGGATCACCACCCGGAATACTGACTCCTTTCTTTAAAGGGTGAATCCACGACGGATTTTTCAGTTTTTGTAACACCTTGAACGTGCCCGTCGGTGTTTCCCAACCCGGTCGCCCAACCGCGATAGGATAGCGCTTGACTACTGTATCGCCCCGGTAAAGGGTAACCCGTCGCTGACTGAGTTTAATTTCCAGTCTCAATGAATCTGGCTGCCCCTCATCCGGTTGATCGCCTCCAGGAGTTGCAGGCGTAGTTGTGGGTTTCGCCGGTACCTGTAAGGATGGCAAATTAGGCAACTCAATAATATTACCGGGTTGCTCCAGCATTGTACTGACCGCAGTTTGCCCCAAGACGCTCGATGGCGAAGTAACCATTTCGGTGAATAGGAGGGTTGCACAAACACCCGTCATGGATAAACCAGTTACCCAAAAACCACCCATCAACTTACCCAAACGTTGCCCCATATTGCTTAACGATGATTTGAGGATAGAAATGGCTGCGATCGCAACCCCAAGAACCGCTATCGTCCAATAACTATAATGTATGCAGTTGTTCCGGATGAATTCCTGCTCCAGAGTTATATTTCAGCCCTAAGAACCTACCCACCCAGGAACCAGCATGTCGCAATCCTTCACCTGCCCGAACTGTGGTGCCGATGTGCCCCTGAAAGCACGGGCCTGTCCAGAATGTGGTTCCGACAAGGAAACGGGTTGGTCGGAAGAAGCCCAATATATTCACCTGCTGCCCGATCGCGGCAACACAGACAGTAGCAACTCTGGCAGTCCGGCTAAAACCAGGTGGCAGCAGTATGGCATTTCCATCGTCGCAGTACTGCTGATTGCCACCTTCCTCATGCTGCAAGGATTTACCTGGGCCGGGTATGTCGTGCCCATTGTCGCCGCTGTGATCGCCCTGATATATGGCCTGACAGGTACCTCTGCCAATAGCAATGCCGGACTCGAAAACCAGTTATACAAACAACTGCTCCAACGGGCGAGGGGCGATCGGGCCTTAGCCGAACGCTTGCTTACCTACGAACAGCAACGGGCACCCGAAGCAAATCGGCTCCAGCTTTTACAAAATGCGATCTATCGGTGGGATCGAGACCACAGGTAACCACAGCAGATCACCCAGTTTGCAACCATTGACCATGAACGCAACCCACCGCAAACCAGATATTGGCTACATTCCCACCGAAACAGAAGCCATTGAAGCCGTATTAAACCTGGCAGAGATAACGCCTACCGATGTTGTGTATGACCTGGGCTGTGGTGATGGTCGCATTGTGATTGCCGCCGCCCAACGGGGTAGTCGGGGTGTGGGCATTGATATCGACCCTCAGCGCATTCAGGAAGCCCAGACCAATGCCACCCAGGCGGGAGTCAGCCAGCGAGTACAATTCCAGCTGGGCGACCTATACGACATGGATTTTAGCGAGGCAACCGTCGTGTTCCTTTACCTGTTGCCCCATCTCAATCTGCGATTGCTACCAACCCTGCTACGTCAGCTCAAACCGGGTAGTCGCATTGTTTCCCGTGACTTTGACATGGGAGCCTGGAAACCCGATCGTACCCTCCACCTCCAAACCCCCGAAGAACCCACCTTCTACTATTGGATCATTCCAGAATAGGGATATGAGGCGATCGCAGCTTCCCCTAACCTCCTAAAATCAGGGAATGCAAATTCAGACTTCATTCCCCAAAATTCCTGCCTGTGCCTGGAGCCGTCCCATCGGTCTGGGCTGGGACAAACCCTACACCGTCCGCTACAGCAGTAATTTAGATGACGGGCCGTTTCATGGCATGCCCCTCGGCGGGTTTGGTGCTGGCTGCATCGGGCGATCGCACCAGGGCGACTTCAACCTCTGGCACATCGACGGTGGCGAACACACCTTTCAAGCCATGCCTGCCTGCCAGTTCAGCATTTTTGAGCAAGGGGGCGATGTCACCCAAACCTACGCCCTCTGTACTGAACCATCCCCCAATGGCAACTTAAGCACATGGCAATGGTATCCAAGGGAGACGACGGATAGTCATGTGGCAACAGGTTCTTACCATGCACTCTACCCGCGTAGCTGGTTTGTTTACGAGAACGTCTTCCAGGCATCCTTAACCTGTGAGCAGTTTTCACCCATCATTGCCCATAACTACCAGGAAACCAGTTATCCCGTCGCGGTGTTTGAGTGGACGGCACACAATCCCACCCAGGAACCAATTACTCTCAGTATTATGCTGACCTGGCAGAACATGGTCGGGTGGTTCACCAATGCGCTCAAATCCTCGGAAGTGAAGATTCGGGATGATGGTAGTCCGGTCTATGAATACCAATCCCGCTGGGGCGAAAGTGCGGGCAATTCCAACTTCCTCACAGGTGACGAACATCGCCTAGGAATTGTCATGGGGAAGGGGGAAAATTCCACCTCAGCCGCTCCGCAGGAAGGTGACGGACAATGGGCGATCGCCACTCTGCTTAACCCCAACCTCTACGAAGTTTTCTATCACACTCGCTGGAACCCGCATGGGGATGGTGCTGAGCTGTGGCAATCCTTCGCTGTAGATGGTTCCCTACCCGATGTCGATGATGACACTCCAGCAATTGAAGGTGAACAAATTGGAAGCGCGATCGCCGTTCGCTTCACCCTCCGACCGGGACAAACGCGCAAGATTCCCTTCATCCTGACGTGGGATTTCCCGGTGACAGAATTTGCCGCAGGCGTAGAGTATTTCCGGCGCTATACCGATTTCTTTGGACGCGGAGGACAGAATGCCTGGGCGATCGCCCGCACTGCCCTGAAGCACTATCCCACTTGGCAAGAAAAAATTGAGGCATGGCAACAGCCCATGCTGAACCGGGAAGACCTGCCCGACTGGTTCAAAATGGCCCTATTCAATGAGCTGTATGACCTCACCGATGGCGGTACGCTCTGGAGTGCGGCAGATGAACGCGACCCCGTGGGACAATTTGCCGTTCTGGAATGTATCGACTACCGCTGGTACGAAAGCCTGGATGTGCGACTGTATGGCTCCTTCGGGTTACTGATGCTCTTTCCCAAACTGGAAAAGGCAGTGATTCGTGCCTTTGCCCGTGCCATTCCTGCCAATGACAAGCGCACCCGCATCATTGGTTACTATCACACCATTGGGGTAGAAAGTCCGCTGGCACTCCGCAAAGTTGCCGGAGCCACCCCGCACGACCTGGGTGCCCCTAATGAACACGTCTGGGAGAAAACCAACTACACCAGCTACCAGGACTGTAACCTGTGGAAAGACTTACCTTCCGATTTTGTTCTCCAAGTCTACCGGGCCTATCTCCTTACGGGTGCTAATGACACGGAATTTCTGACAGAGTGCTGGGAGGCGATCGTCCAGACCCTCACCTACCTGAAAACCTTCGATCTCGATGGTGATGGAATCCCGGAAAATGCCGGTGCCCCTGATCAGACCTTCGACGATTGGAAGTTGCAGGGTATCAGTGCTTACTGTGGTGGGTTATGGTTAGCAGCGTTGGAAGCGGCGATCGCGATCGGGCAAATTCTACAAACCCCCGCAGCCCTCAATACGCTGGCTACCTTCCAGTCCTGGCTGACACAGGCAAAACCCATTTACCAGGCAAAACTCTGGAACGGTCACTACTACCGCCTCGACAGTAACAGTGGTTCCGATGTCGTCATGGCAGACCAACTGTGCGGCCAGTTCTATGCCCGCCTGCTCAACCTCCCCGATATCGTACCAACCAACTGTGCCCAGACTGCCCTGCAAACTGTCTACGACACCTGTTTCGTCAAATTCAATCAATATCTGGCATCCGGTGCCCTGAAAGCCCAAACCTTTACCTCTGTCCAGGAAGCCCGCGCTGCCGAAGAGTCAGGGGAAGCTAGAGACGTTAAAATCCCAGTTGCGCAGTCTCTCCCACTCCCAGGTGGCGATGCATCGCGACCCATTGGTGCTGCCAACGGGGTTCGCCCCGATGGTTCACCCGAAAATCCCAACGCCACCCATCCCCTCGAAGTTTGGACAGGGATCAACTTTGGCATTGCCGCTTTCCTGGCACAAATGGGCATGCGTCAGGAAGCCTTACAACTGACGGAAGCGGTTGTCTATCAAATTTATGAAAATGGTTTGCAGTTCCGCACCCCCGAAGCTATCACCGCCAGTGGTACGTTTCGCGCCTGTCACTATTTACGGGCAATGGCAATCTGGGCAGTGTATCAACAGTTAGATCCTCAGGTCCCGGAGGTCTAAGAAGGCAAAATTTCCCAAAGATGCGGTTAACAGATTAGGCTGTAAAAGGAACTTTTTACACAACTTCATCTTTGGGGAAGGGGCGATGCTGCGACTGGAACATGTCAGCAAAATGTATCCAACGGGCGAAGTCCTGAAGGATATTAACTGGGAGGTAAAACCGGGCGATCGCATCGGTTTGGTCGGCGTCAATGGTGCCGGTAAATCAACCCAGTTGAAGATCATTGCTGGCGAAATCGAACCAACCAGTGGAGAGATCATCCGTCCTGCCAGTCTCCACATTGCCTACCTGACCCAGGAATTTGAAGTTGATCCAACGCGGATTGTACGGGAAGAATTCTGGCGGGCATTTCAGGATGCCAATGAAGTCCATGAAGCCCTACAGCGGGTACACCATGAATTGGAAACGGTCGATCCTGACAGGCTCGATAAGCTATTGCACGAGATGGATCGACTCCAGCGGTTGTTTGAAGGCATGGATGGCTATGCCCTGGAAGCGCGGATTGAAAAGATTTTACCGGAGCTGGGGTTTGCCCTGGAGGATGGCGATCGCCTCGTCAGTGACTTCAGTGGCGGCTGGCAGATGCGGATGAGCTTGGGCAAAATTCTGCTGCAAAAACCCGATCTGTTGCTGCTGGACGAACCGACCAACCATCTGGATCTGGAAACCATTGAGTGGCTGGAAACCTATCTCAAAGGACTGACCACACCAATGGTGATTGTCTCCCATGACCGGGAATTCCTCGATCGCCTCTGTACTCAGATTGTGGAAACGGAACGGGGGGTTTCGACAACGTATCTGGGTAACTATTCTGCCTATCTGCAACAAAAGGAAGAACTGCGTGATGCCCAGCTGAGCGCTTACGAACGGCAACAGAAAGAGTTGGAGAAGCAGCAAGCCTTTGTCGATCGCTTCCGCGCCAGTGCCACCCGCAGTACTCAGGCAAAAAGTCGCGAGAAACAGTTAGACAAGATTGAACGCATCGAAGCTCCGGAAGATGGGGTACGGACGCTACATTTCCGCTTTCCTCCCTCCCCGCGCAGCGGTCGCGAAGTGGTCATCATCGAGGATTTGACCCACAGCTATGGGGACAAAATTCTGTTTCTGGGGGCAGAACTGCTCATTGAACGGGGCGATCGCGTGGCATTCCTGGGGCCCAATGGGGCAGGAAAATCCACCCTGCTGCACCTGGTTATGGGCATGGAGCAACCCACCGATGGCACGGTCAAAATTGGGGATCATAATGTGATCCCCGGTTACTTTGAACAGAATCAAGCAGAAGCACTGGATCTGGACAAGACCGTGATGGAAACGATCCACGATGAGGTGCCCGACTGGAAAAACGAAGATGTCCGCACCCTCCTCGGACGATTTCTCTTCAGTGGCGACATGGTATTCAAACAGGTCAAAGCGCTTAGTGGTGGCGAAAAAGCCCGGTTGGCACTGGCAAAAATGCTCCTTCGACCGGCTAACCTGCTGATTCTGGACGAACCCACGAACCACCTGGATATTCCCGCCAAGGAGATGCTGGAGGAAGCCCTGCAACATTACGATGGCACGGTTCTCATCGTGTCCCACGATCGCTACTTCATTTCCCAGGTAGCCAACAAAATTGTCGAAATTCGAGACGGGGAATTACGGCTTTACCGGGGTGACTACCATTACTACCTGGACAAGATTGCCGAGGAAAAGGAAAAGGAACAGTTAGCCGCTATAGAAGCCGAGAAAGCTGCCAAGGCTGCCGCTAAACGAGCGAAGCAAAAGGAAAAGGAAAAGGCGAAAAAGGTAAAATCCTCGTGATTCTGTAGCGTAGGTAACTGTAAGCAGTTTGTTAAATGGATCACTCTCTATAGGAAGACGCTGAACTTTTGCGTGAAGCACGATCTGTAACTCGTCATTACAAAGACTGCCTTCAAAACCTGCCATTCAAAATCTGCCATTCAAAACTTAATTTTTCCGTGATCTCACACGTTCCTGATTAGCAGATCCCAAAACCGAACCAGGGGTGTCTACCAGAATTTTCTCGGACGCACATTTTCCCCGTCGCTATCATTAGCTAGTAATGGGCATACTGAACTTAAAGTCAATGATGCTGGTTACAGCTTTTCCTCCTGAAGGTAGGCTGGTAATCGTCTCATAATTGGCACAAATTCAGATACACTGCTAGTTTTACACCGATATATTCATACTCGAATCGGTTTCGATTAAGGATAATCGGTCAATTACCTCAGCAAACCATGCAATCCTAAAGTTCTTGTTAATTTAAGGATAAAGGTAGCAATGGTATGATTTGCGGAGAATATCAACTCTCAACGGAAGGGCGATTTTGAATATGGCGCAAGCGCCTGTTTCTCCAGTAGTATTGGTCATTTTGGACGGTTGGGGCTACCGCGAAGAAGCTGATGGCAATGCGGTTTCGGTCGCTCGCACCCCGGTGATGGACAGTCTGTGGGCAGCATATCCGCACACCCTAATTCATACATCCGGAAAAGCCGTTGGCTTACCCGATGGCCAAATGGGCAACTCCGAGGTAGGCCATCTCAATATCGGCGCTGGACGCGTTGTGCCCCAGGAACTCGTCCGCATCTCAGATGCCATTGAAGACGGCACCATTCTAAGTAACTCTGCCCTGGTCAAAGCATTACAGGAAGCCAGGCTTACTGGCAAAAAGATACACCTGGTTGGTTTATGCTCCGATGGCGGGGTTCACTCCCATCTGAGCCACCTCCAGGGCTTGCTAGAAATGGCGAAAGACCAGCAAGTAAGCGATGTCTGTATCCATGTCATCACTGACGGTCGCGATACGCCACCGTCATCAGGGATCGAGTACGTCAAACAACTGGAAGAGTACATTGCCAGTACTGGAATCGGTCGGATTGTCACGATTAGCGGTCGCTACTACAGCATGGATCGAGATCGCCGCTGGGATCGGGTGCAAAAAGCCTATGACGTGATGGTGCAGGACAGTGACGGTGATGGGCGATCGGCAGTGGCAGTGTTGCAAGACTCTTATACCGCCGAAAAAACAGATGAATTTATCCTGCCGATCCGGATCGCTCCTGGCGCAGTCGAGGCCGGGGATTCGGTAATTTTCTATAATTTCCGTCCCGACCGGGCACGGCAACTCACGCAAGCCTTTGTCGATGCCAAGTTCCAGGGGTTTGAGCGGGAATTGATCCCCGATCTGACCTACGTCACCTTTACCCAGTACGACCCAACACTGCCAGTCCTGGTAGCCTTTGAACCACAAAATCTGGATAACATCCTGGGTCAGGTCATTGCAAAGCACGGGCTACGCCAATTTCGCACCGCAGAAACCGAGAAATACGCCCATGTCACCTATTTCTTTAATGGTGGCATTGAGGAACCATTTGATGGGGAAGATCGGGAACTAATCCCCAGCCCAATGGTGGCAACGTATGATCGCGAACCGGCCATGTCCGCTGAGAAAGTCACTGATGTGGCTCTTGCAGCGATCGCAAAACGCATTTATTCCCTGGTTGTCATCAATTATGCCAACCCAGATATGGTGGGGCATACCGGTAAAATGGATCCCACGATCCAGGCGTTAGAAACCGTTGATCGGTGTTTAGGTCAGTTATTGGAAGGCATTAGTCAGGCAGGCGGAACCGCTATCATCATTGCTGACCACGGCAATGCTGAGCTGATGTGGGATGAAGCGGGTAACCCCTGGACTGCCCATACAACCAATCCGGTTCCATTTATCTTGATTGAAGGTGAAGGGCTCAAAATTCCTGGTCATGGAACCGAGGTACCGTTGCGTACCGATGGTCGCTTGGCAGACGTTGCTCCAACCATTCTGGATATTTTGAAATTGCCTCAACCGGCTGAAATGACGGGGCGATCAATGATCCTACCAGCCGACATTGAACTACGGCAAAACCGTGCACCGGTCAGGGTTGCTCGTTAACCCAGTAGACGTTAACAAACGCTGGACTTTAGACTATAGACTGGGGACAGGAGACATGTCGTGAGTCTATAGTCTTTCGTTTTTGTTCTCAAATTCATCGCATTAAAGGTTGTCTGATGACTCTGATCTACGTTATGCAAACGATTTGGGCACTGTCGGCCCTGGGCTTAATTATTCTAGTTCTGTTACATAGCCCCAAAGGGGACGGTCTGGGTGGTTTGGGTGGTCAGGCACAACTATTTACCAGCACAAAGAGTGCCGAAACAACATTGAATCGCATCACTTGGGTACTGACGGTCATTTTTATGGGCTTGACGGTCATTCTGAGTGCCAACTGGTTACCCAAGTAACCACAACTACAGGGTCACAGAACTAGAATGGGGTGGCAACAACGGCAACATTGGTGGCAATGGTGGCGGCGATCGCTGCACATTGGGCTAGGAGTTGTACTGAGTATTGTCCTGGGTAGCCAATTAGCTATATCCACGCCTGCGAACCAACCCCCTGCAAACCTTCCCCCTGCCAGATCCCATCCTCTACCATCAACCCTGGTTGACTGGCAGGACAAGGCCCGCTCCGGTGATTATTTTGATCAGGTACAACCTCTTGATGTTGGTTATCTCATCTGGTCACAGTTCCCCGTATCAGTCTATGTGCAACCGCCCACTGCTACGGAAATAACGATTCCTTTCACCGCCAAACGGGCAGAAGCATGGGTCAAAGCGGTGGAACAGGCTGTCCAAGAGTGGAATCAATACTTGCCACTGCAACTGGTGCAGCAGGCGGAAAGCGCTGATATTGTCGTCTGGCGATCGCCTCCCCCCCTCCAAATTACCACCCAGTCTTCCCAGACGAGCGATCGTCGTCCTGGCTTACCCGTCGGTCGGGTCCGTTCCGCCGAGACCCGCTTTCAGCTATATACAAAACCGGCCCTGGCAGGTGCGCCCCTACTGTCTCACCGCTTTACAATTACCCTCCGCCCCGACCAGGCACCCCTCTATCTGCTGGCTGCGGCGCGTCACGAACTGGGACACGCGATCGGCATCTGGGGGCATAGCCCCGCTTCAACCGATGCGCTCTACTTTTCCCAGGTACGCCAACCACCACCCATCTCTCGGCGTGATATTAATACCCTCAAGCGGGTGTACGAACAACCAACCCGGCTTGGCTGGACAATGCCACCCGATCGCTAACAGTTCGGGGGAACCTAGCTCAACTACCACATACCACGTTTGCCACTGGGGCGAACCGTCATCCAATTGGTACGTGCCATTGCCAGTTGTTCCTCAGTCAGTTTTGCCCCGCTCAGGTTCGCACCACACAGGTTCGCGCCACGCAAATTCGCATTGAGCAGATAGGCACCCGATAAATCCGCTCCGCGCAAATCGGCTCCTTCAAGGTCGGCATTACTCATATAAGCCTTGACCATACTGGCATCACGGAGATTAGCGCGATTCAAATTCGCTCGCCCAAAATCAGTGCTGACCAGCGTAGCTCCCTGCAAATTCACTTTGCTAAGATTAGCCTGGTGAAAATTGGCATTAGAAAGATTGGCCTTCGGGAGGGACAGGGAGTTGAGATCGTGAGACGCAAAATCTCGCTTGCCTTTGGCATAGTAGCTTTGTAAATTCTCAGCATCTAGCCGTACAGGCAACTTTGACTTTTCGCCGGTAAACTCTCGTCCTCGCCCACCAGAGTTATCCTTACCTCGGACGGACAAACCAACCGACGGCCGGGAATCATAGGTTCCTCGTGCCTGGCTGGGCGGTAAACTGCTAGAGTCGGGGCGACTCTGTCGTGCCCGAATTGCCATTGCCGCACGAACATGAGGCGATGTCCGCGACCCACCACCCGTTGTATCGGGTTCTGGCAAGCTAAAACGCCGCCCCGGCGGTGCGGGCTTTTCGACCTTATTAACACTATTCTTTAAGCTATCCAGATAGGGTTCCAGGTCAAGGGCATTAAAGATTGCCTGAGCAGTCTGATAGCGACGTTTAACCGACACCTCCAGCATTTTCTCCAACACTTCACAAAAATGCTGACTGATATGAACCTGCTGCTTCCACAGGAGTTCACCCGTGTTTGGGT
>CAZGDE010000176.1:0-13681 GCA_964524315.1 uncultured bacterium
CTATTACACTACCCCCCAACCTGATCTGGCTACGCCTAATCTGGCCACTGCCAATCAAATTGTGCGCCGCCTGCCAGCCGCAACGTTTCTGTCAGTTAACAGTCGCAACTTCAAGCAGCAATGGCAACAACTGGTGCAACTGTTCCCGACGGATCCCGCGCTGGCGATCGCCTATGGCAGCCTGGGTAGCAGCATTCGCAGTGTGACAGGGCTCGATCCTCAAACTGATGTGTTGCCCTGGTTGGATGGGGAATATGCCTTTTTTCTGTTCCCCAGCGACGCCGGACTGCTCAAACTGATCCATCCCCAGTTCAACATGGGGGCGGGTTTACTATTGCAAACGAGCGATCGCCCCGCCGCCGAAGCAGCCCTGAAAAAACTGCACCAGTTTGTGCGCTCGACCTCAAAGGGAACTATGGCGATTGTCAATCGGCGGGTGAAAGGTCAACCGGTTGTCAGCCTGGAAGCGAAGGAGAAGGGGAAACTGATCAGTCTGCTGTCCTACGGCTGGATCAGTAATGACACGTTACTGGTGACCGCTGGGGCCGAGGCCATGTCACCCCTGGTGCCCCAACCCTACTTGCCGTTGCACCTGAATCACACTTTTCAAACGGCAACCGCCTCCTTACCGGCTCCAAACGATGGCTATTTTTATGTCAACATGGGTGCTTCCCTTGCCTTTGTGTATGGCCTCGTTCGGCCGACCGTACCTAGCTACTATGCCCCGATGGTGCAGGAAGTCCAGCGTGTCTTAGGAACTATCCGTAGCGTCAGCACTACCAACTCAGCGACACCCGAAGCCCAGCGGGTTGATTCACTCTGGGTGTTAGGGAAGGGGCGGTAAGGGTGAGATTTCATCCCACCACCCATCACCCTATCGTGCCTTTAACTATCGTCCATTTAGGTAATAATCCCGTGTTCCCTTAGCGCTAATGGCATCGCCTAAGCGACTGAGGGCATGGACATAGGCGGCGGTGCGCATGGGAATGGATAGATCGCGGGCGATCGCCCAGATATGCTCAGATTCTTCAACCATGCGCTGTTTCAGTCGTTGGTTAATTTCATCAGCGGCCCAATATAAGCCACTCCGGTTCTGCACCCACTCGAAGTAGCTCACGGTCACGCCACCCGCATTGACCAGAATGTCGGGAAAGACATAAATGCCCTTGTCTTCCAGGATTTGGTCGGCGGCGGACGTTATTGGGCCATTTGCGACTTCAAACACCATCCTGGCTTTAATGTTGGCGGCATTGGCGGCGGTAATCTGGTTTTCCAGCGCTGCGGGTACCAGCACATCCACCTCCAGGCCCAGCAGATCTTCATTCGAGATCACCTCATCAGCGGTGGTATGGCAGACCGTGTCATCACAATACATGGCCTGAATTCGCCGACTAGAATCCTTGAACTGGCGCACATTGGGAATGTCCAAACCGCCCTTGGCATAGATGCCGCCCTGGGAATCGCTGACGGCAACCACTTTGTAGCCTGCCCTAAACATCAACTCGGCCAGAATGGCCCCGGCATTGCCGAAACCCTGGATGGCGACGGTCGTTGCTTCGGGGGGCTGGTCAAACTTGGGCAACATGGACTGGATCACGAAAAATGCCCCCATTGCGGTAGCCGATTCGCGCCCTAAACTACCACCCATACTGATGGGTTTGCCCGTAACCACGGCAGGACTGATCTGGCGTTTGATGATGCTGTACTGATCCATCATCCAGCCCATGATCATGGCATTGGTGTAAACATCGGGGGCCAGGATATCAACATCGGGCCCAATGAAGTCGGCGATCGCATCAATATATCCGCGACTGAGCCGCTCTAACTCCATGCGCGACAGTTCTTTGGGGTTAACAGTGATCCCACCCTTGGCCCCCCCAAAGGGCAGGTTTAAGGCTGCACACTTAAAGGTCATCCAGAACGCCAGGGATTGCACCTCATCCAACGTCACATTGGGATGGTAGCGAACGCCGCCCTTCCCTGGCCCCCGCGTGTCGTTGTAACGGACTCGATAGCCTTGAAAGACCCGCAGTGAACCATCATCCATCCGTACAGGAATTGAAACCGTCAGGCTAGTTTGCGGAAATTTCAGGGATTCGATCGCGTCTTCGGAAATGGACGTATATTTCAATGCCTGCTCTAGCCGTTGACCCGCATCGGACAATAACGAACCTGCCATAATCCGTACCTTTCCTCTCAGTAAGTCGCTGGGGCAGAGATTTCCCGATGCTCAACGCCAGCGATTGGGTTTTATATCTCTATCGTGCCCGAATCGCAAAGGCTTATGGGCAAATGATCCCCGCAGAAAGGAAAAGAAATGTGTAGTTTTTGCTACAGTTTTCAAGGTGCCAACCGGACGATCTCCCAACGGTCATTGTCCCGCTTGTAACACAGGCGATCGTGTAATCGTCCAGGTCGTCCCTGCCAGAATTCGATGACCTGGGGCAAAACCCGGTAACCACCCCAATGGGGCGGTCGGGGAATGGGCTGTTGGTCGTACTGCTGCTGTAGTTCCTGGAACCGCCGGGTCAAAATGGTGCGATTGGGAATAACCTGGCTCTGGGGCGATGTCCATGCCCCCAGGCGACTCTCCAGGGGGCGGCTCTCAAAATAGGCATCGGCTTCAGCGGTAGTCACTTTCTCCACGGTGCCTTCCACCCGTACTTGCCGCTCCAGACCATGCCAGAGAAAAATCAAAGCGGCCTGGGGATTTTCGGCCAATTCCCTGGCTTTGCGGCTTTCGTAGTTGGTATAGAAAACAAAGCCACAGTCATCCACCCCTTTGAGCAGCACAATACGGGCGGAGGGCATGCCTGTTTTGGTGGCCGTTGCCAGGGTCATGGCATTGGGTTCGGGCAGTTCGGCGGCGACGGCCTGGTCAAACCAGATGCGGAATTGGCGGACGGGATCAGGATCAACCTCTGTCTCGTTGAGTGCCTGAAGGGTATAGTTTTGGCGCAGATGGGCGATCGCAGATGGCACAGAAGAAGACATAAAGCGGAACGAAAACTCGGTATAAATGTTGACTCTAGTTACCTTAACGCAACCACGCCGACCCTTGTCAGGTCGTTGCATGGGGCCGTGATTCTGCAGGAAAGCCCAAATTGGGTGCCTTATCCGACCGTTAGTGCTGATTGGTTCAGGAAAAAATCTGCACGCTTTCGGAGGGGGTGGGCAATAATTGAGCGATCGCACAGGTTTTGCCCTGTCACATAGCCCCCCTGTAGTACGGATGAATGGTCAACCACAACGAAACTTGCCATTAGTGACCGCCGTTGAACCGGATGGGCAGACTGTGCCACAGCGAACGTCACGCCGGGCACCGATGAACCGGACGCTACAGTTGACGACTGGCGATCGCGTCCGACTCAGTCCCCGGCTCATCCGTGAGTTACCGGCTACCCCACTTCTGGAACCCCTGGAGGGCATCATTTGGGGCGATTGCTTGCAGTGGGCGGACTACCTACCCCGCTGTTTTGTTGATCTGTTGGTCCTGGATCCCCCTTACAACCTGGACAAGGACTTTAACGGTCATAAATTTTCCCGTCAGTCAGTGCAGGATTACACAAACTGGCTGGATCACGTTGTGGTGACGCTCCTGCCACTTCTAAAAAAAACGGCATCGATCTACCTTTGTGGCGACTGGTTTTCGTCAGTTTCCATCTTTACGGTCGCGGCGAAACATTTCACCATTCGTAACCGCATTACCTGGGAACGGGAAAAGGGCCGGGGCGCACAAACCAACTGGAAAAACGCCAGTGAGGATATCTGGTTTTGTACGCTGGGCGATCGCTACACCTTTAACGTCGATGCGGTCAAACTCCGGCGGCGAGTGCTGGCTCCCTATCGCCTACCCAATGGCAACCCCAAGGACTGGCAACAAACCCACCAGGGCAACTTCCGCGACACCCACCCTTCTAACCTGTGGACGGATATCACCATTCCCTTCTGGTCGATGCCAGAAAATACCAGTCACCCCACCCAAAAAAGCGAGAAATTGTTTGCCAAGCTCATTCTGGCCAGTACCCATGCTAACGACCTGGTGTTCGATCCGTTTCTGGGGAGTGGCACGGCAGCAGTTGTCGCGAAGAAATTGGGCCGACGCTATTTAGGGGTTGAGCTGAACGAAGAATATTGCCTGTTGAGTGAAAAGCGGCTGCAACTGGCAGAACTTGACCCTACGATCCAGGGTTATACCGATGGCGTATTTTGGGAACGCAATACCCTGGCCGCCCAGAAGGGTGCGAAGACTGGTAGTTAGGGATCGTGAGTTGTATAAATTCGCCAACTGTACGGGCGGGTTTAACAGATCCATCTGCACCCGGCAATGGTTCTGATGACAAAACCCGCCCGTACCAGGTATTGAACTGATTTAATTCCTATTTTTAAGGATTGCCTGTGGTTTGCTAGTTTCTGCTTAACCCTGTGCTCACGTTGCGTTCCCGTCAGCCAGCTTCCCTTTGTCAGGCTTTCCTGATATGGGCTTTTAAGCTTTATAAACTCCGTCTAAAGAGCGGGCAATTCTCCAGAATCCTGGGGCAGACTGAGATGAAAGGGGGACGTGGTTGGCTCTGGAGAGACGTTCCATACATGCAACGCCGCTTTTAGGAAGTGCATAATGAAACGCTTGCTGATTGGCATTACTGGATTTGTTGGCTTAACTACCTCTAGCTGTGCCCTGTCACTGCTGGCAACAGCTATCCCAAAAGATTTAATTCAGCAAAGTGTGGTTTGTCCCACGGACGGTAACTTTCAGGCAGAAAATGTTCAGGTTGTGGGGACACAACGATGGACCCAGGGAATTGTGGTACTTTACAGTGCGGTGTGTCCGAGTGATGCCCGCAAAACTTCAATGCAACGGGTGTTTGGGCATAAGCTCATGAAGCGGCATGGCATTAGCTGGCAGGTGAGCGGCAGTGATAGTTACAGTCTCAAGTCCACGCCTGCGAAACCCGATAGATTAGTGGACTACCGCATAAGCAAGTCGGTGAAACAAGGTAGCGATCGCTACATTGTTCTGTACGGACAGGCATTAAAACCGAAGGTAGCGATGGTAGAAGCAACCTTTGACAACGGTCAGATTGTTCGCGATCGCAGTGTGAATGGAGCGTTTGCCTTGATCGGCCCTGGTGCAGCCGGTGTTTGTGAAGTCCGCATCCTCGGTGCCGACCATCAAATTCTGCAACAGGACGACCTGGTGATTCCCAAACAGTTTAAAACTAAGCCGTCTCAAATGGATAAGCCGATGCCACAGTGTTTACCTGTGACCCATCGGTTATAAGGTAGGGGGGCCGTTGCTGATTCCAGGGATGAATTAAGCGTTCGCTGACTTGAAACTTTTTCCCAGTCAGCCTGCGACTCAGCACCACTGGTAGGGGTAATCAGACGGGGCAAAAGCCTGGTGTAAGCGGGTACTCCATCAACGCTTCAATTTGGATCAATCGGATTTTCTCAATCAGATTGGCCGCCTCTGGCCTCATTACTGTTGCTAACTATGGATCCTGCTCAACTCATTGCCATCCTTGCGACTGCGATCGCAACCTCGACGCCACTGGTGTTTGCCACCATTGGTGAAACCATTACGGAACGGGCCGGGGTGATAAACCTGTCGGCGGAGGGTACTATTCTGCTGGCCGCCATGACTGGGTTCGCGGTTGCCAAAACGACCGAAGGGCTAGGTACGGTACCCAGCCTTTTGTTGGGTTTTGGTGGGGCAGCCCTGGTGGGTGCGGCGATCGCCCTGGTGGTCGCCTTTGGCGCATTGACCCTGAAACAGTCCCAGGTTGCCATTGGTTTTGTGCTGACGCTGCTCTGTGCCGATCTATCGTCATTTCTGGGCAATCCCTTCGTGCGTATTCCCGGCCCGACTGTGCCCAGCTTTAAACTACCGTTGCTGCAAAATATCCCCATCATTGGCCCGTTACTGTTTCAGAGCGACATGCTGGTTTATCTCAGTTTTGCCCTGATTATTGTTACCTGGGTCTTTTTCTACCGAACCCGGCAGGGGCTCATGCTACGGGCGATCGGTGAACAACCGGCAGCTGCTTTTGCCAGGGGAACCAACGTCATCCTGATGCGCTATGTCTATACGCTGCTGGGAGGTGCCCTCATGGGGATTGCCGGGGCCGCGTTTGCGCTCGACTTCAAAGCGGGCTGGAGCCACCGACATACGGCAGGTTATGGCTGGATTGCCCTGGCGATCGTCATCTTTGGTGGCTGGAATCCGCTGCGGGTGGCCCTCAGCTGTTACCTGTTTGGCATTTTGCAATCCCTGGCCAGCCAGGCACAGGACGTGATTCCTGTGCCCACGCAGGTGATTACCGTCGCCCCCTTCGTATTAATGATTCTGTTTCTGGTACTAACGTCTAGCGAATGGCTAGAACGTTTACTGAAGCTGTTACCGCCAGCGCTGGGTCGGGCCGCCACTCAAACAATTAACAGCACCCCGCCTGCCGCCTTAGGGCAAGTGTTTGAGCAGGATTAGGTGGTGGTGCTGAGTAGCAGGATGAATTGAAACTTCGTTCCAATTCATCCCATGCTTAATTCATCCCCGGAACAGCAACACTGGTTAGGCTGTTGGTTGGGGCGCAACTGGGCGATGCGTAACGGGACGGTGTGCCTGCTGGTGGTTGGCAGCCACTTGCTGATAAATGTCTACCATGCAATCTACTTTGACTTCCCAGTCAAATAATTGTCTGGCTTTTTTCTGGCCAGCTTTGCCCATTGCTTCCCGTTCTGCGGGCGATCGGGCAATTCGTAGCATTGCCTGCATCAAATTTCCGATGAATTGTTCCCTCGATGACGGTTCGACAAGAATCCCACAGGAGGGGTCGAGATAGTCTGCGGGCCCTCCCCATTTCGTGGCAATGACGGGAATACCCTGAGCCATCGCCTCAAGCACGACAGCACCACCGCACTCTCTCAGACTGGGCAAAACAAGCGCATCAAATTGCTGCAATTGCTCAGCACATTCCTCCTGGGAAAGCCAACCGGCAAAAAATACCTTACCGGGTTGCCCGGCATGGGTGCCTAAAATACCTAGCCCACGTGCCTGTTCTTCAAGGTTTTGCCGTTCATGGCCGTCACCAATAATGGTGAGGCTAATAGCCGCTTGGGGCACTGCTTGTTTAAAGGCAAGCAACAACAGATCAACTGCTTTCCAATCTACCAGTCGCCCCATAAAAACATAACGTGTGATGGCGGACGGTGCTTTGGCCCGATGGGCAACAGAAGGTTTCCAGATCGAAAAATCGACACCATTTTCTACCAGTTGGACTACCTTTTTAGATACTCCCTGGGGTAAGGCTTGGCGGGTGCGCTCATTGGCAACTAGCAATAATGCTGCTTGCTGTTTTCCCGGTATCAGTGTGTTGATCAGATTCGAAAACTGTCGCCCAACGGTGATAACAAAATTTTCTATGATGCTTTCCATTTGTTGAAAAGCAGGTGGATAGTCTATGCCACCATTCATAGGGCCAATGATGACTGGTACACCCATACCGAAAATCATGGATGGTTCCTTAGGCGATACCGGAATTGGTTGGTGAATCAGGGTAATATTTTCTGCCTGTATCAGTTGTCGAATGATACGCCGTTGCGTGATCTGTGTCATTAGGCGCATTATGAAACCTGTGGTGAAATACGCTAACCGACCAGGTAAAAAGCCACTCAATTTCCACAGTAGACGATGCCAATTTGTATCAGGAATGTAAGTGATGTTCCGGTCTTGCGGAAATAATTTTTGTAGCTCTTTCCGGGTGCGCTGATGCACTACAAGCCAGGTAGAAATTCCCCGTTGACGAAGAGACCGATAATAATGCAAGGGTAGAGCAGCCTCGCCACCAAATTGGGCAGAAGCGTGTTCTGCCACGATCAACACTCTCAGATCCATTCAGCTTTCCTCTCTTTTTAAATGCTTTAAGAAATTAAGTAGGTAGACCTGATTTGTGTAAGAAAATTAGCGATTTTTGCCTACCTTTTGGGTAAGGTTAAGGCGTTACTTGTAATGAATCTTACAGAGGATAAATTCAATATTTATCTATCTTTGGCAGTAAAGAGAGATAGAACATTGCTTCGTTGAATCAGGACAATCTGGCGATTCTAAATGGGGGGTGACAAGAGGATTTCTGAAAAAAAACTCTCTGCTGAAAAAATCTTTTTCTAATCTAAATAGAATCGCTATAGTCACCAAGTTCTAATGGTAAAGATTAAAAAAATGAGTTCAATACCTACATGTTATGGCTGCCCTTTGGGTGCAACTCCACCTCTGGTATGAGTTAAGAAACTCGTTTAGCTGTAAGGAGTACACAAATTTTTAGGCAACTGGATATAGTCAAATTAATTGGATTTCAAAGGATATTTTGGGCGGTCTTGTTTGTTGTCTTTTGCTCATAGAAATACTCCCCTTCTGGCCCGGAAAGGGGAAAACAAACTCTTCATCGGTGCCGCAGACGACTGAGCTAGACCCTTGTGGTAAAGCCAATATAAACCGTGACCCAAAAGGCGGAGGTGAAAAGACAATTGCCAGTCACTCTAGCGATTTGGGTCAGTCAATTAGTTGGGGCAGGACAGTGACTAATTAGTCTCTGAATCCGGGTCAACCCCATCGTTTGATGATGTTGATTGTTCGGGTGCAGTGAGGCAAATAATCCGTTCATCGCCGTTGAGCGAGAAGAGGCGATCGCCCTTACCATCTTTGTTTTCCAGGGGTGCCGTAGATGGCTCCAGTCGACTCATGCGGTTGGTGCTGGTCAACACCACCACCTCGGTTGCTTCCTCTGCTGGTACCATCCCTGCCAGCAGATCGGTTTTGGTAGTGAAGCGAAGCTGGTTACTGCCCAGTTCCCCGCTACCCGACAGGCGTAAGTTTTCAGTTGAGAGGCGTTTAGCATATCCCTCGGCGGTCACCAGCAACAGGTCATCATCGCCTGTGAGTACGGCACACCCCACCAATCGATCCTGCTGGCGGAGGCGCATGGCCCGATTGCCCTGAGCCGTTCGGCTCATAATTGGCAGGGTTTCATCATCTACCGCTAACCGGATCAAACGTCCACTGGAACTTGCCAGTACCAGGTCGTCATCCGGTGTCACCAGCCGGACATAGGCTACCTGATCAGCTTCTTTGCACTTCATCACTACTAACCCGCGTCCACTGAGTTCGGTGAACTCAGTCAGCGGTAGGCGTTTAATCCGTCCCTCCGTCGTCAGTAACACCAGGAAGGTATCATCCAGTTGATCCGGCAGGATGAAACTGGCAACAATGGTACTGCGATCGCCTTGGGCCGACGGTGGTAATAAGGTCAGTAATGGCACCCCTTTGGCATTCCGTCCCGTTGCCTGGGGAATGTCAGTCACATTCACCGGGTATGCCTTGCCCGTGCGGGTCAGAACAACCAGCGTTTTATGGGTGGTTGTGAAAAGGGTTTGTTCGACAAAATCATCGCTCTCCTCGAAGACCAGCATGGGTTTCTCGACCATGCGGTTGCGACTCCGCTGATAGGTCTTGGGTGCAACCCGCCGTACATACCCCCGTTGGGTCAATTCCAGTACGGTTTCCTGTGCCTCATCTTCGTCAAACAGGGATGGCGTCAGACTGGTAGAGGCATCCGTTGCTTCCGATTGGCGGCTTGCTTCACCTTTACCATTAGCGGGTTGTGCTGCCACAATGCGGGTTTTCCGCGTATCGCCGTATTTCTTCTTCAGTGCCCGCAGGTCTTTCTTGAGTGCCTTCAATAACTCCCGGCGATCTCCCAACAGTTTTTGTAATTCTTCGGCTCTGGCTTCCAGTTCGTCATACTCTGTCTGCAATTTCTCCTGTTCGGCGCTCATCAACCGCCGCATGGGCATGGCCAGAATTGCGTCCGACTGGCGATCGGTAAACTCAAATTCTTCCAGAAACGTGGCTTTGGCGGTACTACCATCCGGCGAATTCCGCAAAATATCAATTACATCATCCAGATTTTCCAGAGCGGTTAATAGCCCATCGACAATTTCCAGGCGTTGTTCGGTTTGTTCCAGTTCGTGACGGTAACGGCGATTCAGCGTTTCCTCACGAAAATCGAGAAACCGTTGTAACAGGTCGCGCAGGGGCATCTGGCGGGGTTGTCCATTGTCCAGGGCCAGCATGATCACGCCAAAGTTAGTTTGCAGCGCTGTCTGGCGGTAAAGAAAGCTGAGAATCTTGGCGGGATTGGCCTCCCGCCGCAGTTCAATGACGACCCGAATGCCTTCGCGATCGCTCTCATCCCGAATATCGGCAATCCCCTCCAGTTTGCCCAATGACACCAGTTCAGCCATTTTTTCGATCCAGGCTGCTTTGTTTACCTGGTAGGGCAACTCCGTTACCACAATGGCAGTCCGGCGATGTTTGCCCCGTCCGGTTTGAATTTCTTCGATCTGGGCAACCCCCCGCATGGGAATACTGCCCTTACCCGTGCGGTAGGCTTCCCGGATGCCATCGGAACCAATAATTTCGGCACCAGTGGGAAAGTCAGGGCCGGGAATCAGGTCAAAAAGCTTGTCATCGGACAGGTTGGGATTGTCAATCAAAGCAATCAACCCATCCACAATTTCGCTCAGGTTATGGGGGGGAATGTTGGTGGCCATGCCCACCGCAATACCCGAACTACCGTTCAGTAACAGAAAGGGTAGTTGCGCGGGTAGAACAGTCGGTTCCTGTTGCGAATTGTCAAAGTTACCGATGAAATCGACAGTGGCATCGCCAATTTCGCTCAACAGCCCTTCGTTGCCGATCGCCGCTAGCCGGGTCTCGGTATATCGCATGGCGGCGGGCGGGTCGTCATCGACGGAGCCAAAGTTACCATGCCCACCCAATAACGGATAGCGACTGGAAAACTCTTGCACCATCCGTACCAGGGCATCGTACACGGCCTGGTCACCGTGGGGATGGTATTTACCAAGGACATCCCCCACCACACGGGCGCACTTACGATAGGGGCGATCGGGGGTCAAGCCTAATTCGTGCATGGCATATAAAATGCGCCGATGCACCGGTTTCAAGCCATCGCGGACATCGGGCAGTGCCCGCCCCACGATGACACTCATGGCATATTCCAGGTAGGACTGTTGCATCTCTGTATGCAGGGCAGTGGTAATCACCTGTCCGGCTGAGAGCATGTTTAATTGTTTAGCCATGAGCGTCGTTCCCTTGTGCTGTCACAGTGCTGAGGTAAGCAGGCCATTCCTGCTTAGAAAGTTGCGGCTTAAAAAGTTGCTGATCAAAGAAAATTTGTTGGCTACAGAATAGCGAACTGTAAGAACCTATACTGCCTTTTTCAGGGTTATTATTGTCGGGATTTACATCGGGATTTACAAAACCTTTGTTTATTTTGCGTCCACTGGCGTTTAGCATAGTGGCAACCCCCAACGTCTATGTCCAAATTGGTTATGTATCACGCTGGTTAACACACTGCACCTGGCCTGGTTTTGCCGTAAAGGAAATTACTATGAAGACCGTTCTGATCGTGGAGGACGATGTCGTTAATGCCCGAGTTTTTTCTAAAATTCTGACCAAGCGTGGTGGTCTGGGGGTTAAGCATACCGAAAATGTGGAAGAAGTCATGCAGATTGCTCAGGCCAGGGAAGCAGACATTATTTTGATGGATGTTTCCCTCGCGCGGAGTGTCTACCAGGGTAAGCCGGTGGATGGGATCAAAATTACGCAAATGTTGAAGGCCGACCCGCAAACGGCAGACCTGCCAATTATTTTGGTCACAGCCCATGCAATGGAGGGCGATCGCGAGAATTTCCTGAAACAGAGCGGTGCCGATGGCTACATCTCGAAACCCGTCGTCGACCATCAGGCGTTCGTCGATCAAATCATGGCATTGTTGCCTGCCAAGTGACCTTTGCCGCAGGTTGGGGTTGGTGGCACTCGCAGGGGGTGCAGTAATTCCAGAACACAGACAACGACCAGATTCCATCACAGGAGCAGCTTACTTCTTCGGTAACTAGCAACAATAGTATTGCTATATCGCAATTTGATCTTGCGTTTCAGGATCTCCCGTTTTAGACGGGTTGCCAATGTCAAACTTACCCACCTCGACTGGCGAAGGCTGAAGTATTGCCATTTAACCCTGGCAATATTCCATTCATCATAGCCTTAATAATTCAAAAGTACTATAACGCCCTGTCTGGCAGGCCGTTTCCAAGAAAAATGTATTCCCGTAAGAGCTGGTTTTGCCAAGGTCTTGAGCATTAACCAGGCATCCTGTTGCTAAGCCTGCCCCGCCGGTATTGTGTTCGCTAGAAATCTTCCTCAAGGTTCATTCCCAAATCGGCTGACTAAAATGGGAAAGGCACTTGACTGGCTCATGAGAACCAGCAACATCAGGGACACTATGATTACAGGAGCAAGCGCATGACTGACGCGACCGATCTCTCCTTAGATCCGGCAGCCCAGGACTTTACGGTACTGGCGGAACTGGCTCCTGCATCGCCGGTACTGAGTTATACCGGAGCCAGGGAAGTACTATTACAAAAGCCGTTTGTGCTGAAGGGTAATTATGACCCCCGCCAGCTCACGAAGGTGTCCCTCATGGCGGAAGACAAATATCCCCTACCAGTCACGCTTAATCCCACCGCAGGCATCTGGCAGGTTAGTTTGGACAAAGGCTTTCAAGCACCGGGTACCCGCTGGTTGCGGCTGAAGGGAACCAATAACGCAGGCAAAACGGTTAGCAATCAGGTCATCTATATCAATGTTGCTACCGATCCACTCACGGTTGGGCAGGCGCTCAGCCTGAAGATCTTGCAACCCACTTTGTTTAAAGCGGCGGCAGTTGATTCCAGCAAATTGGATGATGCCCAAAAAGCATCGCTCACGGCAGGACAAACATTTACTGTGAACCGTTACGGGTTCATTGATGGCCATTTGAAGGTGGATGTGACTCCGGCGATCGCCCCCGTTGGCAGCTTTGGTTATATCTACGAACCCCACGCGCAATTGAGTAAGGGACAGGAGATCCTGCGATTTGAATTGGAGGATGTTCCCGTTACACCGCTCAAGGGGCAACTATTGGTGACAACCACAACGTTTATTAAGTCAAAACCAGGAGATTCGGTAGCCCTACCTGCAGCCCAAAAAGCCCAATTATTGCAGGGCCAAAGTTTTCAAATTACGGGTTATGCCTGTTTGAGTGGGCATTTCCGTGTGACCCTGGCAGAACCGATTCCAGGGTTTGGTAACATCGGCTTTATTTACTGGAAACACGTTCAGATCAAAAAAGGGAATGAGTTGATTGGATATGATTCCAGTGCGCTGACGGTAGCGGCCTTGAAATCAACCATCTTTAAAAAACGTCCCGTCGACTCGGCGGCGCTCAAACCCCAGGAACGGTTCGATTTCCCGGCCAACAAATTCTATGGTGTCGCCAGTTATGTTGTTGAAGCGGGCCACATCAAAGTCACGTTGACGGAGGAATTACCGGGGTTTGGCAACACGGGTTATGTCTTTCCCAGCTTTGTATTGATGAAGCGTGGTGGTAAAGTGTTCAACCCGGTTCCCTCCCAGGTCGAGTTGAATGTGCCCTACTTCTCGCAACGGGATAACCCCCGCTATGCTGCGTCAACCTGTAATGTGACCTCGATCGCGATGGTGTTCTATTACTACGGGGTGCGTGCCAAAGGGGGCGGGCAACTCGAAAATGAACTGTTGCAATGG
>CAZGDE010000177.1:0-13678 GCA_964524315.1 uncultured bacterium
CTAATGATTAAGCGGCTTGCAGCCTCTCCTCAAGATGTCAAATAGGCTCTATAGGATTACCAGGATCAATATTCACAACAGAGGCATCTACAGTCTTTTGCCACGAACCTAACTGAACGATTAACTGACAACGATAATCTGTATAGTGGTTCTCATCGTTGTAAGCAAAGTCATCCCGAATCTTTTCATAGCTCACAATCACAAGTGGCAGTGGTTGTGTAGCCAGTAACCAGGTCGTTGGTTCCGTAGCTACGGTCAATGGAGGGGTGAAGTAGTTCAAATACCAGCGGCTGCCCTGGGTTAACTGGGTCAGGAATTGCTCAAACTCAGGAGTTGATAGTAGACGGCGCGCATCTGCTAGAACCAAAGACCGAATTGACTCGAGGGTAGTTGTTTGAGCATCCAAACTGACCTGTTCCTGTCGCCTGAACTCTGCAACTTGAGCAGCAATCTGATCATGAAAAGTTCGCAGAGCCTGTTGTGCTTCCCTAGTCTGTTGCTGCCGTATAGACAGATAAGTGTTTAGTTGAGATGAAATATTGGTCATCGGTGTTCCTCTTGCAGAATGGTTTGCAGATACTCACAGTGGTGTTTCACCTGTGCCCCACTCTGATGGTTCATGCGGCTCTCCAGCACAACTGGGACATCCGGTGGCATCAGGGCAGCGTGAGATACCCACCAGGTATGCTTGTGAATGGGCGTATGACTATCGCGATGACCATCATTATCGGAGACATGGACTTCCAACAAGCGATGGGAATACTGCTGTAATAGATTGAGTTTGACTTCCACTGGGGTGTGCTGCCACAGATTCAAATGGGCCATATCAACCACCAGTCCTAGTTCAGGTAGAGCGTGCAGAACCTGGTCTACCTCTGGGGCATCCTGTAAGAAATACTGCTTTCCCTCACCTGCCAGAGCAGGGTACATGGTCTCGACACCCAAGCGGATGCGGCGATCGCGACATAATTGCAACAGACAAGCCAAATTTTCTAGAAACGTGAACCAAGCAATTGAACGGTTGCCTGCGGGGGGATAACTACCGGCATGGACAGAGTAAGCTTGAATGTTCATCATTGCCAACCAGTCCGTCAAGCGCTCAAAGTAGGGCACATTCAGAGATTGAGCAAGATTGAAGGGACGGTGTTCCTCCCACACAATGGCATGGTGGGCACGGTATTTCATACCCTGGTCTTGATAGTGCCGCAAAATAGCGGTCGTATTCGGACTGGGTTTGACCCCAATCGCCAGTTCAACCTGCCGCATCCCGGCTTCCCAAAACACGCTCAAAGCATCTTTAGTCGTTACGCCACCATAGGTGGAAAGGCTGACCCAGACAGAATTCATGGTGATTCCTCGCCCATAAGAATGCTGGAAATGATAGAGGGAATACGATCAGTGCGAAGGAGTCGAGTGAAGCTGGAAATGATTGTAGGGTAAAATAGTTCAAATGTATCATAAATATTCATAAAGATTTCCAGGAAACGGTATCCCTAAAAGATCGGAGAAGTTTGCTAACGTTTAATCTTATTCGTGAGTCAAGCGAAGAAGGGTAAAGGGCTACTGAAGAGTCCTCGGGGCACTACACACAACACGAAAACCGAAAGTGTGTCTACGGTAGTCAGGCGGATAGGGGTCGCGATAGGCAGACCGGCAAAGTCCCGGAGAGTTGAACCAGGAACCACCGCGTACTACCCGGTCCGAACTTTCATTGTCAGTTAACCAGGCACTTCCATCGATCGGTACACCTTCGTAATTTTCATGCCAGTGATCGGCACACCATTCCCACACGTTGCCATGCATGCCGTATAAACCAAACGCAGTCGCAATTCCAAAGTGGTCTACAGGGGTCGTTTCCTTACGGTACTCCCCTGCAAATCCATTATTGTAGGTGTAGTTGCCGTTGTAGTTGGCGACGTCAGTTGTCAGGGTCTTACCGATGTAGAAAGAGGTGGTAGTACCGGACCTGCAAGCATATTCCCATTCTGCTTCAGTGGGCAAGCGATACTCTTTCCCTGTGTAACGGGAGAGGCGATCGCAGAACTCAAATGCCTCATACCAGGAGACTTGTTCCACGGGGCGGTTATCTCCCTTAAACCTAGCGGGATCTGGGTCAAGTTGCCGATTAACCGGAGGTAGTCCTGCTACATAGCACCATTGCGCCTGCGTGACTGGATAACGACCCATAAAGAATGTGGGGACATTCACCTCATGCGGAGGACCTTCAGCCTCCCTTCGTTCTGGTTCATCAGCGGGCGAACCCATCATGAAATTGCCTGCTGGAATTAACACCATATCCAGCACCACACCATTGCCGAGGTCTTGAGTGAAGTATTGCGCCTCCCCGGGACGACGCTCCACTTCCTGCCCTCGCTCATGCACTGTCACCACTTCAAATTGGAAGGTTGGCAGTGATGGCTTTGCAGGAGGTGAGGGAACCACAATAACTCCCTCAATGTCGGGCGTAGGAACCACAATGTCCCTCTCTGGGACAGCCAATGAAGGTGCCTGTGAAGATGCCCTTCTGCGGTTAATCCGCTCCAGTGCCTTCCTGGCAGTTGTGCGATCGCTGGGCGTCGAATGGGCTGCCTCAATGACCTGCCACCATAATCCTTCTGCCCGCGCATCATCGCCCTCTAATTCCACATCCCTGGCCTGTACTGCCAGCTGGTGAATATCGGCAGCGGTGGCACAACCGAGTAGAAGGGGCAAATCGTACTTCCAGCCTGGTTCGGGGATGACCATTGGCACCTGGATGGGTTTCCCGTATTGGCGATTTAGGGCTGGCAGTTGGGTGGTCAGATATTGCTCCAGTGCCCTGGGCGTGGTGCTTTGCTGCAATGCGGTTAATAGGGTATGGGTGAAAGCGCCCTGTTGCAGTTCCTTAATCTCATAGGAGCGTTGACCCCGACTACAGGAGAATAAGGTGACAATGCCCTGCGCTCTGGCAATCTCAAGGGTCTGTTCGCCCATCACCTGTCCAATATCCCGACTGCCCTCATAGTTGCCCCGAGTGCGATTACGGCACATATCCAGTACCAGCACCACATTATGGACACCACAATCGCGCAGGCAATCGGTGACAAAGCTAATAGGAATCGCTGTCTCGCGCAAATCGTCGGGATTGCCATCACAGGGCAGCAAGAAGTCCTGATGGCCATGCACAACGCCATGTCCAGCATAGAAAAACCAGAAGTTATCTGCCCCTTGTGCCCGCTTGATTTGATTAAGCAACAGATCCCTCAGCCCACTCCGACTGGGACGACGCAGAGAGGGCGATCCAAGGGCAATATCGCTGCACAGGAGAACATTATCGGCGGGGAATTGGGCTTGCTGACACAGGAACTCCCGCACCTTCACCGCATCCCTGACCGCAAACTTCAGATGGTCTTCGGGGGGCAGGTGTTCGTACTCATTAATGCCGACTACGATGGCCCAGTTGTTATCTCCACCACGGTTAAAGGGATAGGCAGATGCTCGCTCAGGAGAGGAAGAGGGGGCGGAACTGGGAGGAGAAGCAGCAGGGTTAGTGGAAGACTCTGTGTGACTGGGAAACTCCACTCGTTCGGGTGCCACCCGTTCTGGAGTTGTTTGCGTTGCCCCTGGAAATGTGGGCTTTGTAGCAGGTTTAGCCCGCTCCTTCAGGGCACCCAGCACTAATTCCCTGGCAGCCTCCTCAGAGGTGCCAACCAAATCTACATAAACAATCTGTGCCAACAAGCCGGTGGGTTGACATTCTCCTACCCGCATCGGGATGAGCTTCCTCTGGGCACTGCGAGGGTCACGGGCAAAGGCAGCGGCCCACTCAGGTTGAGTGTAGTCTGACTTGAGGAAGGTTTCAGACAGGACCGCGATCGTACTCTTGGTCTCATCAACCGCTCGATTCATATCCAGGGCAAAGTTGCCCCCTGGCCTGAAGTCCCATGCCTGAATGATGACGGTATAGCCTGCTTCCTCTAACGTCCATGCAACCCACTCTGCCCACTGTTTGTCGTGGCGGTTGTAGCTGATGAAGAAGTCCTTTAGAGCAGGAGAAGAGGGTGTCATATCAGGTGGGTTCCCTTTCCAATTGCAGAGTTGCCAGGAATTCTTCGCACTCTTTGACTAAAGGGATGCCCAGTTCGGCAGCAATTGAGAGAGCCTGATTGCCATAATCAAATGCTAGGTCAGGATGTTTAGTTTTGTGGTGCACTTCGCTCAGTCGAAGCAGTACTTCTGCCGCCCCAGCACGCTCTCCTAATGATTTAAAGATGTCCAAGGCGATCTGGAGATAATGCTGGGCTTCAGGATACCGTTCCAGTTTAAGTAATGCTTCACTCCAGTTAGTGAGCGTAATTCCCTCACTGCGACGCTGACCCACATCGCGAACGATTTGCAAACATTTCTGGTAACATTCGATCGCTTCTGGATATTGACCCATCGCACTGTAGATATTGCCCAGATTACCAAGTGCATCTGCTTCGCCCCGTCGTTTGCCAATTTCCTGAGCAATCTGCAAAAGTTGTTGCTGGCAATCAATTGCCTGCGAATATTGTCCTAGTAAGCAATAGATGTTACCTAAACAGCCCAACGCATTCCCTTCTCCATTCCGATTACCAATCTCACGGGTAATAGTCAGAGACTCCTGTTGACATTTAATCGCTTCTGAGAAGTTGCCTAGAGCCGCATAAACCATTCCCAAACCAGCCAATGCCGTTCCTTCTCCGTCACGGGAACCAATTTCACGGGCAATGTTCAAACGTAGCTGATGATACGTCAGAGCTTGAGGGTAGTCACTTAAAGCATAATAGGCATAACCTAGATCACCCAGTGCCGTTTCTTCACCAACGCGATCATTAATTTCACGCGCAATTGCTAGACTCCGCCGACCATGCTTAATTGCTTCCGGGTAGTTACCCAAATACCAATAGCCACTACCCATGACTCGCTCACATACAACATCGACGACAGTGTCTACCTTACCAATCAATTGCTCATGGAGGCGGATCATCTCCCAGGAATATCCCCAAATACGAAGCTGGTAGCCAACCTTCTGATTCAATAGAATTGTCTTGGCAGATTCCCAGTCCTCAAGCTCACAGTGATGATGAAACGCTTCCAGCTCGCCCCTGACCTTTTCTAGATTCGGAGCCCCCTCGTCTGGCGCATACCCTTCTACCCACATCTGGGCTGCCGTCCTATTTGACTCTCTCCAATCCTCTTCCTGTACCCTCAATAAATGACCACTCACGCGCTTAATCAGATTGTGCTGCCTCAACAGCACCATCCCATCTCCCCTAATCTCTTCCTCCACTAGATTATAGGATCTAAGTACCTCCAGAGCTGACCACTGGCTCGCTTCTGATGTATCCCACAACATCGCTAACCAGAAGGATTCAGCTACAGGTTTCCGATACACCGAACTCCGACAAAGCATGTGATAGGCGTCGTGGGGCAATCGCTTTAAGGATTCTTCCACGCGCTTCTTGACCCGCAATTGTAATGCTCTGGGTGAACTGCCTCTTTGCCTACGATCGTTCTCAGCCTCATCAAACTCGCCCTGATAACGTTGCCAGTATTGAGCCACATTTCCATTAAACGGACGCCCCAGAATATCCTTCGCAATCACCTGAAGTACTAAGGGATGACCGTCATAGAGTTTACCGATGCGCCTCAAGCAATCATTGCCTATCTCATCAGGCATCAGCCCATTCTTGTGGAACAATTGCAACTGTTCCCCTTCAGATAACCCACCTACTAATTGCAGGTGCCAGAGGAGGGGATATCGGGATGCCACAACTTCCAATTCTTCAGGGAGTGCCTGTGTGGTAATGATGACCTGGCTCTGACAGTCTTGACCCGCTAAGAGTTGCTGAAAGAAGTCCAGCCATAATTCGTCGCTAAAGGCACTCCAACCCTGTTGTTCATCGCCCTCTAACAGCATTTCTAAAGAATCAATTTGCACCAAAAAGGGCTTGTTCCTCAGTGCTTGTAAGAGGTGCTTAAGGGCATTTTGAGCATCCTTCTGATCTTCCGTAGTGACCACTTCACCCAATTTGGGCAACAGAGCTAAAGCACCACTGAGAAAATCCCTTCCCTGTCCCCGATCGTCAAAGTTGAGGCGTTGGAAGGATAGCCCTTTGTCCTGTAATCCAACCACCACTCGCTCGGCTAATGCCGTCTTCCCAATCCCGGTGATTCCCAGGATGGTCAAGATACGGCAGCCTGATTCCAACTTTTGAGTCAGGTCTGATATCAGATCATCTCTGCCCACCCAGGTGGACTCATCATAGGTGGATAGGGAAAGGGAATTCACCCCAGGAGAAGAAGGAAGAGGATCTGGAGAAGGGGAAGAAGGAAGGGCAGCGGGTGTTATGCCACCAGGAAAAGGAACCCGTTCAGATGGTTTACCAGGAAATCGCGGTCTTTGAGTGGGTTTCATCCGACCCTCCGCGATCGCACTCAATAATCGCTCTTTAGCTCCCGCTTCCTCACAATCAAAGATGTCCACATAAACAATTTGAGCCAATAAACCGGGAGGATGGCACTCTTCTACGCGCACTGGAATCAACTTGTGATCGCGGCTGGTGGGATCTTGAGCAAAGGCAGCAGCCCACTCGGATTGGGTGAAGGGTTTATCCAGATAGAGGGCTGACAGCACAGCAATAGTGCGGTTTGCCTGAACTGCCTGCTGCATATCTAGGACAAAGTTGCCACCGGGTCGAAAGTCCCAAGCTTGAATGACGACACTGTAGCCCGCTTCTTCCAGCGTCCAGGCAATCCATTCTGCCCAGGTGCGATCGCGTCCGGTGTAGCTGATGAAGAAGTCTTTCATAGAGGTGTTCCAGGTACCGACGCTACCTTATCTATGGCTCAACCAATCGCATTGCCCAGTCATGCTCAATTAGGGTCAGCCTATTTCTCGGGGCGGGTGAACTTGAGCTTGATGGCACCCTTACCAGAGGCTTCCCCACCGGCGACCAGTTTGACTTCGCCCTTTGCCCCAATTTCCACCGATAGCTCAATCTCGGACAATTGCACACTGGGTGGAGTTCCTGGAGGTGAGGACGATTGGGCTTGCATCTGCTGGTCTGCCTGCTGAAATAAGCGCTCCACCATGCCCAGAAAGCCAGCCATCTGCCGCTCTAAGACGGCAGGGTCCAGTCTGACTTCAACGAGGGCAACCGCTTTCTGCCGGATCTCTTCGCCCCAACCCCGTCGCCCTTCAATGGGGACAGTTTCAGAGGGGCTAACCAGCACAATAATTTCATTGGTGGGATCGGGAGGTGCCGTCATAAGCCATTCCGGGTCGCGATAATTGCTATCCAGATAATATCCTGCCGTTCCACCCCCGCGCCAATCTTCCCCTTCCCTCTCTCCCTTTCCCATGCGATTGGCCCTTTTTCCTGCAACCGATGGGAACTCCAATAATCGCCATGAATGGGATGGGGTGTGACTCCTTTGAGCGCCTCCACCAATGGCTCACTAACCCCAATAGCCGTGATTTCGACCTGGCGGATCTGATTGTCCTCACTGCCATGACGGGCAATGAGTTCAGTAAAACCGGGGAACTCATGGAACGCCATCTCTTTCCCCTGCTGGCAGCCGCGAATGTCCGCACCGTGCAGGTGATGAAAGCAGGTCCCCATGTGCGCGATGGCTATACGGTCCTCGATGACAGTCGCGCCCCCACTAAGTGTTGGCTCTATGGCTGGAGTACACCGCCTTTTAGTGAACATAGTGCCCCCATTCCCTATGACCGGGCACCCCTGTTATCGCCATTGCATCCCCTATGGCATCCCGACATTGAGCAGGACTTGCATGAGGGCTTATGGGCACAACCGCCTGAATGGGACGATGGACTGGCCGGTGGGTCAGGGCTCTCATTGGGCCAGCATTTCACGCAGCAGGGCACCGTGCCCCAATATCGAGAGAAGCGACGGGATTGTTCTTTTAAGAGCAAGGGCACCAATCTGGATGCGGCAACCATTGACCTGGTGCTCGGTGCTCCCACATTGGCGTTGGGCGAGAACCTGATATCGACGGGTGCCATTCCCCAATATGGTGGTCAGGGTCGCATCTGCTCCGACCAGCATAAGGCAGAGGAACTGCAACAGGCGACCGTAGCCCTGGTGAATGGCAATAACGACCGCCCTAACAGCACCCATAGTTTGGGCAGTGACTTATTGGCGGGAGGGGCGATTCCCCAGACCCGTCGGGGGAAGGGCAGTGGCAAGTGCAGCGATAAGGCAAAACAGGTGGTCTGCAATCAGTGGGTGGATCAGGTTGCCCTGACCAATGGCGCTGACCCCGTATTAGATGCAGCAGCGCCCATCACCTACCCTCATAGTGAACTGCCGCCCTATGTCAAAACGGCTGTCTTCTTCAATGCCGATGAAACCTACCGCCAAGAACGAGGTGAGTTTGCCCAGGAGAAGAAACGGCAGAAGCTTAAACGTCCTAGAAAACCGCCCATTTATCGCATCAATTGGTATCCCTCCATTGCAGCGGGCGTTACCCGTGCCCACAATGAAGCCTATGCCGCAAGGATAGCAGGGGAAGATTTCTGGCGCAGTGCCTGTACCTTTTGCCCATTTAGTGCCATCTCTGGTCCCAAAGAAGAGGTGCTGATCAAGCACCGGTTGTTGCCCAATGAATCGGGCTATGCGCTCCTGCTGGAATACATCTCAAGATGCCTGAATGAACGACAGACGCTTTATCCCAAGGGGCGATCGCTCTATCAGATGATCCTGGATGATGGCAACTGGGAAGCGCTTGAGAACTTTATGGCGAGGAGGGATGCGTTAGGGTGGGCGCTCTATCGGGTGCAACGCATCTATGGGAAAGCGGTTCCCTGGAGACGCACTCAGATACTTGCTACGGGCACCCGTGATGAAATGAACCAGGAATTTATCCACCATGGTAAGGCGCTCGGGGCAACTCCATTCAAGGGTAAAGATGATGGTATCTGGAGGGCCTGGATTGAAAGTCGCCAGCTTGGGTACTGTGAGGTGCAGGATATGTTAGTCGTGTGTCCCCATGTGCCCATAGAGAAGCATCGTCCCGGTTGGGCGCAGCAATGGCATGGCTTACATAATCAGCAGGTCAATTTGCTGGAGCTGATCTGACCGCTTGAGCGCCGCCAGGAAATGCCGCCATTTAGAGCCCTGGTGGTGGGTCGTACAATCGCCCACTCCCTAACGGGGGCGGGGTGACGTGTGATCGCAGAGGTTTTTATGGCACAAGTACAGCGGCCCACCAGAAATGGGAGGCCCATTGTGGGCTGGAAGCAAGTGAATGGTTGCGCCCCCAACCACATAGGATATTGCAACGGAGTTCAGGGCATGATGACCGGCAACCAGGTGTTAGTGATTGAGTTCACCACCGATATTCTGGGCAATTATCCAGCACAGGTTCTAGACCCCATTAAGGCTGACCAGTTAGCCATTCAGGTAGATGCCTGGGTGAATGACAATATTGCCCTGATTGCTGAAGTTGTTATCCCGTTTAGCGCGGAACTCAAAGCATCCATAGCTAACACCCAATGGCGTTGTATTGGCAGAGATAGCTTTGCCCATGAACCCATTGAGGGCAACTGTGGGGTCCGGTTTGTGCTGATTCCAGCGGCAAGGGCACAATTGCATCCCACTCTAAGATGGCTTGCCCCAGAGCAATTGATAGTTGGTAGCCACAAGATTGCTTGGTACCAGGAGGAACATAATCCCCGTAGCGGGTACCTCTATCTGCACCTGGAAGGGCGACAACAGCCTGACCAGACCGCCATCCTGCAATGGTGCCACTCTATGCCACTGGGGGGTAGTGACTACCTCCTGCTGGATGTCATGAACTGTGACCCCATAGGAAAAGGAGAGGATGATGTTTGGGGCATCACTGTGTCTGTGGAAGACCGCAAGTGGTCACTGGATGATAACCGCACTGTGATTGTGGAGGATATTCAGCGCCTCAATAACCGGCATCATCCCAATACCATCACTCATCAGGTGCGCTTCTCCAGTCCCATCGCGAAGGAGCAGTGGGAGGGTTATCTGGAACATCGTGCCCGCCACTTTGGGTACCCGCCCCAAGGGTATGGGGATTTGCCTGACCATTGTGGGCAGGTGGGAGATGATGCGGCTCTCTGGCAATACACCTGCTGGGACAGTTGTGATTAAAGGGCGCGAGCGGAGGAAATGAGGGGGGAAGCGGGGCAATTGCTGCCTCTTCTCCCCTCCCCTTTTCTTTCTGCGGGTGCCTTTTCCCTTCTCCCTGCGATTGGGGATGTCCTATCTTTCCCCTCTCCCGCAGGGGCAACTTTACCGATGACCCAACAATCAAAGCCACAACCCGTAACCATTAAAGTCGTAGTTTTAAGGGGCTGTGACAATTGCGGCAATCCCATTGATGACCCTCAATGGATGTTGTGTGAGCGTTGCAGAACACCTCAGACCCAAGTGCCGCAATCAGAAAAGCAACAACCGCCCCTGATTCCTGCCGCAGGGAATTAAGTGGCAACCCGGGCACCCATTCCAGTCGATGACCGATTGACCAGTCTTTATGAGGGCTACTGTCATCAGGTCTGGCGAACGGTGTGGGCATTACTGCGAAAGGCTGCTTATCGGGTGCAGCGACAAACAGGGATTGCGCTCACTGACGATGACCTGAAGCCCTTAAGGGGGCAGGTATTGGCATGGGTGATTGACTACACCCAATTGCCCATTGACCTGGATGCCGCTGACCCCGATATCAAGCTCACCTGGGAAGAGGTATTTCAGGCAGCCATGCGTCTGAAGGCACTTAATTAGTGTAGGCATCCGCTTTCCCCTCTAACCCTTGCTTCTACCCAATGTGCTAACATTTCCCCACAGGAGGGACGTTGTATGACCCAACAAGAGATGGAACAGGCTCTGGAACTCCACAATAAACAGTTTGCGCGAATTGATGCGGCTCTGGCAGATGCGGCTGAGCGCATTCAAGCATTGACTGCTGGCGAACAAGTGACCAGAGAACTAATTAATGCCAATGCCGAACAGATTGCTGCCAATACAGCCGGACTATTTGAGTTGCGGGGAATTCTCGCTGATTATCTGAGTAGCCGTAATCAGCAGCAATAGCGATCGCTAGTCGGCAAGCCGATGCACACCGGGCAGAAATGCCGGGTGTTTTTCGTTTGTGCCCCTCGCTTTCTCCCTTCTCAGGGCTTGGATGAACACCGATTCATCTTCCCCTAGTTATGAGCAATATCGAGATTGTCAGTGCCCGCTTAGATTGCCGTACTTCCCATCAATTGGATTTGCAAGAGTGGCTAGGAAGTAGTGCCACTCCGCCCCATGTGATCACCGTAGAGGCAATCGTGCCGCCAGAACTGGATGACCTTACTGCTGCTTTGGTCATTGAAGAGTTAATCAAGCCACAGGTGCCAGAGATTTGTGCCGCACAGATTGCATTCACCCCCAATGTGACACCGGAATGGAAAATGCCCCCAGAATTAGCTACCACTCAATGGTGGGTGGATAACTGCTACGTTCGGGATGGCGGCAACTCTCTCATCCAGCACAATGGTAATTACCGCAACCGGGATGCCATTCAGCCCACCAGTAGGCAGGGAGATCGGGCATCATTCACCCTGATCCCCCAAGTGTATGCCGAGATGGCGTACTTCCAGCGGGCTTTGTGGACATTAGAATTGCCCTATCTGAGCCTCCAGGATGTGCCCATTTACCGCATGTGGATGGCAAATAACGTCATTCACATCCACCTGAAGAGTCGTGAGGCTATTCCAGACATTGCCGTCGAAAGCATCTTTGACTGGCTGCATCTGGGAACTCCAATTGACCTGATGGCGATTGGGGAGATTGCTTGCAGGTATTACCCCACCCACAAGGGTAGCGGTGGCACTATCTACAACATAGAGATTGCCATCCCTCTGAATGGCACAGGTCTTCTGGTGGGCAATGTCATTACCACCGAGGACGATAGCCCCACTCCAACAGAGCCACCCATTCCCAGTTGCCTGAACTGTCGGCACTTTGGCAGTGCCATCCCTGCCACTCGAGAAGACCCAGGGGAAGACTCTGAATGTCAGCACCTTGACCGGGAGAGCTTTCCCAGTGTGGACACCGATGCCGAAAACGAAGCCCTGAATCAGGGCGAGAATGCCATCTGGCAACTCTATGCCCAGGATTGCCCCGGCTATGAGTATCAGGACCCCCAGCAGGCACAGGAACCCGATGATTTGCCCCTGCTGACAGAGCAAGACCAGGCGATCGCTCATCAACTGGAGGCTGACCTGTTGCAGTATGGACCAGGGAAAGTGTTCGCATATCCACTGCTGTCCCAGCGGGCTGATTGGATACCACCTGATCAGCTTCTACCATCTGATGAAGAGTTGGAGTTGCTACAACGGCTCTCTAAACCAGGTGCCGTGAAGAAAGGGCGCGATGAATTGACCTTAAAGGCTATGTACGGTCACCGTTCGGACTGCAAGTTCCTCACCCCCTGGGAATATGCATCCCTGAGTCAGCACTCCGTTCGCAAGACCAAACTCAGGCGGCAAGTAACTGGGTCAGGTAGCCCCATCCCTAAGCTGACCACCATCATTGTGTCCACTCCCACCGGCGAACGCACCTTTCAGTTCAATGGTGGTCACATGGATGAACTGGTGCCTGCTGCCGGAGGCAAAGTCAAGCGGGTAGAGGTGAGAAGCCCCAAAGGTGAAGAGTGGTATAACCAGGCACACTTGGAGGTCATGCATTGCCTCTATGCCCTGGAGAATGCCATCCGGCGCATGGTGGGTATTTCTGAAGCGTCTTGGGATGAAGCGACTGACCTTGAAGACTTTGGGGTGCCGCTAGTGGGCATTGACCCCGATGCCCCTGAACCGCAGGTGTTTGAGTAGGGGGAGAAGGGAGGATTTAGGGAGCATTAAATCCCCAGTCCTCCCTTCCCCTCTTTTTCTTGTGCCCTAATTCATCCTCCCATTGCCCCCGTTGGGTGTCTTCTGCACTCTCCCCTTACCAGGGGCAGTGATGCAAGCTTGCAATTAAAGGAATTCTCGTTATGAATTATGGCAATGGCAATGGTAACGGCACGATGATGGTTTCCCAAGAACCCCAATTGGGCGAAATGGGGTTGACCCACGTGGTTCCGGGGCAAAGCCAGGTGAGAACCCTGGTTGTAGAAACCAATCCAGGGGGCTGGCTATCTCTCATTGACCCGCTCAAGCCGGAAACGAGGGTGACCACCGCCAACCAGTTAGTTGTTGATGCGATTCGGCAGGCACTGGGCGAGTTACCAACTCGTACACTCGTAAGGTTGCAAGTGGTGGTCGAGGTCATCGACCACGTTGATGAAACACCCAATCAAAGCCCAGTCATTGCCACTCAACCTGATCCCACCCTGGATGCTGTGACCGCTAACTTTATTGGGATTGGTGAGCCACCAGCAGTTTCAAGCCCAGATGGGTACGACGACGAATTCTAGCGATCGCGCATCAGCGGGGGAAGCTTCCAGTAGGGGCTTCCTCCCTGTTTTGTTGCTCCCTAAATCCTCCCATTCCATACCTTCTTTTCCTGCCAGGGTGACCACCTCTCTCTCCCCTGGCAATGGATACCTCGCAGCAAATTTACCAAGTAGACACAACCATTGGGCTGGATGCCCCCCTCTGGAGCACCCAGAATCCGCTCTTCAGTCGGGCAGGCAC
>CAZGDE010000178.1:0-5006 GCA_964524315.1 uncultured bacterium
CGAATATATTCACCACGACCATCCTCCCTGACCAATTGCGCCTGCGGGACAACCCGTCGCACATCCCGCACATCGGCACCACTATCCGTTGGGATCAACACCACATAACGCGGTTCAGGATTAGGCCGAACCGGTTGCGGTTCAGGTTGATAGGTCACAGGACGGACACAATCAGACACAGGCCGTTCGTAGGGGGTCTGAGAACAACTGACGGGGCGTTCGCCATTACAGTAAGACACTGGACGAGTGCAACTCGTGGGACGTTGATAGCCAACATTCGCTGTTCCTGATCGCAACGCCTGGTCAGTCTCCGGCCCCACAATACCATCTGCAGACAAACCATAGTCTGACTGAAAGCTGATTACAGCACTCTCCGTTGCCGTCCCAAACACGCCATCGACGGCAACCGGATAACCCAAATTGCTTAAACGCCGTTGTAAGGCTGAAACTTCAGATCCTTCATCCCCGAGAGACAGAACACCATCATCAGCGGCACTGACATCGCGGTAATAACTGCTATTGCGATAACTTGTGGGCCGATAGCGATAGCCAGTTTGCTGATAGGAACTCCTCCCACAATAGCTAACCTGTTGATAGTTATTCTGGCACCGAGTATGCTCAGCTTGGGCAATACCCATCGTGATGAGAGCAGTTACAGGAGTTAGAACCAGCGTCGATAAGCCAACCCAACTCGCCACCTTTACCCCCACCAAACGATTGAAACCAGGGGGCAGATTAGCAACTTGACCGTCACGGATAACGTGCGGAGAAGGAAGTTTTTCCATAGCGTTCTTCCAGAATCTTTAGTGATAGCCTAAAAATCGACTACAGAAACTATTTTTTAGCAAAAGTCCATATTAATCAATCAGTAATATGACAATTTTAGTTACGCATAGCCAACGAAAAGGTCAGGCTACTTAGTTAGAATGAGGCTCAAAATTCACCTCTATTTATTAGTAAATTTTTAGTAAAAATGGAGGGCAAGCGTGAACTTAATGGCAAAGGAGCAACAGGAAAAGGTAGCAGGGAAAACCTATGCAATGCCATTTGGATTGTGAAAGGACTGACCTCACCGGCCCAGCTTTCATAACTTTCCTGCTTCACCCAAAAACTGGAATGGCTATACCTTTATGCGTAGTAGTGCAGCATGAAACATGAAAACTGCCACCTACCCTTTTCATGATTTAACAGGAAAACCAGGAGCTAACTCACCACCCTTTACCGATCCCATCTACCCTGTACCGTTTTACTTCATTGTCATTCCTGTTACTTTAGAAGTCTTTTTCATGTAGGCATTACTCCACAGATGCTGGGCTGCTGTTTACGAATTTATTAAACCCAAAATCCTTAGCAGTTTTTTATCAAGTCTTGATGAATTTACGATTACGGCAGTGGCATTTCTGAGCCATTACCCAATTAGTCGCAAATGGCCCTGCTTGGGGGTGAAGTAGAAACAATCTACGAGAAATTTATTTGGCATGGCTGGGAAAGATTGGCATAGTGCGTCTCTACGACAAGTCATGTTTCAAGATTCCCATTCACCTGAGCCTAGATTTTGGCGGCCCTGGCTGCACATAAAGCCAAGTGATAACCCGCTGTTGCAGAACCAACGGGAAATAATCACCGTGGCCCTGATCGATTTAGAAGTAGCCCCAGACGATACTCTCTTTTGGCAAGCGATCGCCACGTTAGAAAGACTGCTAGGGAAAACCACTGCTTACCGTGAAGTCGTGCAAGAGTTAGAAGCACTCACCTGTCGAACGCTTGCCCAACCAACCTACAGTTACCAGCGAGCCAGATATGCGCTCAACTGTATTCGAATTGGGGAAGAATGCCAAAAGCGTTCCCTGGAGTTTCAGTTGTCCACTCGCTCAGATGCATTTGGCTCCGATCGGCCGACATTACGGCAATTATATGAGTTGGGTGAGCAGTTAACCCGCCAGCCTACTAACAATCTGGCGGATTTATGGCACCGCGTCGAAACCCACCACCAAACCTACAAGCCCAATATGGAGGATTTGCAGGTTGCCTACGAACTGGCCGAACAGGGCGTAACAACGGAAATTGCTGTCGCGGCGATCGCTACCAGCATTGAGGCTGAAATGACGGCTCAGAAATGTCTGCGGCAATTTACCTGTCTGGAAAAAATTGCCACGTTTGATAGGTTGGCAACAGCCGCTTTCGTTGACCTGATGCAGACCCATCCCGTTCCAGAAATTCGCCTCTGGGCAGCCCGGTGTCTCGTTAAATACGGACACGGCAAATAGGTCAGTAGCGGACTTCAGCCACTATTACCACCACAAGAGGTCTAGAGTCTAATCCCTTTCAGCCCACTACGGGGGTCATAGCTACGGGCAGAACGGAGCTTTTCGTATAATTCCCGCTCTGGGGCAGTCAGGTCTTTAGGCGGAGTAATCACAATGCGGACAATCTGGTCAGTGCGATCGCCCTTGGGTGTCCGCCAACCCTTACCCCGCAACCGCAGGGATTGCCCGGAACGGATACCGGGAGGCACGTTCATTGTGACCGTACCATCCGGCGTGGGAATTTCTACCTGTGCCCCCAGAACGGCCTCATCCGGTGAGATGGGAACTTCGCAAACGAGATTGTCTCCATCAAACTGGAAGAAACTATGGGGGGTAATGTCCACTGTCAGATATAAATCACCTCGTTGACTGGTGTAGTAAGGGCTGTATTGTCCTTTACCTTTCACCCGAATGCGGCTACCCGGTTTGGCCCCTGGCGGAATGCGCACTTCAAATTCTTCCCGGCCCAACACTAACCGCTTTTGGACACCATGAAACGCTTCAGCCAGGCTCAGATTAATTGTGGCTTCGCTATCTAAGCCGGTGGTATTACCAGTACCAGTGTCAAAGCCAGTTGTGTACTGGTCGAAGCCAGTGCCGCCTCTGGGTGGGCGGTAGCCCGTCTGCCCACCAGGACGGCTATAACCAGTGCTGCCACCACCCATGCGCCCCAATAGCTCGTTGATGAATTCTTCAAAGCTACCGTATTGACCAAACTCGAAGTTTTCGAAATCAACACCGGTATTAAAGGGCGATCGCCCCGGCCCAGCACTGGCCGCATCTGCCTGTCGCCAGTACTGCCCAAAGCGATCGTACTTCTGCCGCTTATCCTGGTCAGACAGGACTTCGTAGGCTTCATTGACTTCCTTAAACCGAGCCTCTGCCGCTTTATCACCTGGGTTCATATCAGGGTGATACTTCCGTGCCAATTTGCGGTACGCCTTTTTAATGTCGTCCGCACTGGCAGTTTTACCCACTCCCAGGATGGCATAGTAGTCTTTGAAGTCAGTTGCAGCCATTCATCCAATCTCCTCTAGAGATCCCGATCTATATTTTTACTAAATGTTACGTGACGTGAAAATAGAATTTAGCTGGCATGACGAAACAGGAGGCACACTGGTAATGCTCCAAGTCCTGCTTCTATAATGCCCCAGATAAAACGTTTCTGGCAGTTTCAATTCAGACAACGCTTCATTCGTGTTCGAGTCAGCAACGCCTGACTTAGAAAAACAGGGTAGGGGAATTCCCCTAGCAAACTCCCTACCCTAAACACTTAATTAACTAGATCAAGCACCATCATCCACGGCCAAAGTACTAGCCCAGATTGACTTTGACGACTTTGTTTTTCTCTTCTTCGGCTTTGGGCAAATTCAGGTGCAGGATGCCATCTTTATACTCGGCTTTCACATCCGTGTTTTGAATGCGCGTGGGCAATGGAATTACCCGTTGAAACTTCCCATAGTAGAACTCGGAGCGGGAAATCCCCTTTTCTTCCGTCTTGCTTTCAGACTTGCGCTCACCTGTGATTGAAACCGCATCAGCCGTTACTTGAACATCCAGATCTTTGATATCAATCCCAGGTAGTTCAACCTTCAGTAAGACAGCTTCCGGAGTTTCCTGCATTTCTACCCGTGGCCCAAGGTAATCCCCATTCAAATGGGTTGGAGTAATCGTGTCAAACAAACGATTCATTTCCCGTTGTAGAGCATTGATCTCGCGCATTGGTTCCCAACGAATCAATGTCATATGCATCGACCTCCTTACTGTATCAACAAGGGCTGTAACCTTTACCCCTGTTCTGTTATCAGATTATCAAAGGGTTCGCTAGGGACAGGTTCGGTTCTCGCTCCAAAGGGTGGACGCATTGCCGAACCAAGGTATGCAGCCACAAGGCGATCGCGCCCAGTGGCCTTTGCCTGATAAAGCGACTGATCCGCAGTCGCGACTAAATCGCTGGGGGATGCATCTAAATGGGGCACGACCGCTGCCACCCCTAAACTGAGCGTCACCCAGGCACTAATTTGGGAACCTTGATGCTCCAACTGCAATTCTTTCATGCCCTGCCGAATGGCCTCGGCGACCTGTACCGCACCGTCGAGGGGGGTATTGGGTAAAATGACGGCAAATTCTTCCCCACCATAACGAGCCACTACATCTGCCGGACGCTTTGCGGCTGCCCGCAACACCTCTGCGACTGCCCGCAAGCAATCATCGCCTGCCTGATGCCCGTAGGTGTCATTGAACCGCTTAAAAAAGTCCACATCGCACAGAATCAGCGCCAGCGGTAACTGTTCCCGTTTCAGGCGATGCCATTCGTGGTTCAGATATTCGTCAAATCGACGACGATTGGCAACCTGGGTCAACCCATCTAAATGAGCCAGTCGTTGTAACTCCTGGTTAGCAGCTTGCAGGGCAACTTCGGCAGCGAGACGTTCACGCACTTCCTGTTTGAGCAATTCGTTCTGTTCCCGCAATTGCAATTGCAACCGTCGCAGGGTCATGTGGATCGTGACTCGGGCCATTACCTCTGGCAACCGAAAAGGTTTGGTGATGTAGTCTACCCCACCAACATCAAATGCCCGCAGCTTGTCCAGCACCTCATCCAGGGCACTGATGAAAATAACCGGAATCTCGCGCGTCGCAGAGTTCGCCTTCAATGCCTGACAAACCTTGTACCCGTCCATACCAGGCATGCAGATG
>CAZGDE010000178.1:5016-13650 GCA_964524315.1 uncultured bacterium
GCAAAATAATGTCGGGCAACATCGTCCCTACTACATCCAGTGCTTGCCGCCCATCATTCGCTGTTTGCACATTGTAACCCCGCCGGGTCAGCATTCGGGTCATGAGCTGGAGGTTTTCTGGGGTATCATCCACGATCAAAATACTGCCGTGGGTGATATCACTTTCAACTGGTTCTGACTGCGTGCCCATGTTGCACCCCCTGCTGCACGTCTTCCATTGTTGCCAAAATATGTCTAAATCTAACAATCAGCACCTTGGAAAAGGCTGAATTTAGGTTCATAAAACCATATTTGTGTGGAAAAGTTGACTTTAGTGAGATGTTTGTTAAACTTCCGAGATGGAAATGGGTGGCAGGACTACTGTGACTTTCGTGGGCGCAGTGGGGTGATAGGGCATAAGGAGAACCCTTGCCCCTATCATTGGTGTCAAATTTTCAATGTTTCGTCATCTGTCTGACAAAACTGAGGTCTAAGATGGGCGGCATTGCTAGTCCTGGTCGTGAGGTTCAGCATGATTGAAGTTGAGCATCTAAATAAAGTATATGGAACTAACCGGGCGATTGAGGATGTCACGTTTACTGTAGAACCCGGCGAAATTCTTGGTTTCCTCGGCCCCAATGGAGCCGGGAAGACTACAACAATGCGAATCCTGGCAGGGTATTTACCTGCAACATCAGGAGTAGCCAGGGTAGCGGGCTTTGAGGTGCATGAACAGTCGATGGCTGTACGGCAACGGGTCGGTTACTTACCAGAAACCCCACCCCTGTACACAGACATGACCGTTGAGGGGTTTCTGCATTTCGTAGCTCAAATTAAAGGGGTCAGTGCGGGCGATCGCCCCCAACAAGTCGAGTCAGCCATGCGGCGCTGCTCGTTATTAGAGAAGCGCAAAATCCTTATTCGCAAATTGTCGAAGGGGTATCGGCAACGGGTTGGTATTGCCCAGGCGATCGTCCACGACCCACCCGCCATTATTCTGGACGAACCCACCGTCGGACTCGACCCCCGTCAAATCATCGAGGTTCGTAATCTGATCAAAAATCTGGCCGGCAGTCACACCGTCATTTTATCTACCCACATCCTGCCTGAAGTCAGTATGACCTGTAGTCGAGTTGCCATTATTAACAAGGGACGGGTTGTTGCGACCAACACCCCCGAAAACCTGGTAGCCCAATTAACTGGCGGTTCTGGCTACGAGTTGGAAGTGGAAGGTGAGGTCGATGATATTGATTCCCGCCTGCTGGTATTTTTGCAGGGGCTACCGGGAGTAAAACGGGTCGATCGCGTTCCCGCCGAGTTGCCCGATCGCCACTTTAAACTGCGCGTGATTGCCGAACCCGATACTGAACTGGTCGGTCGTGATGTTGCCGCAACCGTGGTTAGTTCGGGGTTGGGGCTGTACGAAATGAAACGAACGCAAGCCACGCTGGAAGATATCTTCCTGCAACTAACGACTGAAGAGACACCACCCGATGCCAGTGCTATATCTGAAACCACCGACGAAGTAACGGGAGAAGCTGCCTAAATGCGTGTGATTCTAGGGAACATTTTAGCGATCTACCGGAGAGAGCTACAGAGCTACTTCGCCTCACCGTTGGCGTATGTTGTTGCCGGGATCTTTTGGTTACTCGCAGGTATTTTCTATTACTCCTTACTCTTGGGGCCAGATGGGGTCATCCAGCGAACGGCAGCCATCGATGTCCAGAGTCAACAATTTGGAATTCCAGCACCAGCGATCGACGCTCCAGCGATTCTGCTGCGATTCTTCCTGGAATCGTTAGGCTTCATTTCCCTCTTTTTGCTACCCATCCTATCAATGGGGCTGTATGCCGACGAACGGAAGCGCGGCACACTGGAATTGCTGGCAACTTCGCCAATTACGAACTGGGCTGTTGCAGCCGGCAAGCTGCTGGCAGTTGTGACTTTTTTTACCACGATGGTACTGCCACTCATTCTGTATGAGGCGATCGCGCTCAACACGACGAATCCAGCCATTAGCCCCGTTGTGATTTTGGTCGGCCATGCCGGGTTGATTCTGCTAGCAGCCGCAATTCTCTCGCTGGGTATGTTCATCTCCTCCCTAACGGATAGCACCATCCTGGCAGCCATCTTTACCTTTGCCCTGGTGCTTCTACTCTGGGTTATCGATAACCTGGCAAAGGGCATCGGTGGCCCCATCGGTGATGCCCTGGGTCACCTTTCCCTCCTGAAACACTACGGCAACCTTACCCAGGGGGTTGTGGATACCAGTAGTCTCATCCTCTTTGCCAGTTACATTGGCCTGGGATTGTTTCTCACCGCCCAGTCGATTGAAACATTCAAGTTCCAACGCTCATAGACAATCCCAGACATTCCCAATTCCTATCCCCAATCTCGCTATTCATTCGTCATTTTATGAAGACGATCAAATTTAAACTGAAATATCTGAAATACCTGTTTTGGCTAGGCCCCATGCTAGTGCTGGCAGGCGCGACGGCCGGAGCCGTGGCCGGAGCCTGGGGCAATTTGCCTGTCGGGTTGATAATTGCTGGAATTGTGATTATCGGATTATGGTTGTTGTTTATCAGCCGCTTTGAAGAAAGTAAGGGTCAACCAGGATTCTGGCGACGACGATCGACACGGGCAGGCACGAATGCCCTACTGGCAACGCTGGCAGTTTTAGTGCTGTTGGGACTGATTAATCTTCTGGGTACTCGCTATATTGGCCGGTTTGACCTGACCGAAAACAAGGTGTTCACCCTTGCGCCAGAAACGCAACAACTGGTCAGCAAGTTAGCTCAACCCGTGAAGGTATGGGTATTTGATCCCCAACAGAATCCCCAGGATCGGGAATTGCTGGAAAGTTACCGGCGGCAGGGTGACAAGTTTAATTACGAGTTCATCGATCCCAATGCACAGCCGACCCTGACAGAACGGTTAGAGGTAAAAAAGCCAGGTGATATCATTGTCGAAATGCCCTCTGCCAAACGGAAGCAGTTTGTTCAGACGGTCGGTGAACAGGAGCGCTTAACCGAAGCAAAACTAACGAATGCGATCGCCCAACTGACCAGTGCCCCCCAATCCACCATCTACTTCCTACAGGGACATGGTGAACGACCCATCGAAACCGGACAGGAAGCCATGTCGCAGGCTGTGACGGCACTGCAAGACAAAGGTTACATGGTAAAACCCCTCAACCTGGTTGAGGCTGGCACAGCCCCCAAGGATGCCAGGGTCGTAGTGGTTGCCGGCCCCCAGAAATCGCTATTGAAGCCAGAAGTAGATGCTTTGAAAAAATACCTGGATCAGGGCGGTAATGTCATGTTGCTGGTTGACCCCAACACCAATCCTGGTATAGATAGTCTGCTGGCGGACTGGGGAGTCACCCTGGATCAGCGCTTAGTGATTGACACCACCAGTCGGGTCGTTGGTTTGCGTCCGGCAGATGTCACCGTCACCCAATATGGCGACCATCCAATTACGCAACAGTTTGACACCAGAGATCCCAGTAAGAGCCTCTCATTCTATTCCTTTGCCCGTCCGGTTGATGTGAAACAACAAACAGGGATACAGTTCACGCCCTTGCTACTAACGAGCGATCGCGTCTGGGCTGAAAGTGACCTCAAAAGCCAGGATTTCCAGTTTGACCCACAGAGCGATCGCCAGGGGCCGTTAGCACTAGGTGTTGCCCTTAACCGTTCCGTTACAACTAGCAAAACGGCAACACCCCCCAGTCCCAGTCCAGCACCAACAACCTCACCCCAAGCTTCACCCAGTCCCTCGCCCAGTCCCTCACCCACTACGTCACCGCCTGGCTCTGGTGATAAACGGGAATCGCGCCTGGTGGTAATTGGGAACTCCAGCTTTGCCGCCGATGGCTTCTTTGGGCAGGTCATTAATGGGGATGTCTTTCTTAACTCGGTGCGCTGGCTCAGTCAACAGGAGCAGACACCCCTGTCAATTCGCCCGAAGGATACAAAAAATCGCCGCCTTACACTGACCGCGCCACAGGCTAACCTAATCGCCTGGACATCGTTGGTGATTCTGCCAGTGTTTGGATTTGGCACGGCATTTGGTGTCTGGTGGCGTCGACGCTAAGGCATGGGAATTAAATAACATTGAATATTGAGTCTTCTGGAGGGGCGAGCGGCCGCTCGCCCCTCCAGTTTGCGGATTTATCAAGTCCACGTCCTGAAGGTGAGTTGTGGAGTTTGGAAAGTGTTATGAAACTGCAAAAAACACCCCTGATTTTGCTACTCGTTGCCTTGGCTCTAGGTAGTGCTGTCGTCATTTATGAGTCACAAATCGTCTCCCGTCAGGAAGAAGCAAAGGCAAAGTCCGAACAACTTTTCTCGTTTAAGGAAGACGATGTCCAAGCCTTTAGCGTGACGACTTCGGCCCAAACTGTGTCATTTGCCAAAACACCTGCTGGACAGGTTGCCAATCCCCCTAAAACCAACGCGAAAGCCCCAGCAAAAGAAGAACCGCAGATCTGGATGATGACAGTTCCCCAAAAGACCTATGCCGATCCAGCAGCAGTGGCATACCTGCTCAGTCTAATGTCCACGTCCAAACGGGTAGACACCCTAACCGTTCCAGCCGGCCGACGGGCAGAATTTGGGTTTGATAAACCAATGGCGATCGCGGAGGTTAAATTAACCAATCAACAGACCCAACAATTGCTGTTAGGTAAACCCAATTTCGACCGCAGTGCCATCTATGCCCAGGTCAATCCACCAACTGATCCTAAACAAGATCTGGCGATCGTGCTGGTATCAACTGATTTTGAAAATGCAGTCAATCGGCCTCTGGCAGAATGGCAAATGAAAGAGAAAAAACCAGCGCAGAAGAGTGATCAGATCAAGAAAGCACAATAAATAACAGCAAACGATTTCGATTACGACGTGAAATTCGTGCAAAAATGCCCCTCAAGTCAGATGGCAAGGAGAATGTACCACCATTAACTTGCAAAGTTAGTCTACAAAATTAGACAGTCGCGAGAATTAGGCAAACGAGCGATCGCTCTCAAGTCTGGCCTTACGCCTGCAACACTTAACTATCGACAGCAAAAAATCCCCATTCAAAAATCCACCATGGTTCTTCCTTCGACCTTGAATCGCCAAATCAAAGACTTCTATGATGCTTCTTCTGGTTTATGGGAGCAGATCTGGGGCGAACACATGCATCATGGGTACTATGGTGCTGACGGTACGCAGAAAAAAGAGCGGCGGCAGGCTCAGATCGATCTCATCGAGGAACTACTTCAGTGGGCAAATATCCAGCAGCCAGAGAGAATTCTGGATGTAGGCTGCGGTATTGGTGGTAGTTCGCTTTATCTGGCAGAAAAGTTTCAAGCGGCTGTCACTGGGATTACCCTGAGTCCGGTACAGGCGCAACGAGCAACAGAGCGGGCAAAGGCAGCAGGGATACTGGCAGCAAGTGAAGGTGGGGAAACTACCGAACATGAGCAACGCCGACCAACAGCAGAATTTCAAGTCGCAGATGCGCTCAACCTGCCCTTTGCCGACCAAACCTTTGATCTGGTCTGGTCACTGGAAAGTGGTGAACATATGCCCGACAAGCTCAAATTCTTGCAGGAATGCCAGCGGGTGTTGAAACCGGGAGGAATCTTTTTAATGGTGACGTGGTGTCATCGCGCGACTGAAGAATCACCGCTAACAGCAGATGAGAAAGATCATCTGGAAAAGATTTACCGGGTTTATTGCTTACCCCATGTAATTTCGTTGTCCCAATATGAGGCGATCGCCCACTCAATTGGCTTTCACAATATTCGTACCGCTGATTGGTCTACCGCCGTTGCCCCGTTCTGGGATGTGGTGATTGATTCAGCGCTAACCCCAGGGGCCATTGTTGGCTTACTGCGTTCTGGCTGGACAACCATTCAAGCAGCTCTTTCCCTGGGGTTAATGCAACGTGGTTACCGTCGTGGACTGGTAAAATTTGGCTTGCTCTACGCAACCAAACCTACCACTTCAGCAAATTGAACTGTTCCATGTCCACAGTGTCACGATTACGGTAGATGGCCAGGACGATCGCCAAACCAACAGCAGCTTCAGCAGCAGCGATCGCAATCACAAACGTCGTAAACACCTGTCCACGAATATTTTGGGCATCCAAATAGTTGGAAAATGCCATCAAATTCAGGTTAACAGCGTTCAACATTAATTCAATCGACATCAGCACCCGTACCGCATTGCGGCTGGTAATCAAACCATAGATACCGATACAAAACAGGGCAGCAGCTAGGATTAAAAAGTATTGCAGTGGCATGACAGCTTCTCTCTTCGTCAGGCAAATCTACGCTATCGAAACTTCCAAGGTAGGGGCACACTGATTGCGCCCCCAATCAATCGAAAATTACTAGTCGCGGTTGGTTGAACCAGTACCAACCAACTCACGAGGGCGTTCAGGCAGTGTGAGGGGCGGCTGCGCGGGAGTATCATCAGCATCAGGAATAAACTCACGACGTGCCAAAATGACCGCACCAATCAATGCCATTAACAACAGAACCGAGGCCAGTTCAAATGGCAACAAGTAATCAGTAAAGAAGTGCTTACCGATTAACACAATTGACTCGTTACCAGCAGCGACACCACTCGATAGCGACCACGGTGTTACCAATACCATCGTGCCTAACAACGCGAATAGCCCAATGCACACCAGCGCCGTTGCTCCCTTACGAATCCATGCTTTAGGCATGGGGGCAAAGTCTTCCCGTTTGTTCACCAGCATGATGGCAAACAGAATCAGCACGTTGATCGCTCCCACGTAGATCAAAACCTGCGCAGTTGCGACAAAATCAGCATTCAGAAGCAGATAAAGCCCTGCGATGCTGATGAATACACCACCCAACAAAAACGCTGAGTAGACAATATTGGAGATTAAAACAACGCCCAGCGCTGCCCCAATCATCATGACAGCCAATAGCCCAAATGAAACAACTTGAACGCCTTGCGCGAGATTCACTGCAATAAGCTCCCTATCAACACTACCAATTCCTCATTCGCCATTAGTTATTTGCGCCAGATCCACTGGGTCATAACTACGAATAACTAATGACGAGATCGCCTATTTGCTCAATTGCTCTAAAATTTCCTCCGGCCGTTGACCAGCCCGTTGAGCATTAGGAGGTAAATCGTGCGGGTCATTCACCCCTTTGGGCAGGTAAGCCAATTCCCGTAGCGGTGTCACCATCGGATCATCTGTCACCTTATAAGGTAAGCGACCGAGCGCAACGTTATCGTAGTTTAACTCGTGGCGATCGTAGGTTGACAGTTCATATTCTTCTGTCATAGAGAGGCAATTGGTCGGGCAATATTCAACACAGTTGCCACAGAAAATGCACACCCCAAAGTCAATACTGTAATGCTTCAGTTGCTTCTTCTTCGTCTCGCTGTTAAATTCCCAGTCCACGACAGGCAGGTTAATGGGACAAACCCGTACACAGACTTCACAGGCGATACATTTGTCAAACTCGAAGTGAATTCTCCCGCGGAAGCGCTCTGATGGAATCAGTTTTTCGTAGGGGTATTGAACTGTAACGGGTCGACGTTGCATATGGTCAAAGGTGACCGATAAGCCCTGACCAATATACTTAGCAGCCTGAACGGCTTCCTTCGTATAGTCACCAACCTGTTTCAGAAATTTCAACATAGCTAACAAGGGATGAGTTGAAAGTTTTACGGATTGATTTGTAGCGATAGCAGGCTAAAGTCACGTCAATCTCAAATCCTGGTATAAGTTCATAACTCGCAACTTAGGAGGAACTTGGCAACCATGATTTGAACCCGTTAGCTAGCCACCAAAAGCAACTGGGAAAGCGAGCTTCAGACCTGCTGTGATTAAAAGATTGACCAGAGAGACCGGCAAAAGGAACTTCCAACCTAAGTCTAACAATTGGTCAATCCTTACCCGAGGTACAGTCCAACGCATCAAGATTGCCAGGAAGACCAGGAAATAGGCTTTCAGCAACGTCATGGTAATGCCCAGCGAAGCGGTCACTACTTGAAAGATTGGATTCGCCTCACTCACGCCCAACCAACCAGCTAACAGGTTGAGAGGAATGGGAAATTCCCAACCACCCAGATATAGAACAGCAAACAGTAAGGCAGACAATACCAGGTTGACGTATGACCCCAGATAGAAGAGGGCAAATTTCATACCTGAATATTCAGTTTGATACCCAGCTACCAGTTCTTCTTCTGCTTCTGGCAAGTCGAAGGGGATACGTTCGCATTCAGCTAATGCCGCAATCCAGAAAACCAGGAAACCAACGGGTTGCCGCCAGATGTTCCAACCAAGAATTCCATAGCCCGATTGCTGATCGACAATATCGACAGTACTGAGGGAGTTCGACATCATGGCGATCGCCAGCACCGATAATGCCAGGGGAATTTCGTAGCTAATCGACTGTGCTGCTGCCCGTAACCCGCCCAGTAGAGAATACTTGTTATTTGAGGCGTAACCTGACATCAGTAGACCAATGGGAACCACACTGGAAAGGGCAATCCATAGGAAGACTCCCATACCCACATTGGTCACCACCAGATTTTGCCCAAATGGCACAATCATGTAGGACATAAAAACTGGGATTACCACAATTACGGGCCCCAGCGTAAATAAAAGTGAGTCGGC
>CAZGDE010000179.1:0-13571 GCA_964524315.1 uncultured bacterium
AAACTGCAATTGATGGCCAAATTCATGCGAAACAACCAGGTTGACCCTTACTTCCAGCTCCCCATTGAAGGTTGGACCCATACCCTCACCCTTAGTGACTCTCAACCCATTAGAGAGTTTAAGCTCAGCACTGCGGTTAGTGTGGTGCTTGCCTTCCTGAAGCTCTACGAATTAACTGAGCAGGAAGTTTACTTGGAAAAGGGTGTCGATGTTTATGAAGCCATTCTGGATCGGCTGTATTCCTACAAGACCCAGCAATTTGTTCAAAGTCTGGAAGACCCAAAAGTTACTTCTGAAAGTACGGTCTATGGTTTGTTACTCTCTGTTGCCCTTCAACGAGCTGACCTGACAGAGAACACCCTCAAATTAATTAATGCGCGACTACGGCAGGATTATAACCAGCCTGTCGAATTCTTCACGTCTAGTACCGAATATAGTTCTATCAATCCTTTGAGCCTGGAGCAGCTCTTATTGCATCCTCATTATCTGTCTCTGTTAGTGGACGATGGTGCCACCCAGATCCAGGACATTAGTTCTTATAACCTGTTACTGACAGAGTTAGTAGAGGTTGCTAAAGGTGAGAGGTTTGATTTACCCCAGCGGCTTCCATTACTAAGTTCAGTCTTTGAAGTCGCCGCCCGTCAAGAAGCAATCAATTCTCTCCAGTTAACTACTAGCTGTCTATCAGGCACATCACTTCTGGCAGAAGAACAGACAGCTAACTTACCCGTCAAGGAAGTTGAATCGCTGATCTTCCAGCGCTCCTTTGTCTATGACAAGGTGAGGCAGATGTGGCCCTTACACTACAGCTGGGTCAGCGAGAAAGCTTTATCGCCCCAGGGCAATCTAGGCAAGCTGTTGAAGTCTTTATCTAAATCCCTCAGCACCTGGTTTGTCACATCGAACCGATTGCTACGAGGAACGTTCCTGAATCAATCGCAGGATGTTTCCCTGGAACGGTGGGGTAAAGATGTTGGCATTGAGCGAGAGAAGTTGGAGAGTGACAGCGCGTATAAAGAGCGCCTTACCAATCACTTCCACAAACCTGCGGCTCTGACTGCTGATGTCATTATTCAAGCGTTAGCCAGAATTGGTGCCAAAGTTGGTATCCATGAACCCTGGAAAAAGATCCAGGGGTTAAATACATTCATGCGTAATCCCTTTAGCGCCATCCTGGGCGAGAGCTATTACTCAGGGGAATCTTACGCCACTACAAACTTGTATGAGTTAAAAGTATTTCGACCCATTGTTGATCGCATTACGAACATTGTCCGTGCCAAGACTGCCGCAGGCGTGAAGGTTATTTACTCTGAAGTCCTGGCATTCGAAGAAGACTTTGATTTACAAAACGGATCGTGTACCAAGCTCACGTACACAACCATTCCTGAAACTTGTTATCTGTTGCAAGAAAATGGCGACCTCCTCCTGTATGAAGGAGGTGCCATAACTACCTGTCGAGAAACGTGCTACCTCCTGCAGCAAACCGGGGACTTAATCCTCTTAGAGGATGGCGGCGCATTAACCACCTGCAGTTCCTGCTATTTGCTGCAAGAAAATGAACACAAACTTCAATTAGAGAGCGGTGATTATCTAATCACCTGCCCTTGATCAATTAATTCTTAAATCTATGGTTGATAAGCGTATAAATGAATTACCGTTCATCACTAATCCCACTACCAATGATGTAGTGCCGCTAGTGAGTTTTGCAGGCACAGAACCTGTAACATCCCAAATCAAAGTAAATGATCTGAGAGGTGAACCGAAGCCAATTGCTATTGCCGATAAGCACGATGCTGATGTGTTGGCTTGGGACAATGAAGGGGCTACCTGGAAGAATATTCCCTTTCTTAGCCTGCTGACTCGCTTCTTTAAGCAGGTACACTCAGCGGTGGCAGCGATTGATGCTCATGCTTCCAAAGTGGTTACGTTTACAGGTGATGAAACAGCCTACGTTCCTGCTGAAACAGGCATCTTTCTGGTTAATACCAGTGATAGTCCTAACACCCTTTGGCGCAGTACTGGGACTGAAGCAGGCAACTTGGTGCAAATTGGTGATGGAATTGTTGCAGGTGCGGCTGTTGGTGCCGAACGCCCTTCAGGTGCCGCAACTGACGGTAGTGTTTATCTGCAATATAAAACAACGGCAGATACAACTACTAGAGCAACATGGGTTTACTCCGCTGCTGCAGCGAAATGGCTTCCCATCAGTGGATATATCTGGAGCAGCGTAGACCCCAGAAACACCGCTGTTAATTGTGATTTTGCCAGTCAGCACTACTACTTAGTGGGTGGGGCAGCTTCTACAGGCATTCAAGTCACAACCTTTGTCGGCGTTGAAGAAAATAATTCCCTCTGGGTTGTCATCTAATGCTGGTTTTCATCCTCAACGTTTGTAAGGTTGACTGGCGATTAGCGGTCAACCGCTTAGGTTTACTACGAAGTATTTATCCTGAGGCACCCATTATCTCCATCGCTGATGGTTGGGTGCCTAATTCCTATCAAGAGATTTGTGCCCATTTAGGCGTTAAGTTCATTCAGGAAGAGTCTGTCAAAGCTGCCAATACTGGTGGGCTCTGGACACATCGTTACCTGGAGTATGGCCTACGTTATAACCCAGAAGCCATCATTAGGTTCGATCCTGATACTGCCATCTTTGACCGCTTTGAGCACATCCCCGCTGATTGCGATATCTTTGCCAACCTTCTCACCATCCTGGATAAAACTCACATCATGGGTGGATGTATTGGCTTCAAGCAGAAGGTTGCTCAAACGCTAGTTAACTCTAAGATTCTGCTGCAAGCCAGGTATCAAAAGCCTGAGTTTACCTACACGCACGTTAACTATGCATTCAGACTCACTAGTCAGGATGCAATTCTGGCAGATGTGGTGCAGCGGTTAAACCTCAAACTGGGGTGCTGGGACGAAGTAGAGGTCTATCCTTCTGGCACAGTCATTTGCCCCAGCAAACCTTATAAAGCTTTTCATCCCTGCATGGGTATCGTCTTATGAAAAAGATTGTGGTGGTGGGAGCAGGCCCTAGAGGGATTGCCATCGTGCTCCAGGCATTGAGTAAGGGATTCGATGTCACAGTGATTGACGATCGCCCCTTATACACCTGGTCCTATCCTTTCTTGATCGAGGATATGGAGATGCGGAGTCCTATCACCTTTGACCTGGTCTCCTACATTCCAGAGCTGTATGAATTCTCACTAGCAAAGTACCTGGGGTATTCGATCCCACCTACAACTGACCAGCGGTTCATTGAGTCCTGTGCGATCAAAGTGCATCGCCGCGAGTTCTATCGGTACATGCAGTTTCTCTGGGAATACCTGCTGCCAAAAGTAACTTTTATCCCTGAGCGAATCACCGCAGTTACTCCTAACCAGGTCATCCTGAGTAACCAGATTCTGGATGCCGATGCCATCGTGATTACGACTGGCTGTGAGCGAAGTAAGAATCCTGAATGGATGCAGTACACCAACATCAGAGACAAGGTTTCCCCTTTGAGTGACTTGATCAAAGCTGACACCACCAATGCCAAAGTTGCGGTTGTCGGTAGTGGTCAAGGGGCGGCAGAAACAGTTTACTTCTTAGCCAGCAAGGGTAATCAGGTCTATTGGTGCCTCAAGCACAACCCTCAGGTTAGTCAATACCCTGCGCCTGCTTATGATAGCTGGGGCTACAGGTCTGCCTTGGGTGGATACTATCGCCGCACCTTAACTAATTGGCGCGATCGCCTTTCTTACCTGGGTAAGGTCAAAGCGTGGCAACCCACCATCACTCCTTACATCCATTCCAAATTACAAACGGTCAAATACACCCAAATCACTCCTACTTCCAGCGATGATCTGCAGCCTATATTTGAGGCTGATTACGTGATCAATTCAACTGGCTTTAACCCAGATGCGTCTGAGCTTCCCTGCACTTTTGAAGTAGAGCGAGAGGACTACCTGCCCCAGTTCCCCAGGTTAAAGGAAGGCTTCAGGATTCCCGGTACCCATATTCATATCTCAGGGATTCTGGCGATTGGGTTTGATGGGGGCAGGCAAGCTTCTTTGATCTCAGCAGGGTTGACAGCCAAGGAAATTATGGAGAACATTTCGTGAGTGCGTTTAATTCCTTAATAACCACAGCTGGGAAGGTAGATAGGCTCATTCGTTTAATTGAGACTAATACCTTCTTTTTTGCTTTTGGTAAATCAACTCCTTGGGATGAAAGCTGGGGTGACAATGTTTCTGACGCTAATCCCCCGGCTCCCCAAAGCACGACTGAACAGATACCAGAAATCTTTGGCTTTAAGGCCGCTTACAAAGTGCTACCCGCTGTCCAAAGCTGTTGCGGTACCATCCCGTTTGAATCTTGCTTAGATGAGATTCCCAGTAATCGTAAGTGGCAGACTGTAGAAATCGAGGGCAATTGTCGTAAGAACCTGAATATCATCGCCCCCACTAAGCTTTACATCTCAGTTGAATTGCAGCCACGGGAATTCCTCAAGGAATCATTCAGGGCGGTGGGGTTATATCTCAATCCCACCTTCAAAGCTACGGCTCCTGCGGGACAAATCTTTTACACCCCTGATCAAGTTGAGAACCCCGGCATCCTTTACTGGGCCAGCTTTAGCTCACCTGTGCTGAAGCAGGTTGATAAGAAAACTGAATTAGAAATTCTGGTAAGTCTATGACCTTATTTCAATACTCCCAAGACCCACTCTTTCCCGATCGCTACACCAGAGACAAAGGTTGGGTAAGAGTTTTACCTATTCATGGTCGCCCTCTGCAGACAGCCGAACTAATTGAAATGCAGACAATCCTGCATGACAACCTGAAGCAGGGCATGGATACCCTATTTGCGACTGGGGCGGTTTTATCTGGTCTGCGATTTACACTGGTTTCTCAAACAGAGACCCAACTGGAAATCGCGATCAGCGCAGGGCAGCTCTACGTTGAAGGGGTGGTACTGGATGTTGCCGCCACTACCTTACATGTGCCTGCCCAGGGTGCCCACTCCATTGGTGTTCTGGTTCAAGAACGAATCATTACTGAGGTCGAAGACCCTGAACTCAGAGATCCTGTGAAAGGGGGTGCTCGTTATGGGTTAGAAGGGGCTGCTCGTCTGACTTGGGCAGTCACGATTGAACTCAACGATACGAACGCCTTTACCATTGGCAAGGTCATTGAAGGTTCCATCGTTCAGAAAGAGTTAAACCCCTTCTCCAAAGTAGAGAGCACGTTAGCTCAATACACCTATGAGCGATCGGGTAACTTCTGTGTCAATGGGTTTGATGTGTCAGTCCTGCCTTCAGAAGAACGGGCAGTTTCAGATAAGGCTAAGTACGCCGCCCTGAGAGAATCAGTCGATGCTGCTCAACAGGCTTCCCAACAATCTCTTTCAGATGCGAACCAAGCCCAGGCAGAAGTAGACAACCTGAAGCAACAATTAGACGATGCACTGGAAGCAGCTCGTATCTCCCCCACCAATCAGAACCTGACCAGAGCAGAAGACTTAAGACTGCGGGTTCAGCAAGCAGAAGATTACTATAACCAACTGGCTCGCCTGGTTGTCTCTAAAACATCTCTCTACCAGAAGGCTTCTCAAGACCTCAGCGCCTCTAACAGTTTGTTGGTTGATAAGGTGTTGTTCTCTGTCAGCCCTGGCGTTGCCTACGTGGAAGGTTATCGAATCAATCGCTCTTCCCCGGCAACCTTAGCTGTACCCAAAGACCTGGCGACCACCAAGGTAGAGTCAGCTGTATTTACTTATTCTGGAAGAGCAGGAGTAACCCAACGCACCCTTTCCCTCTCTAATATCACCTTGTCAGATGTGAAGACTGCGGGTGCTGTATTGGTCCTTAATGTGGGTAAGGCTCTCTATGAGCAGCAGTTCGTAGACATCAAAGTTGAGGTCAAGATTAACGCCACGTTTACAGGCACCACCTTATCTGATCTGCTGGACTTCATTGTGGCTGAACTGAACAAGCCAGCTCAAGAAGCGCCCTCTACTCTCGTTACTTTTAGCTCGACAACACTTAGCCTAACCTCCAACAGTTTGCGAACCATCCTCAAGAACAACGTGGTGGTCACCAAGCAGAGCAACACAGCTCTCCTGTTCCAGTCCACCAGTATCAGCGAAGATGCAAACCAGATTGCGATCACGTTAAGCGTACTCAAGGCTGACAAGTCTGCGGGCTATCCTGGATTTCTGATTGATGTCGCCGCTTCTAACCTGGCAGGTGCAGGCCGTTCTAACTCATTCCAGTTAGGATTTAGACCTGTGGCTGAGGTTGTCAGCTTGATTGCAGAAATGGCAGAAAACATGCGCCCCATTGTGCGGGGTTCTGTTCCAGGTACCACTGACAAACTAGGCGACGATTCAATCTTTAGACTGACCAAAGTGGTTCAGGGTAACACCGTCTATGTGGAAGGTGTGGACTATCGACTGCTGAACCAATCTCAAATTGACTGGTCGCTCAGTGGATCTGAACCTGCCCCAGGCACAACCTACTATGTCTCGTTCCTTTATACTCAGCCTCTGGTGATCGACAAAGATTTCAAGTTAGAGCAGAGTACCGACTCCATTATTTTCATTGGCAATACTCCCGCCCCCAACCAAAACTTTACCGTCACCTACTCTTACTACCTGGCAAAAGCAGGGGTAATCACTTTGGATCGGAATGGTGAGCTGGGCTATGTCCTATCGCCTTCCAGTTCCAACCCTTTACCTCCAGAAGTACCTGCCACTGTCTTGCCGATCGCCACCTTTAAGTTGTATGCCAACGGTCAAAGTGTGGCAGAAGCTGAGTGTCGGGCTGTCAAATTCTCTGAGATGTACACGCTAGCGGATCAGGTTCGGCGCAATACCTGCAACCTGGAAGTGGTCAAGCTCGATAACCAGGCGTACCGTAAGGCAGTTGAAGAAGTTGGTACCAATCCTATTGGGATGTTCACCAATACCATCCAAGACGCTAGCCGCTTACAGATGTCTGGGTTAACCGCTACCATCTCGCCTTCGATCCAGGCCTTTACAGGTGGCTACGCTCATAAGGATGTGCCCCTCAAGTATCAAAGTGGCGGCACCCTGGCGAAGAACGTCATTGGTGACAATAGCTTCGTGACTCTACCTTACTCCAATCGGGAAGTCTTGAGTCAGCAGCGACTGACCACTGCTCGATCCATCAGTGTCATTTCTGCCAGCAATGCGCGCGGTAAGTTGTACGCCAGCCCCTCAATTCTTTTCCACAACGAAGGGCTTGCCTACCTGACTCCCTGCGATTACCTGGCTCAGAAAACTAGCTTTTTAACCAGAACCTCAGAGAATAGCCCGCTGATCCTGGCATCCATTTCCAATCTGACCAAGACCTTATTCAAGGCAGCAGCGGACAAGCTCAAGAATGCGCTCCTGACAGGAGATGCTCTCAACGCCATTAGTCAGGACGGCTCCAGCTTCTTAGGTCTAGCTAGCACCCAGGCAAAAGCGAAGCCTGTTCCAGTGAAGGTTATGGTGACAGGACTGGTGCCTAATTCTGAAGGGTACAAGGTGTACCTGGCAGGTAAGGAAATTAAGGATACCGCTTACACCAAGACCAACAGTACGCCTGCCAGCGCTCAGTATCCTGGAACGTTAAAGGCAAAAGCTGACGGGAAGATTCACCTTACCCTGACCCTCCCTAAGGGTTTAAGTTGTGGCGTTCACACCTTAGAACTGGTGGGACCACAAGGCTACTGTCGGGGCAGAATCAGCATCTATAACAACCTCCTCAGTCAGATCGTCATGGGCGCGATCAGCAATTGGGACGCTGTATTTGCTCATCCCAGACCCAGTACGATGTTGCCCCTGGAGTATCCCGACTTCACGGATGAGCCCATTGAAGTCGCGTCTGAAAGTCTGACAGGTTCTAGCACCTTACCTGAAATTCAGGTCAAGTTAGATAGCCTCTCTCGTCAGTATCCAGTCACCCATAGCGCCCTGAACCAAACCTTTGAACTCCCTGGGCAATTCTTTATTACCCAGGTCAAGCTCAAGGTAAAGGCGATCAGCACCACTGGTGAGGTTAGAGTCCTGTTGAAAGAAGCTGACGATCTGGGTCCAATCAAAGTTAACTACGGGATTGCCAGAGCACAGACTTACGATGTTGATGCCACTGGCGTCAATTGGACCACCTTTAAGTTCGCCCAACCTATCCTGGTTCAGCCCAAGAAAAAATACTGCCTGAGTGTAGAGGCTACCAGTACTGGCTACGAAATCTTTACCGCTGAAGTGGGGATTCAAGACCTCATCACTAAAGGGTTGATTGGTGACCAGTTGTTTTTACAGGGCACCTTGTTCTCTTCCTTAGATGGGTTGTCTACTTCTGAACTGAAGTCAGAAGACCTGTGCTTTGAAGTGGATGTCGCCAGTTTTATCAAGACCGCCCTGACCGTTAACCTGGGCACCTATGGTGCTGGTGACAATTTCACCAACGTCTCTTTCTTCTGCCTCAACTCCAGAGACATTGTGCCTCCAGGCACCTCTATCACCTATGAGTACAAGACTGGCACCAAAGGTTGGACTGAATTCCAGGCCAACAGTCCCGTTTGTCTGGAAACAAAAACCTCAGCACTGGAACTAAGAGCGACCCTCCAATCCACCAGTAATAACGTCTCCCCGGTCTTAAGTTTGGAAGGGACCAGCGTTTCTTTATACGCGGGAGTGACAGCCTCCAGCATCATCTCTAAGGTAATTCACTACCCAGAGTACCGTAACGTCACCCTGATCCTGCAGTACGTTAAGCCGCAGGGGACCAACATCAAGGTCTACTACAGCCCTATAGATCCAGCGATCGCCACCTCTGCCCAGGAATGGCGGGAACTTTCCATGGTCGGAACAGAAACTTACATCGACCAGGGGCTCAACTTTGTAGAAGCGAAGTTCTCTGCGACCAACCTGATGGGTACCGCCAAGGGAACTGAATTCCGTTACAAGATTGACCTCACCACACAAGACCCCGCGATTCAGCCCATTGTCAAAAACGTAATTAGCTATGTCTACTAACTACAACAACAGGTTTGATCCTGCGAAGGGATGGCAGCGGGTCTTGTTTAGACCTGATAAAAAGAGTCAGGCGGCAGAGCTACATGAACTCCAAAGCCTGCTGAATTATCAACAAACCACGAACTTCTCCTATTTATATAAGGACTACACCATCACCCAGCCTATTGCGATCGCAGCCACCCAATTGGGTACTGAGGCGCATACGGTGAGGGTGTCTAAAGGTCAGGTCTATATCAAGACTCCCAATGGTGGTTACTTTATTGACGTGGCTGAGCAAGAGTTAACTGTCGCAGCTGATGGGCGCACCTACATTGGGTTGATTCCTGAATTCGCCATCCTGGAAAGTGAGGAGTTTAACGACCCCATCACTGGGGGATGGTTCTCTGGTGATCCAGGAGCAGCTCGACTTCAACTCTCCTACAGGCTCGTTAAAAACCAAGACTCCTACCCGATCGCCATCGTCCAGGGATTTGGTCCCACCTTCTTACCTTCTGTCTTCTATTACTCAGAGGGCGGATTCACCAGGCAGCTAGATAAACAAGTGATCGCCGCCAGCCTGAAAGATAAGCTGGCCCAACGTTGGTTTGAAGAATCAGGTAACTTTGTCGCCAAGGGACTGGAGCTATCCATTGTCCTGGGGCGATACCTGGCAGTCGCACCTGGCGTTGCTTATATCGCAGGCAGGCGCGTAGAGATTACTTACCCCTACCACTTCGCTCTGACCAAACTGCGATCGCAGAGTACTTACTCCTTATATAAGGTGTACCTCACGATTCAGGGGGACATCTTTGTTCTGGATGAGGATGTCCTGCCTGATAACGTGTTTCTCCTTGGTACCGTTCAGGCAGATGTTGAGAACCTGAAGTACGTCACCACTAATACGACTGAGCGCAGCATTCCTAACTCAGAACTGCGACTCCTGGAAACTAACAATAGAGACAATGAGCTAAAGCTCGCCCAATTAGTACTAGATCGACAAACCATAGACGAAGCCCTTAATCGGGAACTTGACTTGTCAGGAATATTCACTGACATCTTTTCTGGCTTGTCCAAAAGTGACTTTAATCATCAGCTGTATAGTGCCTCCATCAACCCTGCCGCCACTTTGCTGAGGGCGGGATTAAGCAGCACCACCATAGACTTCTCCAATATTGAAGTGGTGGATGGGTCCAACGTGAACCTGCTCAGTCAGCTTGACTCAGCCCAATACCTGACGGCCTCCTTATCCAGCCGTACCCTGATTTCTCAAGCTAAAGCTACCAGTTGGGTTGCTCTAACAAAGGCAACCACGACCAGGGCGGCGATGACCATCAGTCCAGATAAGGGCACCCCTGATACAACTTCCAAAGATTACAACCTGATCTCCTACAGCAATATCCCTACGGTTCGGGGTATCGCCACAGTCCAGGTCAACACCAAACTGAGTCTGACACTTAGAGCCACCGTCATTACGATCAACTGCTTTGGGTTTGCCCCTAACGAAGATAATCTGGCGCTGACCTTTGGGAATATCAGGATTACTGAGTTCACCAGGATGAATGACACGCCTGCGGGTACCGGCTTCGCGACAGTGAAGGCAAAGAGTGATGGGACTGTGAGTCTCAACTTTAGAATTCCTTCCAACTTAGAAGCGAAGGATTACGTCATTAACCTGACTAATGGCCCTACGACAGCGGCGGCAGTCTTCTCCTTGTCTGATCTGACTAAACCAGTAGTCGGGAATGCCCAACCTACGGCTTATCAAACCGCAGCAGCGGCGATCGCCCAGACATTTAAAATAGACACCCCGCTGATGCTGACAGGGGCAAAACTTGCTTTTAGAAAAGCACCCCCAGTTCAAACCGCAGGTGTGTATGCCTGTGTGGTGTCCCTGGTCAAGACCAGTTCAGAACTACCCACCACAGAAGTCCTGGCCCAGGCAATGGTCTCCCTATCCAGCTTGTCCATCAGTGGGAACAGTATGACCTGGACAGAAGTTACTTTTGAAAAGCCAGCTCTCATTGAGTCAGCGGGTCAGTACGCCCTAGTCGTCACACCCCTCTTGCAAAGCGCTGAGATTTATGTCGCCAAAGTGAGTGAGCGGAGTCTGATTGATGGCAGTGTCTCCAGTGACCAACCCTTAGTTGGGGGGAATCTCCTGGTTAAAAGCGGTGATGTTTGGGAACAGCAGCTCGATCGCGACCTCAAATTTGAATTGATTCAGGGTGTCCCTGGGGGCATCAACTCAGAGCTGATCGTAAAAGTCACTAATCCCTCTGATACCTTTAATGGGCTGCTCTGCTCTCTGCCTTACCAGGCACCCGCAGGTACCGAAGTCCAGCTTTATTACAATGATGGGAGCTGGAAACCCTTCAAGAATTTGCAGCAATTTCAGTCAGCCAATCAAAGCGTTGAACTCAAAATAACGCTCAGAAATACCTCACAGTTATGCCCCATTGTAGAAGTAGGTAATGCTGCTTTTGTGATGCAGACCAATGCCAAATCTTCTACCTGGATTAGTAAAACAGTTGAGTACGATTTTTCCTATACCGATCTGGAAGTTACTTTTAATTACTACTGTCCAGTTGGAGCCAGCATCAACTGTTACTTCAGTTCAAATGCGGGTGAAACTTGGGAGCCCCTCCCCTTACAAGGTGACTGGCGCGATCCCACTACTCTAGTGGATGGTAATGTGCCTCTCTATCAAGGCACCTTCAAAGCACTGAATTTAAGCCGCACAATTCAAGTGTCTGATATTAACGGAAATACCAGCACTTACCTACGCAAGAAGCTAACCATTAGAGTAGATTTTGATACGAAAGATTCAAGTATTGTTCCTTTTATTAAACGTTTAACTTCAATAGCTTATTAATTATGGATAACAGCTTACATCTGCCTCTGGGTGCTGCCTATACGAGCGAAGGTGCAATTACTTTCCAGAAGCGCATGAGTACCAAATTAGAGGAAGAAATCTTCCTGGAGCTGATTACGATCAAGCAGAAATTGGAAGCTGCTCAAGCTGAAATTGCCAAGTTAAAGGCAGCAGATCAGGGCTAATTCTTTCTAGTATCTGCACTAAATGCAGAACCATCTGCTACCGTGACAAAAGATTGCCAAACTTTTTATTGCTGCATTTCTCGCATAAATAGCCTTCTGGACCACTGGAGTAGCCATCACAACCCAGTCGAATGATTCGCTTACAATCGGTACAGCGTGTTGGTTCGTATTTGGGTGGATTGGATAGTTTCTCAAAGTTATATTCGTTGGTGCCGTAATAAACGTACAACTCTGTTTCAAATGACTCTCGGCACTCCTGGCAATTCTGCCATTTGCCATCATGCTCTTCAGCATAATGTGCCCCACATAAAGTGTAGCGGCGATGATTGCGATAACAACTGTTGCGAGCAAATGAAAATACTTGATACTGATCCTCATCGTCGCAAATCCAATTATTGCAACACTTCGTTTTGGTCAAATTTTGAGTTTTGCCACACAGTCCACAGCGGTTCACCTTGCCAGATTTCCCCTTCTGAGACTGGATTTTATCTAACTGCTTAATTTGATTCAAAACGCGTTTTGCTGCCATCGCTGCTGCTCCTGACCTTCACTCAACTATTTTGCCAGGATACGCTAAAAGTCCAGTAGCTTCTACTCTAAAGATAAACCTTGATATTCTGGTAGTTCAGTAAGTACTATATACCGAATCCAACCCTCACTTTCCTTGGAAAAGGACTTCACCTTTTTATTAGCAAAAATTCCTTTCCCTTGTCTCCATTGCAGTTTCCACCTGCAATCACAAGGGTGAATAATGGGCTTTACTAGTTTTTGCGTACCCGCTTGTCTAAGTATTTGCCAAGTCCAGGTAGGTGCTGAATTTTGGGCTGGATACGGTTCTTTATCCCACAACTCTAAAACTTCAACATCTCCACTTTGATTATTAACATCTTCACTTTGACTAGTTGCTTCAAGATTTTCTATCAAGGGGCGATACAGGTTGATAGAGTCATTATCGTGTTTAATAGCTTTTGGAAAATCACGAAAACCTAAGTGTCTCCATACAGGTTCTGAAGTTGGGGGTTGGCATTCGAGATCAACAACTACAATTCCAAGCGTTCTAAGGTAGTTGAACAACCCTTCAATCAAAATCCTTCCAAAGCCCCTTTCTCTTAAATCTGGGTGTATCTCGACAATATCTAAATGAGCTAAGGGTTTAGAGTTGATCCAAGCAGCAAAACCTATCGCTTCATTGTCATGAGTAATACAAGCTAACTCTTTTTGTTGATGAGCAGCTAAAATAGCACTCAAATTACAGTAGAAGCCTTCACCAGTTTTCTGACGTTCCGCAAACAGCCAGTCTTCGATCTGTTTAAGATGTTCCTCAGTAGGATGAGTAACAAAGCGAGTATTCATTTGTACTCTTAATGAGGGGATTTTAACGATTTATTCATTCTAGTGAATCACAAAGTCTTGGAAAAAGCCCCGACTTTGGAATGACAGTAGTTTGTTCTTTGCCATTGTTAGGCTTTTTGAGAATGTTGTAAATGATAGAGCCACAATCACTAAGT
>CAZGDE010000180.1:0-13307 GCA_964524315.1 uncultured bacterium
GGCTTGAGGAAGGCGATCGGCTCCTACAACGCACTTACAATACCCAGAGCGATATCAATGATGTTGCAGCAAATTATCAAACATGGTTGAGCATACTTGAAAACTTACCGATTAATCCTGAGGGGAATCCAGAAACGCTTGCCCACCACTTTTTACGTTTGCAACGTTACTCAGAGGCTCTAACGCAGTTTCAACGGCTAACGAAACCTCTAGCTGCAAATCAGGTAGAACTCGGCTTGGAAATCTTAGCTCGCGCCCGACAGCGAGAATCCTATACTGCATTGCTGCTAGAACATATTGAAACCCTTGACTTTCATAGTCCAGACTTTGAACGCCTAAATCACACTGTCCGAATCTATGCTTCGTCAGTTGTTTGGCTACAAATTCATTTAGGCGATCGAGTTGTAAGTGGTAGTGGCTTTGTGATTAGCCCAAGCCACATCGCGACCAATCGTCATGTACTGGTTGATGAGATGACCAGAAACTGCGTTGCGCCAGAAGCGGTGCAGGTGATTACTCAAGACAGCGCTCTACAGGTTGTAGCAATTCACCTACCAACATGGGGAACAGATGATGTCGCGATTTTGCAAATCCAGCCAGTAACTACCTCGCTTACACCATTGCGACTAGGTTTTTCAGAACTGGTTGAGGTTGGAGAGCGGATCATGACAATCGGTTTTCCAGCCCCTGAAAGTGGTGGATTTGCAGAAAATCTCTATTGCAATACAGGTTTGGTCAACCGGATTCGTCTCAGCCAACTTTGCACCGAGCGAGTTTTGGAGGTTAGTATTCCCTTACAAGGAGGTATTAGTGGCGCTCCGATTTTAAATCAATTCGGCGAAGTCATTGGGTTACTAACCTTCTGGACAGAACGCAGACAGGAGTTGTTTGGCGAACAGCTTCGTAGTGAACGGTCATTTTATGCCATTCCAGTTGAACTGCTGCGGCGCTTACATGCAGAATTTGAAAATTGATGATTCTAAAATGATTTTAGAGTTTATGAAGCGACAAAGAGAGCATACATAGATCAGCAAAGAATTACATCAGGTTGTGATAGTGGGTAGTGCAGAATCAGAGTCTGTAAAATTTTTTGTGTCAATCCACAACTTGCTTTTCAGGTTCTATCCTTGTCTAGACATAGCTTGTAAGCCTCTAAATGGCTAGAATTTGTCAAAATGCGCTCAAAATCTCTGAGATGCAACGTTCATGAGGCTTTAGGGTGGGTGGCAAGTCGCGGATTGACACAAAGAGAAATACAGATCCTACTCCCCCCATCCCCATGCGCGCTTAGATAACATCTCGTAACTTCGCTACCATTTCGGTTCGAGCAGACACGTCCAACTTGCGAAACATCCGCTTCAATGCCTGTTTAACAGAATTCTGCGTAATCCATAGCTCTGCCCCAATCTCGGCATTAGTCAATCCCTTGGCAACCAGCCTTGCGATTTGCACTTCTCGTGGTGTCAAGCGTTGCAAGGTGACATCTGAAGCCGACATAGCAGGTTTCCGCAATTCAGCCAAACAAGCGGATAAATGCGTACACACTGCTCCCAAACTCGCCAACTCATGCAAACTGAATGCTGGTGTTTCACCGACACGCGCGAAATGCACCGTTCCAATCAACTGCCCCCGACCGACGATCGGGCCAGTCATAATATGTTCGTGGTCATATTCCGAGCAACAGTATTGATACAGTTCACTTTGTTTCCAACCCCCTGGAGGTAACACCAGTGCTTCATGCGCTGGGGCATGCTGTTCCAGCACATATTGCAATACTGGATCAACCTGTCTGCCTATCTGTTCATAGCGCTCCACAAACGCATCCGATACACCCACTACATCAAAATCTGCCAGATGGTTTTCATCCTGCATCAGGTAAATGCCCCACCGTTGCACCCCAAAGTATTCACTTACCCCGTCCATAAACCTCAGCCGCAGGGATTGCTCAGTGGGGGCAGTGGCGATCGACTGAAATAAAGAATGCAGAGAACGAGTCATGATGATGCTAAAAGTGTACCCACTTGAGGTCTAGGCAAGGGTTGAAGTCCGCTTTTACGATCGTTCCATAATAAAACCCTTCAGGCAACTATAAACCATGAATCCACTCCAAATTGGCTTTTTGATTTATCCCGGTGTCATTCAACTCGACCTGATGGGCGCTCATCAGGTTCTATCGTTTCCACCCAACACGCAAGTTTATGTAATTGGCAAAACACTGGCTCCCGTCACCACGAACGAGGGGCTAGTTCTTGTCCCCACTGTTACTCTGGCAGATTGTCCATCTCTGGATGTGATCTGTGTTCCTGGTGGCGGCATGGGGCAAATTGAAGTGATGAAAGATCCAGATATCCTGAGTTTCCTGCAACAGCAAAGTGCTACAGCCCAGTACGTCACTGCGGTCTGCACGGGTTCCATGATTCTAGCTGCTGCTGGTGTATTGCAAGGCTACAAAGCAGCTTGCCATTGGGCATTTCGGGATCAGCTTGCCATGCTGGGGGTTGACGTGGTTCCTGAGCGGGTGGTGATCGATCGCAACCGAATCACAGGAGCAGGGGTGACATCAGGGATTGATTTTGGCTTAACTTTGCTGAGCTTACTTTGTGGCAAAGAGGTGGCAAAAATGACCCAACTTATGATGGAATACAACCCGGAGCCACCGTTTAATGCAGGGACTCCGGAAACAGCAGGCGAGGACATTGTGCAACCGTTGATGCAGTTTGGCAAACCGCTGCTCGATGCATTCTTGAGACAAACCAGAGAAACAGCAGCCCAACTAAAACTGTGAATCACCACAACTGCTTAACCCACATCAATCAAGACAGCAAGTGCATTTTGAGCATATTGTGCTCCGATCGATTTTCCTTCAATGGTTGCCATCAGGCTGGCTCCTCCGATCAAAAGCAGGTATTGCTGTGAAAATGAGGCAGGATCACGCATACCCGCCTCAGAAGCTAACTGCATAATGTAAAGGCGAATAGTCTCTCTCAACTGAGTGGAGATGTGATGAGCCGGATGAGAAGCATCTGCGATTTCCAGAACTGCGTTAATGAAAGGACATCCCCGAAAATCAGGTTGAGCATACCACGCCTGAAGCACATCAAAGGTAGCCAGCAATTGCTCTTTGGCTGTACCCCCTTTGTCGGCAACCGCTGCCTCAAACCAGCTTATCCATTGAACTGCTCGATGCTGCATGACTTCCCGAATTAAGTCATCCTTAGAAGGGAAATGCCGATACAACGTCCTTTTAGCGACTCCTGACACTGCAATCACTTCGTTGATCCCAACGTGCTGAATGCCCTTCTGGTAAAACAGTTGCGATGCGGTCTCTAAAATTTGTTGCCTTGTGCTCGATTCAGAAGTCACCATAACCAAGTAGACAAACTTGTGGGCACCTCGAAAAATTCCTTAAGGCATGTCTCAAATTGAGATAAGCATGAGATTCTGAAGTTGGAAACGTAGGGGTGAATTGTCATGAACCAACCAGGCTTTTGGGATTGGGAAGAACGCCAAAACAAACTCAATGAGAAGAAAGATTTGCTGGTTCGACTCAATGACATCATTCAATGGGAAACGTTTCGTCCTCTGTTAGAGCAAATTTACGATAAATCCCGCAAAAGTCAGGCAGGACGAAAGCCAACGGATGTAATCGTGATGTTTAAGCTTTTGGTGTTGCAGCAGTTGTATAACATCAGTGACGAGGAGTTGGAATATCAGGTCAGTGACCGCTTGTCGTTCATGCAGTTTCTGGGGTTTGGACTGGCTGATGAAGTACCCGATGCAACAACGGTGTGGTTATTCCGCAAACAGTTGAGCGAGCAGGGTTTGATTGAGTCGTTGTTTGAGCAATTCGATGTGTACTTGATTGAGCAAGGATATGCCGCCAAAGGTGGACAGATCGTGGATGCCACCCTCATTCCGGTGCCCAAACAACACAACCACGACGACGAGAACCAAGCTATCAAGCAAGGTGACATTCCTGCCTCATGGCAGGACAAAGCACATAAACAGGCTCAAAAAGATACCGATGCCCGATGGACGAAAAAGGGGGGCAAGAGCTACTTTGGCTACAAAGACCACATCTGCATTGATGTTGAACATGGCTTGATTCGTCGTTACAGCGTTACCGATGCCTCGGTACATGACTGCCAGGTCTTGGGTCAACTGCTTGATGACGATAACGACAGCGATACGATTTGGGCAGACAGTGCCTACCGTGCTCAAGCCATTGAGGAAACCCTGGCTCTCATCGGCTTTGAGAGTCAAATTCATGAACGAGCCTATCGCAACCACCCGTTAAGCGAGGAGCAAAAGCAAGCCAACCGCACCAAGTCTAAAATCCGAGCCAAGGTTGAGCATGTCTTTGGCACTTGGGTCATGCAGATGGGGGGCAAACTGGTGCGTTCGATTGGTATTGCCAGGGCGACAGCACAATTAGGACTAAAGAATCTAACGTACAACCTGCTACGCTATACATTTTTGCAAACTCAAGCAATGACTTCAGGAAAAGGTTGAGGAACTATCTTCAATCCAATCTGCACCGACAGGCATAACTCAAGCGAATTTGAGAGAAACTCTGAGAGTAAGCCAATACTTCCTGTCTCATTTGAGATCCTGCATCTGGCGAAAATCCAATTAATCGAGGTTCCCGTATCCACAATCGCTGGGCCAAATCCCAGTTCTGATTCATCTGGGCACGATAGGCATCATTCTTGAGCGTGGCAATATCGGCAAGGCTAGCATGTTGGGGCATCAAGATCAGGTGCGATCGATTGATGGGTTCCGCGATTGTATAAGGCACCTGCTGTCCTCGCCCCAGGTGTTGCTGCACTAACTGGGGCACCTGACTTTGCAAATACTGATTGAGGCGTTCCACAGTAGCACATCTGCCCCGAATGCCCAACCCTTCCAGTAGGGCATAGGTAAAAGCACCCTGACCGATGGCTTCCAGTTCATAGGAATACTGGTCAGGGCTACAGGAGAAGAGGCTAATCACCCCCGTTTGGCGGGCATCAGCTTCGGTCTGTCTGCCAATGCCTTCACCAGCTTTCTTACCCCCACTGCGGCAGGCATCTAGAATCATCACGGCATTATCAGCACCACAACTGCGAAGGTAATTGGTGATGGTATTGGTGGAGATGCCCGTATTTTCGATGTCCTCGGGGTCGCCATCGAGGGGCATCAGGTAGTCCTGCCCATTGTGGGGAATCCCATGCCCACTGAAGAAGAACCAGAAGTTATCGCCATCTTTCATGAAAGGCTTTTCAAACACCTGGCGCAAGACGCGCAGCAGATTCGCTCGAAAGGGTTCTGTGGATTTGCCATTAATGGGGGCTGAATCATCCGTAAACAAAAAGATGCGATCGAAGCGGGCTTCATTCTGCAAAAAGGCACCCATTAACTCGGCATCCCGCTTGGCGTACCTCAGAGGTTGCAGGAAGCGGTACTGGTTGATGCCAATGACGATCGCCCAATTGTTTGCCATTTACTGCCTATCTGACCGGATGAACTTCAACGTAATCACCTGTCGCCAATTCACCCCATCTTCGTTGATCGTAAGTTGGTCAGGGGCATCTTCTGGTGCAACGGTCACGATCCAAATATAGTCTTCTGGCATAAGTGGGCGCTGGCTAACAATTTTCCCCCATTGTAATATTTGCCGCAGCCATCGTCAGTAGGGCAGCACATCATCGAGTTTTAAGGTCAATTCTGGCAACAACGGCGACGCAATCAACTGACCAATGCGGTACATCTGTCGAACGTAATCTTCACCAGAAAGTTGATAGATACTGATGGTTGGTTGTTTCGGTCTGCCTATAAAAGCAATGCCACCAAGTCCCCGATAATCAACAATCCAATACTCAGGGATGCCAAGTAAGGCATATTCTTCAACTTTACGAGCGTAATCGGTCTCCCAATTGGTGCTGACCACTTCAACAATCAATTTAATGGAACTGCCTAGAGTAATGATAGGTTCTCGCTCCCAAAGTGGTTCATTGCCTAAGGCAGTCTCATCTAGAACAACAACATCAGGACGACGCGCAGTGGCAACATCAGCAAACGGTCTGACAATACAGGTGCGAGGGATACACCAGGGGTGTCCCTGACGCTCCAGCTCGATGCTAAGTTTGCTAGCTACTTTCCCAGCTACAGTTTCATGGGGACCAGTGGGTTCCATGTCAATTAGCTCTCCATCTGCCAATTCGTAGCGGGGGTTGTTGCCATATTGGGCTACGAATTCCTCGAAACTTAAGAGTTGGGGCAAAGTGTAAGTCATCGTTCACCGCTCGTTTGCCTCAAGCATATACCCTTCTCATCATAGCTTCACAGCGATCGCCCTTCCTCCCTATCCCTACATCCCCTTCCTTTTTTCCTGGGGGCTGTTCATTTCTTCCCTTCCTATGGAACAACAGCCCCAGATACAACTACAATCCCCGCCCTCACTGCAAACCCGTAAGGGGACACTGCAATTCCCGGCAATTGTGCCTACCCTGTGCTTCAAGATTGAGCTGGATATGGCAGTTCGGCATTTCATATCCAGCACTATTGCCCCCAACCTGATGGTGAGTGCCCGCTTCTTAGAGCCGGAAGCGATGGCTGATCTGAGCCGCAACCACTGCCTCATGATTGATAGCGGGGGATTTGCCCTATTAACTGTGAAAAAAGCCACCTGGCAGACTCACCGGGATGGCACGTCCAGCATCACGATTCCCAACGGCAAAGCAACTATCCTATCGCCCCAGATAGTGCTGCAATACCAGGAAGAATGGGCCGACATTGGTTTCACCTTGGACATCCCCATTCCCCCTGGCAGTGACAAGAAGGATGCCCAAACACGCATGGAAGCCTCCTATAAGAATGCGATGTGGGCACTCGCGCATCGGGAGCGGCCTGACCTGCCCCTGTTTGGCGTGTGCCCCTACTGTGAACTAGACACCATGCAAACAGTTCAATTGGCACTGCGGTTTGCCAATGCTGGCTTTGAGGGCATTGCCCTCGGTGGGGTAGCCAAACGGCAATTGCCGGAGTGTGTCGCCCTGGTCAAGTTAGTCAGGGGTGTCCTCAATGGCAGCGGGTTTGCCCACTTGCCCATTCATGTCCTGGGTCATGCTACGCCCTGGAAGTGCTACGAGATGTTCAACGAGGGGGCATCCTGTACTGATGGCTCTACCTGGAGTGCTTGTGCCGATGAGGGCAAACTGTTGGTCAGCCTGCCCGATGGCAATGGGGGCTATCGGCAGGAATATCACCCGGTACTTGCATCGCCCTCACTGGAAGAGCGCGTCCACCTGGCATTGATTAACCTCTGCAAAACCACAGGGTCAACGATGCCGATGACTGTAGCCAATAGCCCCATGACCTGGAACTTGCAGAAAACATTGGGCAATATCGGTGCCACGCTATAGGCGCAGTTGCCCCTGCTGCTCCCTAAATCTTCCCCTCTTCCCCTTTCCCTTTTGTCCGGGTGAACTCTTTCTGATCCTCTTGCCATGAAAACTCCGCCCCTGATTACCATCCAGCTCACCCTCGTTGGGGATACCAGTAGTCCTGTCAGTGAGGGCACCCTTGACCTGAACCACTATCGTCAGGTGATTGTGAGTGCCGCCTGTAAGGAAACCCCCGGGGGCACTGTGACCATCATGCCAGGGGCAGTTCTACAAAGCCTGCCTGCCCCAGTCAAAGATGCCCTCACTGAAACCATTGATCAGTTTAACCAGCACCAACGGACATTGAATCGGGGCAAACAACGACAGGTCAACCTGCTGGCAGCGGGGCATGGGACAGGGGGAGAAGGTGTTAATCCGCTACTCCAGCAAAAGCCCGCATCTGGTAAGCAAGTCAATCTATTAGAGCTATAGGAATGCCAATATGACCACCATTCATGCTGTTGATGCCACTGTTATGGTCCATTACAACCACAATGGGCAAAATCAGGTTGTGACAGTGCCCAGTGCGGTAGCCAACAACGATGACCTGTTGAAACAGGCTCTGATTGCCATTGTGCCGTGGGCATCTAATGCCAGAGTTGAGCGCACAGGGGACAAAATCACGCTGGTCAAAGTGGGGGCGGGTACTAATGGCTAATCCCACTCCTCTCAGTGAGATCGCGACAGCTAATATGGGTGACATTCATCCCCTGGACTCATTCATTGCCCGCTTGAGCCAGGGCGACGATTACTTTCATCCGGCCATCCGGGTGGCATGGGCGATTGGGCAACAGCCGATTAGCCTCAAGGATGCCATGCTTTATCAACCACAATTGACCCAATTGCTGGCAGCGGCTGAGCAGGAAGAGAAAGCTGTCAGGGCATTAATAGCGGAATTGGGCAGAGTCGCCATTACGCGCCGGGGCTAGCAATGGCACCCTATCCGACACTGACAGAAGCCATTGCCCAATTGCGGCGAGTGGTTCATTTCCAGGCACATCTGAAGCAACAGTTGGGGGTCGAGAGCTATTACTTTGCCCCCACGCCCACCCAATTGTTAAAGGACTTAGACCGTTTCCTGGGCATCATCAACTTGCACCAGCGGGCATTCCCCCTGGAAAGTTTGCCGGTACCGGCTGGGGTAGATGTCAAACATTTGCCCATCGAGGTGTTAGCGCAGGTTAACCAGTTGGTGCAGCAATGGTTTCCGTTGGGCGATGACCTGGATGAGGCAGAGGTCGCGGAAATTCGCCTTCTGCCCTTCTATCAGGACTGGTGGGAGGAGGATTGGTATCAGCTCGATCCCGTAATTCATATCGTGCTGGGATTGCTGAATCATGCCCAATGGCACACGGTACTGGAAACCTATGAGCTTGACCGCACGGCCATTGTGGACCCTTTGCCGCCCGACCAGATAGATGATGAGCGCTTACGCGTTCTGTGTCAGCAACAACCCGATAGTACCCGTTATCTATATAGTGCCCTCATCACCGTGGATAACGTGACCGCTAACCCTTTCCTCGACCATCCCGAAGGGGCAGACACTATCCAACTGGGCAACCTGGATGACCTCATTGTCCTGAAGCAGGAATACCAGGCAGCCCTGCAACTCATTATTGAACGCCAGCACCTCAACCAGTGGTTGTTAGAAGCCAGCACCCCGGTAGCCATGACCACCAAAATCAATGCCCTGGTGGCGGTATGGAATCAGGCAACGGACTGGCAGCAACTTTCCCTGTTTGAGCCTTAATCCCGTCCCACCCCTTCCCCCATTTCCTGCGGGCAGCACCTATTTATTCCCAGTCGCCGTCATTATGAGCAGCAGCAATCCCGACTTATGAGCAGCAGCAATCCCGACATTGGCACCCTCTTACAGCAAGTGTGCCCAAATGCCCAACCAGAGCGTCCCAAAGCTGTCATCACAATCACCAGTGGCTACCAGATTCAGGTGCAGACCTGGGATTACAATCACACGGGCCATGTCCGCTTTATCTCCCTGGCCGAATTGAAAGCAGCAGTGGCGGACCTGCCCACCGATACGGGCTGGTTAGAGGCACCCGGTCACTGGCAAATCCTGCGATGCCTCTCCAGTGGCAATCGCACCTGGCAAGTGGTGTGGCATCCCCCCGGTCCGCACACGATAAACCTGCTGCACCCAAATACCGGGGCACAGATGACGATTACAGTACCCCTCCCGGCTCTGGTCATGGTCTATAGCGGCAGAACTGGCTACCTGTGGGCATCGAAGTTGGCGCAACCCCACTTCAAGCAACCGATTGAGCTATTCCTGGCACCCCTGCCCAATGTCAATGGGGATGGCAGTCTGTGTCTCAGCCATGCCGCCAAGACCGCCTTTGATTGGTGGACTGGCACCATGACAGCCGATTGGGCTACCGGGAAAGTCAAGGGGCGAGGCAAGGGGAGTAAAGACATTCGCCATCAGTTACTTGCCCTCCAGGGGCAGTCCACCTATCCCCTGAAAGACCTGGTGAAAGCGCAGATTGACCTGAATCGGGTGCTGGAACGCCTGGGAGGGAACCATGACTGAGGCACCCAGAATTATCCTGCGCGAACCCGCAGCCTATACCCTCATTCTGGTGGGGTGTGGCGGCAATGGCAGTTATCTGGCACCCTTACTCACGCGCATTGCCGTCCAATTGGGGCAACAGCAGCCGACACGCCTCATCTTCTGTGATCCCGATGTGGTGGAAGCAGACAATCTATCCCGCCAGAGCTACAACTGGGATGCGGTTGGGCGCAATAAAGCGGCAGTGTTAGCCCAACAGTGTAGCGACCAGTATGGGATCGGCATCGCCTATAGCCCTCATCCCTTCAGCGAAGCCCTGGTGCCCCATCCCGTCTCGGAAAGCCTCACTGTGATTGTGGGCTGTACTGACAATGGGGTCATAAATGGGCAAACCGGCAGACAGGCGATCGCCCGGTGTCTACAGCTCAACGCCCCTGATGGCAAAGCCCAAGCGATGCCGTGGGTGTGGTGGCTAGACGTGGGCAATCATTACCAGAGCGGGCAGGTGCTACTGGGATCGGCACCCACCTGGGAGTTCAGTGATAGCCCCTTCATCGGCACCATGGCCCATACCCCATCGCCCGCACTCATCCACCCCGAGCTATTGGATTGCCCTCATCATCAGGGCGCTGGTGAGGCAGCAGGCGAGCACCTGAATTGTCAGGAACGGGCACAGGTGATGCAACAGTCGGCAGGCATTAATCCGATGATGGCGGCCCTTGCCCATGACCGGCTCAATCGGCTACTCATTACCCGTGACCTCACCCACTGGGCAACCTATGTGGACCTGAAAATGGGCACCCTGCATTCATTGACCACCGCTGTGGTGGCATCGATGCGGGATGCCCAGTTAAATAATCAGGCGCAGGCTCAACCGGCTTTGTAATCATTGGCGGCATAGACCGCTGGGCCGTCAGACAGCTTTTTCCATTTGCCCTGGGCTGCCCCATTCGCCAGATACAGGCGCAAGCTACGGATATAGGTGTTCAGTTCTGCCTTCGAGGACGGTGCGGCAATCGCGCTCACCACATCCTCAGTTTTCCAGGTCTTACTGGGTTCAGCGTTTAAGAGGGCTGCAATCGCATCGTCAACGCTCTTGTCCCGGTAATTCGGCTTCAGTTTGACCGTCGGCTTCTTCGTCGGTGCTGTTTTCGCTGCTGCCTTGGGTGCTGCTTTAGCGGCTTGTTTGGGGGCTGCCTTGGCTGCCGATTTGGGCGCTGGCTTGGTTGCCTCAGGTGCCGGTGCCGGTTGAGTGTCCGGTTGGGGTGCCGGGGTTACGGGTGCTTGGCTCTCTGCGGGGGCGGCTCCTTTAGCCGGTGCTTTACCCTGCTTCGCGGGTGCTTTGGCGGTCTTTGTCGGTGCCGCCTTTGCTGCTGAACGCTTCCCTTGTCGGGATTTAGCCCCATTGGTTGTCGCCTTGGCTGGAGTCGGTGCCTCAGCCGGTGCTGCCTTTGTGGGGGTCGGTGTCTCAGCCGGGGCAGACTTCACCTTGCCATTCTGTCCACTTACCAGCTTCTCTAGATGCCCAATCGCATCATCTAAGGGCAACAGTTGCTGGGTGTAAATCTCTTCTCGTTGCGCCTTCAGTTGGTCCAGTTGTCCCTGCAAAATCTCAATACCGCTAGCCGCCATCACTCATTCCTCCAATGCTATTTCCACGCTACACCCACTAACGGGTCTTCAACAATAGTTCCCTAAATCCTCCCAACATCAGGCAGAGCTTCTCTCATCCCCCCTGCCTCCTTCTTCCCATCCTACTCGCCTTTTCTGGGGGTGTACTCTTTCTTCACTCAAAATGCTGCACTTCTATCATGGCGACCCTTACGATATTGAGCAGGCAGTCCTCCTCAAACACCCGCAACCAATCAGGCTAGATAACCCTGAAGTCTCTATCAAAGAAGCAATCGCCCAGGCACTCACAACTAACCTGCTGCATCTGGATGAAGGCAAACTAATTTGGCTGAGGGAGGTGAAATACCTTGCCCTGGAGATGCCAGCGCGCGACTTACAGGTGATCGCTACAGCCCCATCGAATCACCTGGTCATAACGGGCACCCTGGATGAGCGGACAGGAGCAATAAATGCCCCCGACAGACGGCTCAAGTGGGTCAAAGATGCCATCAAATTAGGGGCACTGGTACAGGAATTTAAGGCACTGACTTCCTGGGACACACAGGGACTTCAACAACGGGTATTAGCGTTTGCTGCCAGAGCGGAGGTTAATTTAGACAGCGCCGAAGTTAATTTGCTGGCAGAAATTGCCCCGAATGGCTATCAGTTAGAGGGCATCCTGCAACAAATTGCCCTTTATGTGGAACAGGCAGGGGGCATGGACACAGAGGCGATTGCCCAATTAACCCATCCCAGTGGGAACCCCTTTGAGTTTGCCAAAGTGCTGTTGAGGGGGCAACCGGGATTGGCAGAATTGCATGAACTGGAGAATAGTGCCCAACCACCGCATCCCATGGAAGTGTTTGCCATTTTGGGTACCCAATTAAGGACATGGCTCATTGTGTTGTCCATGAAGGGGCAGGATAGAGGGGCAATTGCCCAAACTGCGGGGATTAATCCTCAGCGCATCTATTACCTCCATCAGGAATTAGGAGTCAACACTCGTAACCCGGTCACGATTGAGCAATTGCATCACCTGATTGCCGCGCTTGTGGGTGCCCAGGTGCGATATCTTAAGGGGGAACCGGATGCCCTGACGGAGATGTTGTTAGATCTGGCGACGCAATATAATTAAAATGCTCCCCTTATATAGGGAGTAAGCTCAGGTAAATGCCAACCCCGATGTCTTCAATCTTTTGGAATCATCATGACACAGATGCCATCTTTAACAGAAGCAGAAATCTTTGCTCGAATCATTCATCCTGAAGAAGGCAGCCTTTCTCAAGATGTATCTCGCGCTATTCTTAGCCTCCAGTTTGAAGCAGGGGATATTGCTCGCATGAATGAGCTAGCTGAGAGAAACAACCAAGGATTACTTAGTGAGGTTGAGCGACAGGAGATGGAACGTTATCTACGTGTCGGAAACTTCCTAAACCTACTTCATGCGAAAGCACGGCAATCGTTGCAGAACCAAAGTAATTGATCATGGATGATTCATTGCGTGAGCTTGTTAAGCAACGCGCTAACCAATGCTGCGAGTATTGTCGGTTGCCTCAAGAATACGACGTTCTACCGTTTCAGATTGACCACATTGTTTCGCTTAAGCATCGCGGTTCCTCAGATGAAGCAAACCTTGCTCTCTCGTGCTACAACTGCAATGCTTACAAGGGACCTAATATTGCAGGCATTGATATAGAGCCTATTTGACATCTTTTATAATAGGAATAAGGTGCTCCAACTGACCG
>CAZGDE010000181.1:0-13303 GCA_964524315.1 uncultured bacterium
TTGTTGAGCAACTGCTGGATAATGTTGACCGCATCAATAGCAACCCCCTGATAGTGGGCAAAGGTCTGGTGCGTCAATCGCTCTAATTGGAGTTGATTGTTGGCATAACCGCCTGCGATCGCAATCAGGCCGAGTTCCTCTTGATGAATGCCCTGCATCGGGGACTGGAGGGGTTCAAAGGCAGCCTGTTGATAGTCCCAGGCAAGCCCCTCTTCCTGATGGGTGGCCAATAGATACACGGTGCCGGGAATACGGCCCCGAGTACATCGGCCCGCTAACTGATGCACCTCAGCCGCAGGTAAGGGTGCCCGCATGCGGGAGAGGTCATACAGGATGACTGAGCGAGCCGCCAGGTCTACCCCAACTGCCAGTGTCCCAGTGGCAACTACCACTGATTGCTCATTGAAGCCCTGTTCAATCTCAGCCCGCTCATCCTTACTGCGCCCTGCATGGTGGGATTGGGCACTAATGCCTCTGCTCCTGAGCCATTGGACCACATCATCACAACGTCTGCGGCTCTGACAGAAGATGATGGTACCCCCTCTGTGGTTAGGGCTTTTCAAGATGCCCAGGAGGGTACTATTCTTTTGCTTCCACTGGCAGACATGAACTTCCCAGGTGGGGGGATTACTGGCATTGAGGTTGGTATAGTGCCCCATATCCAACCAATCAGCCAGGTCATTGGCATCCAGGGTGCCCGATAAGCCCAACACCCTGATAAAGGGATTCACCAGTTGCAGCAGGACAATAACTCGCTCTAAAGTCGCCCCCCTTCTCCCTTCCCCAATGGTGTGAATCTCATCCACAACCAGCAACCGCAATTGCAGCAGCCAGGGATGGTTAATGCGCCGAGGACTGCGGAGATACTTATCCACCCATTCTGGGGTGGCAATGAGTACCTGGGCCTGGGTCAGGTCATCCGGGTTATCCCGTTCTCTATCCCCATTGAAGGCATGGACATTGGGAAAGATAGCCTTCAGGCGCTCATATTGCTGATTGCCCAATGCCTTGGTGGGTGCCAGGAATAGCACCCTCCCCCCGGTCTGGAGGGCCGCATTGACGGCAATCTGGGAGAGATAGGTCTTGCCACTGCCAGGGGGCAGTACCAGCACCCCACTGTAGGGCGAGGTCAGGAAGCCGGAGTTAATCAGGAATTGCTGATCTGGGTTAGTGGGCTGAATGCTGGGAGGTGGATCAATCAGGGCAATTTGTGTGGGCATGGGAAGTTTGATGAAAGGGCATCCTGAAGATCAAGGAAGGGGCATGAGGGAGAATGGGACAGCCCCTTCCGGGAGGCATTTAACTGTCCTGGATGTGGCCAATCACCACAATCAGGTTGCCGCCCGATATCACTGCCAGTTGCGACGTGACCACCATCTTGGCCACCGTACTGGTGATTGCCCCCAAGGCATTCTTCAGGTGATTACCATTGGTTCTGAAGGATTGCGCTGGCGTTGCTTTGGAGATATACACTCCTGGCATATACTGTTGGCTGCCCTCACCCGTCTCAGTGGTGCCAATCAGGGTGATAGTGGGATTGCGCTGTCCAGTTACTTCAACCTGGAGGATGGGATATTTGCTGGCCTTGTCAGTTAACAATATCCCTCTCTCCACCTTGGGCAGCATGATTGTGGGGTCAAACTCCAGGGCAGGCACATCACCTGTGAGCCGACTTAAGATGCCGCGATAGGAAGCGTGCGATTTCCCTTCAGGCGGCATGAGCATTTCACAGGAGATGGTGATCCCATCTGACTCAATTGCCATTCGGGGGGCAGTGATTTGCCCTACCTGGGCATCGCCAACGGCAATGTTGACCTTGCCCGTGCATCCCAGTAGGCTCTTCAGGGTTTTGGCATGGAACTTAAAGTTATGAGTATCCCTCGTTGGTGCCTTTGCCGGGGTGTAATACACCAACAGAGCAGTGCCCTGATTGCCCTCCAGTTGCCAGCCGCCATCTTCATCAATCTGGATGAGGACATCACCCTCATCTCCGACTAGCTGGCAAAGGGTTTTGAGGGCTTCAATGAACCCTTCTGACTCCCAGGATGATTCACTGGCAGGAAATGGGATTTGCGGGAACGCTTGCGGGAATATTTTCAGGCGGAATTCATCGTCCCCCAGATTAACCACCAGGAAGCGGTTTTCATGGCACAAGGTGATTTTGCTATCGGGTGGTTCTTTGGTCACCAGTTCTACGATGCCAGTCGGTACCAGCACTTCAAACAGGGGTTCATCACCGGCCCCTTTAATCTGATGGGCAAGAGGTACGATTGCGCGTGCGCCTGCCAGTTGGTTATAGCCTTCAACCGTTAGCCCTGCAGCATTTGCCGCCAGGTGAATATAACCCAGAGGAGATTTGGCATCAGTCAACACCGTTGCTTTGGCAAACCCCAGTGCCCGATTCAGGTCAGACTGCTTGATGGTGACTGCTGGACTGACCTGATGCACAGTGGCAACATCAGGGCCGCTGTCTGCGGTATCGACATCTGCGGTTTCCGGCGCTGCTGTGACGCTATCATCGACTTCTAGTTCATCCGGGTCTTGATCCAGGTTTGGGTCTGGTTCAGTGGCGACCACTACTGGTACTGGTGCTTCAGTGATATCTGACTTAGGGGAACCTGCTTTTTTGGCAGTTTTAGCGTTCCCAGTTTTAGCGTCGCCAGTTTTAGTATTAGTCCTTGCGCTTTTGGTCGTAGTCATAAAGGGGAGAAGTAAAGTTCACCCGCAGGGCAAGAGAAGAGAGGGGGAAGGGCGGGGAGAATGAATTAGGGTACAGATTGACGGTGGCGAAATAAGTAAGGTCACAAAAATCGGGCACGGTGATATCGTGCCCCTAACTACGGATAATTGGTAGTGGTGGAGATACCTAGGAATCAATCATGCCCGTCGTATCCATGTCCAATTTGTACATCAATTTTTTGATTTCTCCTCCGGTTGAAACTCTTTTAGAGTATGTAAGAATCTAGTTTTGCTTGGCTTGAATTTCAATCTGATTGAAACTCATTCAGATTGAGTTTAAACACTCTGAGCTAATCTCTTTACACTCTCTAATGACAGAGGAATATCTTGCTGATTAGTTCTTCTAACTCGTGAAGGGCTATGTTAGCTAATAACGGGATGCAAACAATACCACTATGGTAATTATAGAAGCCTTATGGGATACTCTGGGAAACACATAAGCTGTTGCTGCTTTAAGACGGGGAGCCTACCGTGAGCATCTTTCCCAGACAGAGAATTGCATTTAAAAGTGCATCCTTTCTTCAACTACCAATTAACTATATCTGGCAGGCACCATTACTAGTTTCTGCGATTTACCTAACTAGTTCTGCTCCAGTTCAAGCACAACTGATCACTCCTGCCAGTGATGGTACGAATAGTGTTGTGACTCGAACAGGGACTCGATACGACATCAGTGGTGGTAGCCTTTCTGATGATGGAGCTAACCTATTTCATACTTTCCAAAGGTTCGGGTTGAACTCTACAGAGGTTGCCAACTTTCTCTCCAATCCTGCCATTCATAACATTTTGGGACGAGTCGTTGGCGGTGATCCCTCCTATATCAATGGACTGATTCAGGTAACGGGAGGGAATTCCAATTTATACCTGATGAATCCGGCTGGGATTGTGTTTGGTGCCAATGCTCAGTTGAATGTACCAGCAGCTTTTACAGCAACCACAGCAGACGGCATTGGATTTGGGTGTGGAAATTCAGGGGTTGGTTGTGGGGGATGGTTCAATGCGGTAGGAACAAACAACTATGCCAATTTGGTAGGGTCTCCTAACACTTTTGTGTTTGTCGTGCCTCAACCGGGCAGTATTGTTAATTTTGGCAATCTGTCAGTTGGTGCAGGACAAAGCCTGACTCTCCTGGGCGGAACGGTGCTGAATATGGGTAGCCTCACTGCACCCAATGGCCAGGTCACCATTGCGGCCGTTCCTGGTGAAAACCTGGTACGTTTGAGTCAAGCAGGTAACCTGCTCAGTTTGGAGGTTTCTCCGGTTGCTGCGGCGTCTTCCTCAGCACCCATGCCCCTTGCCGCACCTATTTCTCTGGCTCAACTCTTAACCGGTGGCAATTTGAGTAATGCGACGGGGGTCGTGGTTGAACAGGGAGTTGTGCGACTCACAGGGTCAGGGGTAATCGTTAATTCAGGTGATGGAGCGGTTGCCGGATCGATTACTGGCGATACAGCGACATTAATGGCAGGCCAAACTCTTGTCCTATCAGAAAGCCAACTCCTGACTAACCGTGACCTCGTTCTACGCGGCAATCACACCGTGCAGATTCGGGACACAGCAGCCCATCCGTTTCGGGCGATCGCAGGTGGTAATCTTCAAATTGAAGGTCGTCAAGGTATTGATATCTTTGCCCTTAACCATCCCCAAAGTGGGCTGTTTGCGGCTGGTGATCTGACCTTGCGCTCGGGCGGAACGATGATCGGTGATGCCCACTTCTTCAGCGGCGGCAGTTTTCGCGTCGAGCGGCTAGATGGTACAGTGGGCAATTTATTTAGCCCCTCCGATCCAATCATCCTGGCAAGTGGCGATGTGACCCTCGGCAACTACACTGGTGCGTCGTTGCATATTTTGGCGGGTGGTCGTGTCACCCTGGGCAATGTCACCATTACCGGTGTCGGTACGGCTGCCAATACCATTAATCCTGCAAACCCGACGTTATTCAATGGAGTGAGATCGCTGGGTAGTCTTGCGACCGTACCTGTGCCTGTCAGCGTTGCCGTACCAACCGGAAATGTGACCGTAAGCGGCAATACTAGACCAACGCTGGATGTTCGCGCTGGCATTGATTGGGCACAACTGGGTGGCTTTCCCACACCGAATCCATTCATTCTGGGAGCCGTTGTTCCAACCACGGGGACTGCAACTAGCGCCGACATCACCACTGGCACCATTAGCATCAGCAATCAAGCAAACGCGATGGTGCTGTTGACCAATCGCTATACGGCTAACACTTTACCAGGACTAATTTCGACTCAGGCAATCACAACCTCGACCTTTAATGGCAATCGGTTAGGTGGGGCGATCATTGTTAATTCCCGTGGTAATTTGACCACAAACGGAGGGGCGATCAGTTCTGCCACACAAGCGGTAGGGTCTTTTAATACAGCAGGTAATGGGGGAATTGTCTCACTCTCTGCCGCTGGTAATCTAACGACTGGCAATATCACTTCATTCACCTTCTCTAACTTTACCTTTACCGAAGTTGGCAGTGGGGGGGCGATTGCGCTGCAAGCTAACGGTAATGTTACGACAGGTGATCTGAACTCAGCCGCGCAGGGATTCTTTGGATCCGCTGGCAACGGCGGTGAGATCTCGATCAACGCTAATGGCGCGCTGACAGTAGGGAACCTGTCCTCCGGAGTACTTTCTCGAACGATTTCCCCAGCGTTAACTAATCCGAATCGTATCGGTGGCACGGGTGGTAATGTCACTCTCTCAACTACCGCAACCCCTGCTAATGGCACGATTACGTTTACTACCATTAACACATCAACGGGGCAGATTAGTAGTACGGTTGGTCGCGCCGGCAATGTCCGGGTGCTGGCGAATGGTGTTGTACGGGGTGTGAGTGGGGCACAACCTTTCACCATCGATGTGACCAGTTCACTCCCGGCGCAGGCAGGGACGGTGGAAATCCAACATGATGGTGGTTCAAATAACATTGCCTTTCGCCTTGGCGATGCCAGCATTACTCCAACTAACGGCAATGGTTTAATGGGAGGAATAAATGGTTTAAATCCGTTAACGTCTGGAGCCTTTAATGTTTTGCCAACGGGTGGAATCGCTGCGGGGACACCTACGGGCATCACCATTCGTTCAATCAACAGCCCACCGACGTTTTCAGCGGCCCTACCCATACCGACGATTTCTCCAACTGGCTCAACTCAATTCACGTATGTCGAGCTAGTGTCCACCTTGGGGGATAGCAATTTCGACAACCTCACTGTACGGGTAGACAGCATCAGTAACGGTAGCCTGAGCCGCAATGGTGTGGCGCTTGCCGCCAATACTATTATTCAACCCGGAGACATTGTCGTTTATACGCCTGACCCTGGCGCGGTTAACTTAATCAATGCATTTACCGTTAGAGCAACTGATTTACTTAATGGAACTACTGTTCTGTCCGCCGCCGCCCCCTTGCAAGTACAGGTGAATGTACTACCTGCGTTCGTGCCCCCGACCGCTGCACCTACCCCATCAGTACCGGTGAATGGGCTACCTGCGTTGCCTGATGCTCACGAGATCCAGCAAAATTTTAACCGTGAGCTTGGTGTACTAGATTTAACTTTTGCCTCAATAGAATCCATTATTGATCTGGGGTTTAATGTTGTGGAAGCAAGTCTGACTAGCCAGTTTACTGACTATCTGAAACTGGCTCAGCCGCCCCAAATTATTAGTTTATCAGAAGCCCAAAATACGCTTAAAAATGTAGAACTTGCCACGGGGATGAGTCCGGCCCTGATTTATGTCAGTTTTGGGTCTCCAGCCCAGGAAATTAGTAACTGTACAGATAGCACAGACACTCAACTTCCTGCTAGTCATCACTTATCCCCTGACAGTGTTGCACGCAACAATACAAATTGCGATGAAGCGAATCTACAACTCTTGCTCCTGACTCCGACTGGTAAACTTAGCCATAAGCGCATTCCCAATACAACTCGTGCCCAAGTGCTAGAAATTGCGCGCCAGTTTCGCACTGAGATTGCCGACCCCAGCAAAACCAGCGCCCATAGTTATTTATTGCCAGCCCAGCAACTACATCGCTGGCTGATTGCTCCACTGGAACCCGAGCTACGCGTTGCTAAAGTCGGGACTTTGGTCTTTATTATGGATCGCAGCTTGCGTTCTATTCCGATTGCGGCTCTCCACGATGGGAAGCGTTTTTTGGTAGAGCGTTATAGCTTGGGAACGATGCTAAGTCTTAGTCTCACAGACACTCGTTATATCACCCGCAACCCAGCTATGCAGGTCTTAGTCGCAGAAGCGGCTAAATTGGGTTTTGCCGAATTCGTTGTGAAAGCTGATGCCAAGTCAGTGTTAGCGAGTTTATGGGGTGTGAGTGACCAAACTACTACAGGTCTGCTAACAGAACTTTATGACGAGTTCCGGCAGCAACCAATGACGGTGGAGGGATTACAACACATACAGTTAAACATGCTATCGGGCAAAGTGCATTTGCACCAGGGTAAATTGATTCAGGGTTTGGGGTCTACATACTTCCCATCTGGACTCACTCAACCCAACAATCGAACTCTTTCTCATCCATACTATTGGTCTGCTTTTACGTTGATTGGAAATCCTTGGTAAATGCTGTACAGTGCCAAATGAAATAACATGAACAGGTGACTGACTGCTTCGGCTAAGGTTTGCACATAGGAGATGAGTACCAGTCATTTACGACTCGCACGTACTCATCTCAGGGGCGTGCTGAATAGCAGTATGCATTCCCAACAGCAGGACTGCAGGGGGAAAGGGTGGGAGAATTTAGGGCGCAAGATTGTGGTCAGCTAGTCCTGATAGATAGAGAGGCAATCCCGAAACTTGCGGGCAAGGGCAATGCCAGGGTTATTCAGCAGGTAATGTTGCTCTGCTGCGAGTGCTTCCTGATTGCGAAGGGCATCTACCTCCGACAGCAGGCAATCAGCGCAATAATCCTCACCCGGATACTTGGGCTTGCTACATTCACAGGTCAGGGGATTAGTCAACCGGATGCCCTGTTGAGTGGCACAATCGGTGCAGATATCCCCATCTTCACCATGCCAGATTTGGCATTCTTCATCATTGCGACCACAGCGATCGCAGATAACAATTAGATTTCCCTGGGCATCGGTTGTATTAGTGCAGGTCATAAGCTTCAATCACTCGTCATACCCCCACCGTCAGGTGCTTTTCTTCCCCAACCTTCAGGTTAGCTAGTTTTCTGGTTGGGAATACTCTTATTGGACTGCCAGTACTTCTGGCGCTTTTAACGGAATTAACCTCATGAACTGGTTAAAACAGTGCGTTACGACTCTCGTGGTCGTTCTATTTTGGGTGTCAGCTAGCCTTCCTGCCAGTGCTAACTTCATTAAGGACGGTGGCTTTATCAATGACATGGAGACCATGATGAAAAGCAAGCCTGGTTCTGCTCTGGCAATCAAGACCATTAATGCCAATCCGTCCGGTTGGGTGACGCTAGCCAAGAACTTCTGTGACCTTCGCAGAGAAGGGTTAAGTCGTGATGAGATCTTGAGAGCAGAGTGGGAAGGGTCAGGCGCAGAATCTTCCCCTGCTGAGGTAAACCAGTCTCTCAGCCTTGCCCTCAAGACAATGGCAAAACTGGCTCATCGAACCTATTGCCCCGACCTCTCATAGGGCATCCCTAAATCAAGCTGACCTGAACACTCTTCCCAATCCTCATCTGATTGAGCTTTTTCCATTCCTGCTGGGTGCGCTCTGATAGGAACGATGCCCGTGGCGGCAATTGGCGCTTAACGGCCTTATTTAGGGTGCCCTGATTGGATACCAGCACCACCAGTTGTTTGGCTCTGGTGAAGGCACTATAGAGCAATTGTCGATGGAGCAGTGCCGGTGCGGTTGGGTCTAAGTAGATGACCACTACAGGGGCTTCATTCCCCTGGAACTTGTGAATCGTGGTGGCAAACCCATGCGTCAAGAGGGCATATTGGTCTTCCTCAAACACCACCGGGCGATTGCCAAAGTTGACTGTCATTGCCAGCGTGGTCGCATTAATTTGGGCGATGTGCCCAATCATGCCATTGGAAACGCCCAGAGCTTTATCATTCTGCAAACACAGGACGGGATCGCCCACAGCCCAGAATGCCCCTCCCTGTGCTGCTTTGGCTAACCGATTGCATTCGGTCGCTGCGGCTCTGGTAGAGGTCAATATCTGGATGGTGCTTTGCTCAACACCCTCTCGCGCTAAGGCATTGACGCAGTCCCAGACCTGTTGGGGCGCAGGGTTCATCGTCAGATAATGCAGACAATCGGGCGGATTGCCCTCCAGTAGTCCCGCTTCCCAATATTCCCTATCGCCTGCCCATTGAGGGAAGGGCGTTAATTGGGGCATCTCACCCCGACAAATCCTTCTGGCATTCTCGGGAATCTGGGAGGTCTCTGCTTGCCGGAATACCTCTGTGAGGCGACATAGCGCCATCGGGTTATCCGCTCCGGCAGAGCGCATCAGGTGATTGAGGATATCGCCATAGCCCACCGAGGGCAACTGATCCGGGTCCCCAATGAAGCACAGTTGAGGCTGGCGGAATTCCAACTCAAACAACTTCGCCTGCAACGCATAGGCAATCTCTAGATCCAGCAGACTGGTTTCGTCAATAAAGACGATATCCGCCCAGGCAATCCCGCCCCCTTTGACGGCCGCATGGATGGTGCCCACCCATAACCTGTCCCCCGGCGTGATAGTGCCTCCAGAGGCTTCAAACACCCGTTCCCGTAACCGCTCTGCGGCCAATGCGGTAGGTGCCGTCAGATAAATCCGATAGCCCAACTGATAGCAAATATTGACCAGTAACCCGGTAAGGGTGCTCTTGCCGGTTCCCGGTCCCCCTACCAGGATGCTGACCTGAGTTCTCAGGATGCGGCGGGCGGCCTGGATTTGACCCTGACCAAACTTGCGGTTGCTGTTGTCCAGGGCCTCAATCAGGGCTAATTCTGCCTTTGCCTGCTGCACATCCGAGGGCGCAAGCTTGCCGAGTTTGGCTAACCGGGTTGCGGTTGCCCCCTCTCTATAGTCCACCCGCTGCAGGAAGGCGATCGCCGGTTGGGTTTCGCCCTGCCGTATGACCACATAACCTTGCGCCTCTAACAGCTTTATGGCATCGGTGAGAGCCATTGGCACATCGGCCCCAAAGTAATTGACCCATTGGGTTTCCAGGTCATGCAGGGGGCACCCACAACTGCCCGTATGGAGGTGCTGTTGCAGGAAATAGAGCAGTCCCAATTCTGCCCGTTGTTGAGCCAAGTCTGCGGTCTGCCCCTGAACCCTGGCAATGGCATCAACGCTGGGGAAGCTTAACCCACGATGCAAATTGAGCGTGCTATAGGGATTTGCCTGCAACTGTTGGAGAGCCTTCTCCCCATATTCTGTCGCCAACGTGGTGCTGATCTCAATGGGCACCTGGTGGGGGCACAGAATGCGGTCAATGAGGAAGGCAATTTTATGGGGCACCTGCCGATTGCCCACTTTGTTCCAGGCCCAGCTGAGAGGATAGCCCTTCAGGTATTCATGCAGATCGCCCTCTAGCCCTGATGCCAGCCACAAGGGGGCAACCGTATGGGCAATCGCCTGTGTCATGCCCTCAAAACAACGGGTGAGATACTGAGCCACTTCACTCAGAGCAAACATCTCATTATTAGTGGAGGGTGCAGCGATTGCTGGGATGTCCATAAGAGGTCAAGGGAAAGGACACCCTTAGGAAAAGAATAGGAAGGGCTAGGAGAGCCATAGGAGGCTATCAGGAAAGCGTTTAGGAAAAGAATAGGAAAGCTGAAGGAGACTATCAGGAAGAGCTAGGAAAGGATAGGAAGAGTTAGGAAAGCATAGGAGGTCATTAGGAAAAGGTTAGGAATACTTCAGGTGTGTCTGGAGCGCCATCGCACCCGGCCCTTCATCACCTGGACACAGCGCTCATTGCCCCCATGATGCCAGAGGGCGGGTGGTGAGTTCCTGATTGGCACTCCCCCTGAACTGCTGTTGAGAATGCGCCCAATGCGGTCATCATCTAACCCCAATGCCCGCCCATGGCGATAGCAGATGGCTTCTGCTGACTCTATGAGCGTGTAATGCGGACGGGCGATCGCTTCCCACCCAAAGGCTTCATGGGCAATCTGAGCCAGCACCATACTCCTATCATCCATATCGGGGTTGAGGCTATTAATCAGGTTGCTGACTCGCTGGCAGAACAACCACTCTAAGTTGCAGTGGGTGGGGTCATTGGGATGCCATTTTTGCCTGGGAGCTTGATAGGTGGGCTTCTGAATAGGTGCTGGTTTCTGCGTGGAGTAAATGCTAATGGACTCCATCCGCTCAATGCAGACAGGGTCAGCCCGACAGATGACCTGATAGGGTTTGCCATTGACTCCAATGGTGGGTGCCAGCACAATCGGCACTCCCGCTTTGAGCAATTCCCCAATGTGCTGCCCCCCTGGGCTGAAGGCAATCCTGGCCCATTGTGGCGGTTTGATGCACCGGACGGCAATATGATAGCCACCTCTACAGGTGCGCTCAATGTAGGTGCCCTTGAGTTCGGGGATAAACTCCAACCAGCACTCAATGACCTGGGCACAGTCCTCTGGTGATGGGAACAGCTTGGCATCAATGTCTACCCATATTGTTTCTGCCCATCCCCCCATTGTCCCTACCCCTGTCCTGGGGTGCCCAAACCACTCCTTTACCTCATCCTGAGTGGGCAGAACCTCCTGATAGCGCTTATGTTGCACCAATCGAGGCTGCCCCTTACGGTTCAGATAGGAGGGGTTCTTGCCACCAAAGCGCGGTAGGGGGTTCCCTGCTTTATCGGTGATGGTTGTCCCATCCTTGCGCCTCATGGGATAGTCCTGGGCACTATGGGCAGGTGCTACGGGAATTGGCGGCATTCCCTGGTCAATCAGCCACAGGATGGTGCTATTAATGCCCCCATTGGGACTGTACCCATCCCTGGTGGGAAGATGGGTTGCAAGTGCCCTCAATCGTTCTAGTCCGTCTTGATTGCTCTCTCTGCTGGGGGAAGTGTTGGGTCTGGATGCCCTTTTTAGTGTGGGAGGTCTGGAACCTCCCTGGTCTGATGCACTTATTCGGTGCCGATGCTTGAGGACAGGTCTGGGGAAGCGCATTTCTGGTGACTCATGATTAATGTTCCTGGTATTCGGGGGGCAACGAAGATTCACCCTGAGAGATAGGAGTAAGGGTGGGGGGATGAATTAGGGCGCAGTGCGATGGAGTTTGGGAGTGGGGAGATAAGTTAGGGCGCAGATAGGGAAGCTCAGGTTGGTGGGGCATCCTTGACAACGGTGACTTCTCCTGAGGGCTGGTCTGAGCCTTCCTCATGATTCCCCTCTGGGACTTCACCCAAACCGTCTAAGCCCAACTCTTTGCTAAGTTTGGCGTGTTCCTCAATGAGTTCCTGTAAGCGGGCTTCATCCTCAAAGGGCTGTTCGGCCAACCTGTAAGCAATTGCCAGTTCAGATTCCATTTGGCCAATGCGAGTGGTGGTCTCTTCCAACCGTTCTCCCACCCAGTCCACAATCTTATTGAGGGCGTTATAGACCTTCATCGGTGTGTCCGGCAAGATGTGGGAATAGCCCTCTTTGCCATGCAGCACCAGATTCCAACTGATGCCGTCATCAAAGTAGTTCTTGACAGACTGGGCTGTTAGAGTGCCCCCGGCATAGGTGCCAATGGTCAGGGTCAGGTCTGGTTGCGCTTTCCCTTCAATGGCATCTAAGACCGCCTGCCCGATCTCAGTCGCTTTCTTGAGCACAGCCCCCTTGGATAACCTCAAGGTGCGATCGCTGCTGGTAAAACGGTCATGGTCAGCAATGAGGTACTGCAGTTGTTGCTGACTGCGCTCAATTTCACCCGGTAAGTGGTTCAGGTTATGGGTAGCCCTGGCATGGTTAATCTGCCAGTCTTGGCGCAACTCTTCTAATTGGCGGATCTGGTTTTCCAGTTCGAGCTTGGTGGTATATCGCTGATCGCCAATCGCGGTTGCCATCAGGGTGGCAAAGTCCAGAGTCTCTACCGCATCCAGGTCATCAATCACGCGCAGGTCTTCATCGTCACTGTAGACCCCATCTTCAATCATCCGCATCTTGCGGTCATTGACGGCATAGAGATAAGCATCGGGTGAAATGCCGCTAATTGTTACCTTCTTGCCATCTGCGCTCTTGGTTATCACCGGCTCTCCTACCGTGATATAGGAGACAATCTCGACTGCCTTGTTCAGGTTGCCCGGTCTGATGCCCCGGCCATTCTGCTGCACAATGTCCAGTGGTCGCAGGGGACAATCTAAGCGGCGAATGACTGCTAACCTATCAGCAAATTGTGCCCCCGTTGCCAGTTTAGGAGTGCTGCCCAAGAGGATTCTAATCCTGCCTGCCCGGAATGCCTTAAAGAGTTCATGCCTCTGGGCATCACTGGTTGCATCATGGATGAAGGCAATCTGGTCTGCTGGGATGCCCATTACCACCCAACTATCCTTGCAGTGCTGATAGTGCAAAATTTCACGAAGTTCGGCAGGTGATTCTCACTTAACTTCGGCACCCGATT
>CAZGDE010000182.1:0-3240 GCA_964524315.1 uncultured bacterium
GCTGCATACAGGGATATTTCTCGTGATCGGGTTCGCGGAAGGTCAGGTTACCCACTTTAACCAGATCCAGTGGTTCCCAATTCGTGTAGATGCGATCGGGGTAGGAGAGGGCATAGAGCAGTGGCAGGCGCATATCTGCCCAGCCCAACTGGGCCAGAACGGACGTATCTTGAACTTCGATTAAGGAGTGAATGATGCTCTGAGGATGGATGACAATATCAATCTGGTCATAGTCCAACCCAAACAGGAAATGAGCTTCAATCACTTCCAGCCCTTTATTCATCAACGTGGCGGAGTCAATGGTGATCTTGCGCCCCATTGACCAGTTGGGATGTTTGAGGGCATCGGCAACGGTAACAGTCGCCAGTTTCTCAACGGGTAAATCACGGAAAGAGCCACCGGAAGCGGTTAGTAAAATTCGCCGCAACCCACCTTCAGGGACACCCTGGAGACATTGGAAAATGGCGGAATGCTCAGAATCAGCAGGGAGAAGTTTGATGCCGTGTTTCTCGATCAGGGGTAATACGACAGGGCCCCCCGCAATCAAGGTCTCTTTGTTCGCCAGGGCGATGTCTTTGCCAGCGGTGATGGCGGCAATGGTGGGTAGGAGTCCGGCACAACCTACAATCCCGGTAACAACGACATTTGCAGCACTGTAACGGGCAACTTCAATTACCCCTTCGGCCCCTGCCAGGATGGTGGGTTGGGGGGAGAGGTCAGCGATCGCCGCTTGCAATTCGGGTAATTTCTCGACGTCGGAGATGGCAACAATCTCTGGCTTAAATTGACGAATTTGTTGTGCCAAGAGTTTGACATTGCGTCCTGCGGCCAAACCCACGACACGAAACTGGTCGGGATGGTCAGTCACAATGTCGAGGGTTTGTGTACCAATCGACCCGGTGGAGCCAAGAAGAGAGATTGCCTTCACAGTGGTTGCCGTTCAATGACATCTCTCCTATCTTACGATTGCTTGGCACAAAATCTTAAGAAAACCAAAACAAGCGCCAATAGAGCAACCCCAGTAAGAATCCTGGAGAAATTGGAAAAATGGCGCTGTCATTGGTCATTCGTCATTAGCTTTTCTAAAGGACGCAATGTGCGACTTTTCTAAAATGCCTGCCCGAACTGCCCTCTCCCGCCAGGCTACGGTGTACACACAAGCCAGCAAATCCGGCTGTAGGAGCGTTCGGCTGAACGCCCAATGCAGCGGATCAGCGGATAACGGTATGCCATTCCCTGCCAGAACAGGGCAACAACCGTATAGCCTGCGGCATGGCTTCGCTAATGCCCCTACCGATGGATAATTTCCAATTTGGGTGTACGCAGTAGCCTGCCAGGAGCGGGGACAGAAAATGTCTGAAAGCCCTTCTCCCACCGGAGAAGGGTGGGGATGAGGGCTAATTAGTTGCACACTGCGTAAAGGCCCAATGACCAATGCCTATCCTGCTCTAGGTTTGGCGGGGTGAGAGTTTCGGCGCACGACCCAGTAAGCCCGTCATGAGACGAAGGGCGGTAGTCTTGATGGGCTGCACCCATTGCATAATGCGTAAACCAAAGCGACGCAGAATCACCAGAGGCAACACGGTATTGGAAAAGGTCCGAACCAGAAAATCGGTGAAACCAAGAATCGTGAGATTTTCAAATTTGCGCCAACGTTCGTAGCGGCGTAGAACGGCTAGATTACCAATATCCTCTCCCTGTTGATGAGCCGTTCGCAGCACTTCCGCCAGGGCAGCGGCATCCCGAAAACCCATATTGACGCCCTGTCCACCCACCGGATGACAGCAATGGGCTGCATCACCCATCAGTGCTAGACGGGACTGAACATAACGGGTGCTGTGCATCAGTTGGACATAGAAAACCGAGCGATCGCCCACCAGTTCCAGATTCCCCATCTGGTTGCCGTAGCGTTTTTGCAATTCCTGGAGAAACTCTTCCCGGTCGAGGGTCGCGATCATCTCTGCTTCGGCTTTGGGAGCTGTCCACACAATCCGACACAGGTTACCTGGCAACGGTAGAATCGCGAACGGTCCGGCAGTTTGGAAACGTTCGTAGGCAATATTTTGATGGGACTTCTCTGGCTTGATGAATGCCACAACACAGGCTTGCCAGTACTGCCAGCCCCGCGTGGGAATACCTGCCTGCTGACGAATGGGTGATCGGGCTCCATCGGCGGCAACTAATAATTTCGTCCAGACTTGTTGGCTGGTATTGGCTTGCTTGAGTTCTAACGCAACTCCATGAGGGTGATAGGTTGCCTGCACCAATTCTGCCGGACACAGGTGTGTCACCTCCGGACACTGGCGTAGTTGCTCCTGAAGCGATTCCAATAGCACCCGATGTTCGGCAACGTATCCTAGAACTTCGGTGTTTAGGTCTTTCACCCCAAATCGCAGAATGCCGGGATAGTCCGCATCGGAGAGGTGAATTTGCTCAATTGGGTTGACCTCAGGACGCATTCTCTCCCACACGCCGATGTCCTGGAAAATGCGACTGGCTGCCAGATTAACATGGTATGCCTGCCCTCTGGCCACTGCGGCCGACTCGGATTTTGCCTCCACCAGTGCCACCCTTAAACCGGAATCCTGCAAAGCACAGGCCAAGGTAGTTCCCACCAGACCACCCCCCACAATTACCAGGTCATAGTCATATCGGGGTGTGGTGGCAGACGTATCAGATAAGGCTGCTGATGCAGGTTGGGCGGTTGGAGCAAACGGTTCCAGAATCATCTTTGAGAAGCGTGGCGATTGATCAAGCAGTCGTTACATATCTCTATTGTTACGTGAACGCCACTGTGGATCAAGAAAGACCAGCCATCTCTGTGGCCAACCAGCGCTGAATGACTTCGATCACATAAGCTTGTTCAGTGGCATCCAGGGGTTTACCTTTGGGGATGGTATGCCATTTCTCCAGGCAACCCCGACAACAGGTGGCAGTGGCGTGTTGGGCGACAAATACCGGATGGTTGCGATAGGGAGTTTGTTTGCCATCGTTGGGAGGATTGGCAGGAGCCAATCGCTTCGCCACAAAGTCAGCCGCATGGTTCAGGATGGTATCGATTCCACGTTGCTGGAGGTAGATCCGTTCAGGGGCTTTGAGGTGGAACTGTTGACGGAAGGAAGACTGCTCTAATCTAACGAACAGATCGTCAAGATTTTGCATGGAAGTTACGTACATGGGGCAAGAAAGAGTGGTAGCGGGTATCTGGGCATGGGTACAGTGATAGTGAGTACTTTGGGT
>CAZGDE010000182.1:3250-12786 GCA_964524315.1 uncultured bacterium
CTTTGGGTCACTGCCTCAACTTCCCAATGTCCAGAATTTTAAGTTTGGAAAGTGACAAAGACGTGAAAAGGTGCGGTTGGATGCAGAAAGTTTCCCGGTCGCGGTTACTCGTGGCGCAATTTGGCGATCGCGCCGATCGCCCGTCTCGACAAGCTGCGCTAAACCACATAGGTCAATGAATCAAGGGCAATGAGTAAAGTAAAGCCGGGAAAGTTGTAGCGGCCTTTGATATCCTTATATGCTTTATAGTTCTGCTGGTCGATTCGATGCAGCAGCTAACGTAGCTCGGTATCCGTTGCCATGACTCACACAATTAAACTGGATCAATTTCTCAAACTTATCGGACTGGTACAAACGGGTGGACAGGCAAAGATGCTAATCCACGCCGGTGAAGTCCAGGTCAATGGCAAAGTCGAAACCCAACGGGGACGCAAGCTGGTTCAGGGCGATCGCGTCACAGCGATGGGCGAACAATTTACGGTGGAACTACCAGAGAAGCCCGCAACGGATGAATAAAAATCCTAAGAACTGCTGCGCTCTAGGCAGAAACTTCCTGTAGCTCAATGCGGTAATTTTCGATCACTGGATTGGCGAGTAACTGGTCACAGGCGCGATCGAGCTGGTTTCTGGCCGCGTTTTCATTCTCGGCACTTAAGGACACCTCGATATACTTCCCAATCCGCACCTGCTGAATATTGTCGTACCCCATGTGGGTCAATCCTGACTGTACCGCCGTCCCTGCAGGGTCAAGAACAGACGGACGAAGAGTAACATAGATCTGAGCCTGATATTGAAGAGTCACAGCCTTGTCTCACACTTTACTAAACCTGGCAGAACTAGCTTATCAGTTCCTCTCTCCCCTGCTCCTATCCATATCTCTGATATGACAACTCGCCGCACCCGTAGCCAAAACCGCATTATCGATATGTTGAAGAGTCTAAATCGGGCCATTTCGGCGCAAGATCTATATGTCGAGTTGCGTAGCCGCGACCAAGCAATGGGTTTGGCAACGGTGTACCGGGCCCTGGAAGCATTGAAATTACAGGGGGTCGTACAGGCACGGACGGTTGCTGGCAGTGAAGCACTTTACAGCTTGATCCAGGAAGACCGCCACCATCTCGTTTGCTTACAGTGCGGTGGTTCAATCCCGATTGATGGTTGTCCAGTGCATGAGCTAGAAGACCAGTTGAACAAGTCTTATCAGTTCAAAATCTACTATCACATGCTGGAATTTTTTGGTCTTTGTACCCAGTGTCAGACCAATAACGCAACCACTGATTCCATTAATTAGGTAATACGTCAAAGGTAAGTCGGCCTCTTTAGGGATAGGGCAGTACCATTCCCCTACAAGGTCACGTTATTGTCGTGTGTCAGGTAAGGGCAGAAGCGAAGTATGGAAACAGCAGTTTCATCACAAACATTGGTACGGCAGGCAGCATCATTGCTGGTTTACCAGTCAGTTCTAGATGGGGATGTTGGGCAAGCGTTTCTGGCACTGCTGCAATCACTGTGTCAGACGGGGCGGCATGTCGCCAACGACCATTTGGACAGTTTGCGGGCATATGGGCGCTGGTTTAATCTTCTGGCAAACCATAATCAGAGTTGGCATGATTATCTGTTAAACCGCATCCTGTGGGATGCAAACCCGTTTACCCAGCAGGCCCAATGCGCCGAGTTAGCATCACTCCCACCGGCACTGGTCAATGCTGCCCGGCATGATCTGCAAATTCTGCAAAGTCTCGCTACCTGTGATAGTGCCCAATTAAGCCGTTGGGTACAGACTGCAACCCAAATGTCGAGCGCCCCGCTCCGGTGGGAACAACCCCAGGAAGACTGGCAACTCCGTACTGTCAAGTCGGCTTTTGCGGCTTCTACCAATTGGGAGGATGGACTAGAAGCTTTGGCAAGCTTATATCGGCAGCATGGGGTGGGTTTGTTTGCCCAGTATCGTGCCGTCCGCTGGCAGTCGGGTCACTTTATTGGTATTGCTAATCCCGATCCGGTGAAGGTGTCTGACCTGGTGGGGTATGAGTCCCAACGGGATGTGTTGCTGCGAAATACGGAGTTCTTACTGCGAGGTTACCCGGCACTGCATGTGTTGTTGTATGGCAGTCGGGGGTCAGGTAAATCATCGCTGGTGAAGGGGCTATTGCAACAATATGCCGATCAGCCCTTGCGTCTGGTCGAAGTCGCTAAATCAGATTTACAAGACCTGCCTGCGATCGCCGACCACCTGCGCCAGCAACCCCAGAAGTTCATCATTTTTGTTGATGACCTGTCCTTTGAAGCGGAGGAAGGTGCCTACAAAGCATTAAAAGTCGTATTGGAAGGTAACTTAACCGCGAAATCGTCCAACCTGGTGGTCTATGCCACATCAAACCGTCGCCACCTGATTCGGGAATTTTTTGCCGATCGCCCCCGGCCCCAGGATGGTGATGAGGTACATGCCTGGGACACGGTTCAGGAAAAGTTATCTTTTAGCGATCGCTTTGGCTTGACCCTGACGTTCGAACCCGCTGATCAGAAAACCTATCTGCAAATTGTGCACCATCTGGCTCACCAGGCCGGTATTACCTTACCAACCGCAGAGTTAGACTTTCGTGCCTTGCAATGGGCAACCCGGCATAATGGGCGATCGGGGCGGACAGCCCGTCAGTTTGTCGATTTTCTCCAGGCAGACCTGGCGTTAGGGCAAGGAAACAATTGGTGAAGTTAATCATGGGTGCGGCACTATTGGGGCAATTGCTCCACGTCACCAGGGACTCCCTAATAGGGTGAAGGATGCCCAATAGTAGGGATGGGTCAAGTTGGGATGAGCAATCGTTTGTGAGGGGTTCGGTACGTCCAACGCCAAGGCTCCTGTAGTAGCGATGTGTACAACTTTGCCATCGAGCATACTAACCTGCCCGTGCCGCATCGCTAACTGGGCCTGCCGCAGCGCTTCGGCTTTGATGGGTGTTTGCGTTAAGGAGTGGTAAAAAGCCGTTATCAGTGGTACTGTGGCCGCATCGCTACTATCCCATAGTGGGGCGAGAGCCGACTTGCTGCCTGCTTGCAGTGCCAGTCCCGCTAAGCCTGATGTCGATTCATGGCTGGCTACCGTCATGTGACTGAACACCATCAATTCCACCGGGGGGTGGTTCAGGCTCAATCCGCGCAATTGATCCAACCGGAAGCGCGTATGACCGAGTTGAATGTAGGAATCATGGGGATGGTCAGGGAAGCGCTCCCCAGATGTTGCCAGATGGATGATGGCAAACCCCTGTTGCTGTCGTGCTGTTTGTAGTGCCTGCAAGGTCAACTGGTTGCCTTGTAACACTTTGCTACCGCTTGGCCAGAGCTGGGAAATTGCCACAAGTTCCCTTGGAATTGCCGCTTGGGCACTCCCAGCGTTAGTGGTGGATGAACCTACTAGTAAAACTGGTGTATGGCGAATATCGACATACCGCGAATCAACCAGGCTGAGGCTGGTCATTAATCCCAGGCTGTACTTGTCAATTAAAAAGTTGGTGCCATCGTGCAGGGCCGCAAAGGGAATCGAACGCAGTTCCGGATCCGCGATGAAGCTCACATTTTGAATCGAGCGAGTGGTTAATTCGCGATCGAGCGGCTTGATGATCCAGGTGTACAGTTGTTGAGCTAGGGGTAGATAGCTTTGAGTCGGAATCCTGGCCGGATCGCTCACCTCCTGGCGAAACTGTTGGGCAACTTGTACCAGTCGTGCCTGGGTGAGACCCGGAATTCGTTTACGTAACGGTTCGCCCGTGGCAGTTACCAGGAATAGCTCCAACTCACTGTCAGGCTGGGAGACGGTCAAAAAATTACTGATATTCTCGGTTCCTAGAGATCGTGCAATGTCACTGGTGAAGGCCGCCTCATAGGTTTGAAATGCCTCATTGATGGTGGTACCCGTGGGCGTAAAGCCGAGGTAAATCAGAGCCGGATTTACCCCCGTCATCTGCTGCACACGCCGGAGAATGGCCTGTGCTTCTGTCACTGTTTTGATCTTGACCGCAGGCAGAAGCATGGGGGCGATCGCCCGTTCCGCTACCTGGCAACCTGTGAGAACACAGGCATTGGCGATCGCGGGTGTGGTGGTTGTGGTGGTCAAAATACTGACATTACCAACGGTCGCACTGCCCCAAAATCTCTGGGTGGGCAGGATTGTACTGGTTCCACTGGTAATGGCACCGACTGTTCCATTGACACTGGCATCGCCCACCATAAATGGCACTGTGCCCTTGCCACCGTGGGTGATTGAGATGGCACCGCCACCACTTGTACCAGCACTAGAAATGCTAGCGGCAATGTTGTTTTGTGCGGTGAAGATATCCGTTGCCCGGAAAAAGCCACCCGCATCAACCGTGATGCTTCCCCCCACATTCCCTGTAGAAGTCACACCAGACGCAAGCCCTTCGGTGGAAATGTGCGAGACCAGAATGTTACCTGGTGTCACCAGGTGCACATCACCCCCCTTCGCGAGACGACCATCAATCCCCGGAGTGGAGACAGACGCATCAATAATCCCAGCGGTAATATCACCAGCGGCAGTGATTGTGATTGCTCCACTACGACTATAGATACCCGTGGTACGCGGAAGCTCTGTCACAAACGTCCGACGGGTGTCGATCGCTCCCCCGGTACTGGTCAAAGTAATCGCCCCGTTCGTCGCAGAACGTAACCACGGCACCGTGGAGAGGTCATCGGTCGTAATGTTGCCGGTGGCAGATAGCATAATCGAACCGCCCCCGGTGCCAATCCAACCTGGCCCACTGCGGGTTAACGACTGATTGCGGGTGTTAATTGCTCCTCCGGTACTGGTCAACGTCACATTACCAGTGCCCATCTGGCCATAGAAATAGGTACTGATAGAGTTAACGGCAATATCCCCCAGTGCCGTCATGGTGACCGAACCACCAGCTGTCGTGGCCGAATCGACCGTGATCGCCCCTCCCGTACTGGTCAGCGTGATGGGGTCACGGGGTACTGGCTGCCCCAAATTACCAAAAACCGAATAACTATAAATTGAGTCGGCAGTAATGTTTCCCCGGGCAGACATGGCAATTGCGCCGCCCTCACTCCTGACCAGCGTGAGTCCGGTGGTGCCGGGTGAGGGGTTGCGGGTATTAATTGCTCCGTTAGCACTGTTCAGGGTAAGGTTGCCCCCTCCCGTGTTGATGCTGGACGTGGTGATGTTGCGTCCCGCATTCATAACCAACATGAGCATCGGGCGCTCGGCCATCATTTCTCCGGTCGTCCTGATCTGATCATTGAGAACAATATCATTGGCCGCATCCAGGGTGAGGGTGGCAGTGCCAGGAGTACTTTTGATCATGGTTGCCCCCGCATTCTGGACGATGTTACCCGCTTCTGTGCCGCCAATGTTGGTGGTAATGGTGACGTTGGTATTGGCAGCGAGAGCCGCATTGATGTTACCGACGTTGATCGTATTAGCAGGTAGGGTTCCCATTGTTGCGGGGACGATTGTCAGGTTGGTTGGGTCAATCAGCCAGGTACCGGCCGCCCCATTGGGGGCAGATGCATTGGGGAGACTGGTCAGGTTGAGAAGCTGTTTCCCCGAAGTCTCAATCAACCCGCCATTACCGGCAATTGCCCCACCGCGCGCTGACAACGTGCCATGGATGTTTGCGGTCTGATCAGCCCAGACAATCACCCGCCCACCATTGCCGTTGGTGAGTGCATCTGCACGAACCGTCGAGTCCGCTGTCAATGTCGTCTCGGTGGCTGCCGGGAGGGTATTTTGCCCCTGGAAATCGCCGCCAATTCGTACCGTCCCCCCCCCATTGGTACCAGCGGCATTGATCAGGGCATTACTGACCGTGACACGATCGCCCACCACTGTCACTGCTCCCCCGGTTGTGCCGGCGGTGGTGAGTGTTCCGGTAGCGATCGCGGTGCCGGCTGACGTTGTCACCACCAACCCCGATTGCGTCAGGGAAACGGTGCCGTTCGGGTTCACCGTTAAGCCTGTGGCACTGCCAACATTGCCTCCTGTAAGCAGTTGGGGCAACGCCACGGGACTGAGAGGGGACGCCGCCGTCACAGTAGACAGAGGGGTAAATTCCAGACTGAGCAGGCTGTTTGGCTGACGGAGCCGTACCAGGTTCTCAGCGGGCACGGCTGCCAGGGTAATGCTGCCATCGGGTGCCGTGAGGGTACCTGTATTGATCACCTGACTACCCAGTAAGGTGATACTGTGTCCCTGGCCGACGGTGAGATGGCCCGCATTCACAAGCGTGCCCGTTGGGGCAGTAAAGGCAAAACTGTGGGGACTGCCGACTAGCGCAGGGTAATCATTCGTTCCCGCTGCATGAAACCAGCTACTATTACCAAAACCAATGCCAGTGGCTGTCGTGGCCGTAAACGAGGCGGGGACACTTAAGCTGGCATTGCTCCCAAACACCATTCCTGCGGGATTGAGCAAAAACAGGTTGGCGTTGCTGCCCGTCACCTGAATGCGGCCATCAATGACCGAGGCTTCTCCGCCGGTCACGCGTCCGAGAATGTTCTGAATGGCTGGGGTAGCGAGAAAGTTGGCTACTTCGCCCGCATTTAGGCCAAAGCGGGAAAAGCTATGGAACAGGTTGGCCCCGTCACTGGAGAGAGAGCCTCCCTGAATTGTGTAATGTGCCCCTGCCTGAACGACCGCAGTACCAGTATTATCGGTGGCCCCCTGAATCGACTGTGCCTGTCCCGGTAACGGCATCAGCCAAAGCAGTGCCACGGCTAAAACGGGACTCAACCGTTGCAACCAAGGGGCGATCGTATTCATAGTAATAAGCACGCCATCGAGCGTGGCAGGCATTCAGTTTCAGCAATCAAAATTTCAGCAATCAAAGCAGTGTAGCGATGCCACCTTGACGCTGTTTCCCATTTTTCATTACCAGGGGCTACCTAACATTGTAAAAGCTGCCCAGTAGTATGGATGGAGAAGGTTACGATTATCAACCGTTCGTAATGATTCCGGTAAATCAAACGTCAATTCTCCGGTGGAATCGGTATAGACAACCTTGCCATCACGAATACTAACTTGCCCATTGCGCATCGCTAATTGGGCCTGACGCAAAGCTTCTGCCTTGATGGGAGCCTGACGTAAACCGCCATAAAATGCTGTCATCAATGCCACCGTGCCTTCATCACTGACATTCCATAAACTGGCCAGGGCCGACTTGACCCCCGCTTGCAACGCCAGTCCGGCAAACCCCAGTTCGGCGTCATCATCGCCTAACGCCATCCGACAGGCACTTAACACCATCAGTTCTACGGGAGGGTGATTAAAACCTAACAGGCGCAACTGATCCAACCGCAAGCGCGTATCGCTCAATTGGATGTACGACTCACCCAGGTGATTGGCAATGAACTCTCCATGGGTTGCCAGATGAATGATGCCAAAGGGTTGTTGCTGTCGGGCAGCCTTTAGTTCCTTCAGGGTAAACTGGTCATCGTTCAACACTTTGGTGCCATTGGGCCATAGTTGTGAAATCGCCGCCATTTCCGTTGGTACAGCCGGGAGCGGTGGCAGATCGGTGAAGGTAGATGTACCGCCCACCAACACCTGGGAGTTGCGAATATTCACGTAACGGGTATCTACCAGACTGAGGCTAGGCATTAATCCCAAACTGTATTTGTCAATTAAAAAGTTTTCACCATCATGCAGGGCGGCAAAGGGAATAAAGCGAAGTCCTGTTTCCGCAATGAAACTCAGGTTTTGAATTTTGCGGGCGACTAACTCCTGCTCCAGTGGCCTGATAATCCAGTCATACAGTCGTTGAGCGGTAGGTAAATAACTGCGCGTCCGCACTTTGACAGGATTGGCAACCTCATTGCGGAATTGCTGGGCAACCTGAATCATTTTGGTGCGCGTTAGACCGGGAATGCGTTTACGGATGGGGTCTCCTGTCGCAGTTACCAGTAACAACTCAAATTCACTATCAGGTGTCGTAATCGCTAGCAGACTGCGATCATTGGGTTTACCGACAAAGCGAGAGATTTCACTGGTCAAGCGAGATTCATTCGCTTGCCATGCATCCACGATCGCCACCTCAGTTGGAATAAAGCTGAGGTAAATCAGGGCTGGAACCACCCCTGTCGCCTCCTCGATTTGCTGGAGCGTGTCCTGGGGGGTCGGCACCGAAACGTTGAGGGGCATGGGTGCCGTGGCAATTGGCGACTGACAGAGGGTCAGGTCACAGCCAAAGGACGGCGGGGTTGGTAGGGGTGATGCGAGAATACTGGTTGATGTGAGAATACTAATGTTACCGATAATCGTACTTTGCAAGAATGATTGCGTTGGCAGGATTGTACTTGTCCCCGTGGTGATGGCACCCGCCGTCCCATTGACACCAGCATCACCAACAATGAAGGGCGTTACACCCCGCCCACCGTGGGTAATGGAAATCGCCCCGCCTCCTGCTCCACCTGCGCTGGAAATGCTAGCAGAAATGTTGTTTTGATCCGTGAAGCGATCGCTGACCCGGACAAAGTTACCCACCTCAATGGTGACCGTTCCACCCGTTCCACCCGTGCCGGTACCCAAACTGGCAGCACGGCTTTGGGTGTTAATTTGTGACACGAGCAGGTCGCCTGGGGTAGTGATTTTAACGTTGCCGCCGTTAGTAGCGGTACCGTTGACCGCAGTATTGGCTGAAGCATTAATTTCACCAGCGGTAATATTACCGGCTGCGGTGAGGGTGATCGCCCCACCACCACTGGTAATTGCAGCATTCTGAGTGGTGGAAGTAGTACTGGTGCTGGTGCTGGTACTGGTAGTAGACGTAGACGTAGACGTAACTGTACGGCGGGTATCAATTGCCCCTGCCGTGCTGGTCAGGGTAATGGGTCCACCGGCAGATGGCCCGCTCGTCGCGGCAGTAGCGAGCGAGTCGGTAGTGATATCCCCCAACGCTGATAATCGGATTGTGCCGCCGAGGGTACGCACAAAGCCGAGGCTGCTGGTAGAGTTACTCCGGGTATTAATTGCTCCATTGGTACTGATCAGCGTAATGTTACCACCCGGGTTGGTTGAAGCCCCCAAAGAGGAAAGCGACCCCGCCGTGATATTACCCGATGCTGTCATGGCGATCGCCCCAGCACTGGTGCTAGCAGATGTCACATCAATTGCCCCTCCTGTGCTGGTCAGTTGAATGTTGCCATTCACCGATCCGGTAGACGAAAACGAAAACGTAGAAAGGTTGCCAGCAGTAATGTTGCCGGGGGCAGACATGGTAATGTTGCCCCCGCCACTGTTAATCGTACTCGCCGTGGTCGAGGTCACATTCCGCGTGTTAATCGACCCGCTGGTGCTGGTCATCGTGATATTACCGCCCTGGGTGCTGATAAAGGATGTGGTGGTAATGTTACGCCCCGCATTCAGTACAAGCGTGAGGACAGGGGTGGTCAAAACACCTGGCGCTAAAATGGTCGGTGTCGCGAGGATTGAACTATTTAAGATGATGTCGTTGGCTGCCTCCAGCGTCAGGGTCGCACTTCCCGACTGATCTTTTGTAATGTCAGCC
>CAZGDE010000182.1:12796-13264 GCA_964524315.1 uncultured bacterium
TTCTGGACAATATTTCCCGCTTCTGTACCCGCCTGATTGGTTGTAATGATGACGTTCGTATTGGCATTCAGCGCACTGTTGATATCGCCAGCATTCACCGTATTTCCTGTATTTGTGCCATTCGTCAGGGTGGCCCCCGCCGGGCTACCCGTAAAACCCGGCACAATCGTCACGTTGATTGGGTCAATTAGCCAGGTACCGGCTGCCCCATTGGGTGCCGCGGCATTGGGGAGACTGGTCAAGTGCAGTACCTGTTTCCCCGATGTTTCAATCAATCCGCCATCACCGGCAACGGCTCCACCCCGTGCGGACAGCGCGCCATGGATGTTTGCTGTCTCGTCGGCCCAGACAATCACCCGCCCACCATTGCCGTTGGTGAGTGCATCCGCACGGATTGTTGAGTCCGCCAGTCCGGCGCGATCGGCTGCAAAGTCATCATGGCTTTATCACGGTTTCCAGCCAGTTGCA
>CAZGDE010000183.1:0-13221 GCA_964524315.1 uncultured bacterium
GGGCAGTCTCGCTTAGAGGAAATGGTAGACGTTGCCTGGGGCGGGCCCAGTTTGCCGAGTTGGAACCCCGGTTTTAACTTTGACAACCCGATCGAGAAGACAGAGGCCACGATTGATGAGGTGCCCTTCGTTTTTATTCGGGGCGGTAGACCTATTACCATTCATGCAGATAGTCGGTACCAGGTACCGGAGATTTTAGCCAAATGGTCAAATCTGGGCGCGATCGCGGCGGTTGATGGAACCTTCTTCTCCCTGGAACTACTCGACTCGAACGAGTTGCTGGGGCCAGTGTTGAGCCAGAGTCATGGTCAGTTCATCCCTGGGAAACGGGGGGAAATTCCGTTTTTGAGCGATCGCCCCCTGGTCTTGATTGGGCCTAACGGGGTGAAGTTTATTCCTTTCAATGTCGCGAAGCACAACACCCTGGAAGGGATCCAGGCAGAGATGCCCGATGTGACCGATGCATTTGTCGCCGCCGGGTGGTTGGTCGATAACGGACAACCCCAGCCCATAGAGCGCTTCGGGCGATTATATAGTGTTAACGAATTGCGCCATCGCGCCTTCTGGGGCATCACCCAGGACGGCCAGCCCAAGATTGGCGTTTCGGCTGAGCCGATCGGATCCGTTGATCTGGGTAAAGCCCTGGCCAAAGCAGGATTCCGCGATGCGGTAATGCTCGACTCTGGTGCCAGTACATCCCTGGCCTATCAGGGAAATTCCTTAGTGGGTTACACCCCCCGGCCGGTACCGCATGTAGTAGCACTGGTGCCATCTGGTACCGTCGCCAGTTCAACCTGTGCCGTCGTCTCGTCTGACCGGAACCGGGAACCGGGTAGTTAGAGCCATCCTTGATCCCAACATTAATTTTTTTGTGGACTTGGGAGATTTTTCCGATAGTCTGAAGGGGCATAACGCTTTCTCAGGGTTAGTTATGGCCAGTGCAAATGCATCTACTCAGGTTAAATCTACTCAGGTTAAATCGTCTCCTACTCCCGTCGACAATAAGCCCATCCTCGGTTCCAGTAAAAATGATATCTTTATTTCCTACTCCCGTAGAGATAAAGCCTTTGTCCAGGTTTTAGACAACGCCTTGCGGCAGGTAAATCAGGATCCCTGGGTGGATTGGGACGACATTCAACCCACAGAGGACTGGTGGCAAGCCATCACAAAGGGGATTGAGGCCGCCAGCACGTTCATCTTTGTGCTTAGCCCAGACTCGGTCGCTTCAAAGGTTTGTTGGCAGGAAATCGAGTGTGCCGTCGCGAACCATAAACGGTTGATTCCGCTGGTACACCGGGAAGGGTTTGACCTCGCCCAGGTACATCCCGAGATCAACCGCCACAACTGGCTGTTTTGTCGTGAAACAGATAACTTTGACACCGCCTTTCAACTGTTACTGAAGGCCATCACGACCGATTTAGACTATGTCCGCACCCACACACGTCTGCAGATGCGGGCATTGGAATGGGAGAAAAAAGACCGGAATGACAGTTTTTTACTGCGTGGTACCGATTTAGCGGATGCCGAACAGTGGTTGCACCAATCTACCAGTCAAGAACCTGAACCAACATCACTGCAAAGCGAATACATTAGTGCGGGACGAGTTGCAGAAACAACCCGCCAACGAGCCGAGATCAAACGTCAGCGCATTGCCCTGATGGTTGTTTCATTGGGGTTACTGGCGGCGATCGCCTCTGCCATCATTGCCTGGCAAGAACGGCAAGAATCGGAACGTCAGCGGATGAATGCCGAAGTTACCTCCCAGAGTTGGGCCGCAGAAAGTATGCTGGGTTCCGGCCTGGAGTTGGAGGCAATGGTGCGGGCCCTGCGGATGGGCAGGCGCGTCGCCCAGGAAAACCAACGCGTTGATCCGGCCACCCAGATGCAGGCGATCGCCGCCCTTCGCAATGTTGTCCATGGGGTGAGGCTAACCAACTCCCTCGAACACCATGCCGACTATGTGACCAGTGCCAGTTTTAGCCCCGATGGCACAATCATTGCCTCCAGCAGTGGCGATAAAACAATTAAGCTCTGGTATCCAAACGGGCATCTATATCGCACTCTCACCGGGCACCATGATACGGTTTACGCCATCAGTTTCAGCCCCGATAGTCAACGATTGGCCTCCGCAGGAGCTGATGGGATCATTAATTTGTGGAACCGTGACGGTAAGTTGCTGAAGACCTTCCGCGGGCACACGAATGAAGTCAATGCGCTCAGTTTTAGCCCCGATGGTCAAACGATCGCCTCCGGTAGCGATGACGGCACCGTGAAGGTATGGAATTTGCAGGGAAAACTGCTCCAAACACTGAATGGACATGGGCCAGAAGCCGTCTATGCGATCGCCTTTGCTCCCGATGGCCGGATCGCTTCCGCCAGTGCCGATACCACGGTCAAAATTTGGCGTCCCAATGGACAACTACTCCAAACCATCGCCGGACATAACAACGTTGTCTTAGATGTGGCCTTTAGCCCCGATGGTAAAACCCTGGCCTCCGCCAGTGCCAATACTATCAAGCTCTGGAACAGTCAGGGGCAACTCCTCAAAACACTGGTCGGGCATATCAGCTATGTTCGTAGCATCGCCTTTAGCCCCAACGGTCAGATGTTGGTATCCGGTGCCGACGATAAAACCATCAAACTTTGGAACCTGCAAGGGCAGCAATACCAGACAGTAGGCAGACATGGAAGCTGGGTCAACAGTGTCCGCTTTAGCCCGGATGGTCGCACGTTAGTATCAGGCAGCGCAGACCGTACCGTTAAACTTTGGCGGCTTCAGCCAATGGCACAACCCAAGCTAGCAGGACATCGGCATAATCTGCTCAGTGTCAGCGTTAGCCCCGATGGCAAAATGATTGCGTCGGCTGGTAATGACAAAACGGTCAAAATTTGGAGCCGGACTGGTCAATTACGGACAACCCTGACCGGCCTGAAAGAAGCGGTCTGGAGTGTCGCATTCAGTCCTGATAGTCAAACCATTGCCACGGGAGGTGTGGATCAAACACTGCGATTGTGGAACCTGGATGGCACCTTACTGCGATCCTTTAAAGGGCACAGTGGCACCATTGTCGCCGTGCGGTTTAGCCCCGACGGTCAAACCCTGGCAACGGCCAGTGATGACCAGACAGTCCGCCTCTGGAGCCTGGATGGCCAAACCTTAAAGGTGATTAGTCGACACGATCGCACCGTTTGGGATGTGAGTTTTAGCCCCGATGGCAACACTATCGCCTCGGCCGGGAGTGACAACACCATTCGGCTCTGGAATCGCCAGGGGCAATGGCTGAAAACCCTGACCGGACATACCGCCAGTGTGAATAGTGTCAGTATCAGCCCCAGTGGCACACTCCTGGCATCTGGCAGTGATGATGGGACAGTCAGACTGTGGCAGTTAGAGCCACCCCGTCATTTGGCCGCATTCTCCAGTCCACCAGTCGCCACCAATGGGAATGCGGTCAAAATTTTGAAGGGACATATTGGCCGCGTCATTGCTGTCAGCTTCAGTCCCGATGGCCAAACTTTGGCCACCGTTGGCGACGACAAGACAGTGCGCCTCTGGAGCATTACCGGGCAGGCGCTCAGCTCACTGGTCGAACACCGGGAAAAAATTACCACCATCGCATTTAGCCCGGACGGCAAATTGATTGTTTCTGGCAGCAACGATCAAACTGTGGTGCTGTGGAACCTGGATTTGCACAATCTGCTTGATCAGGGTTGTGCCTGGATCAAGAACTACTTGCAGAGCAATGAGGGTGTCGAAGAAAGCGATCGCCAGCTCTGTGCAACCTAGACAGCATACCCAGGTTGTAGTGTTACCATGTGGTTTCTCTGCCTGACAGCACCCGCCGATGTAACGTAATCTGGTTACAGGCAATTTGGTTAAAGATAATTTGGTTACACTCGTTGTGGTTCGCGATCATGGGAACACCAGGCAACAGCAGATAGGGTGGGGTCTCAGATCAGGGCAAGCGCGTGGTCATGGTTCACGAGGAAACGAAATGCAGCGACAGCACCGCAAGCAATGGACAAAGATCATTACTGTCACCTTTTGCTTATTGTTAGTACCGCTATTGTTGCTGTTTCTGGCAATCCGTCCCGCTGCTGCCGACACACCCAAACATTACGATGAATTGACCTTTCCGCGCCTGCCGGACATTACTTTACCCCCCTATGAACGGTTTCAGTTGCCCAATGGCATCACCGTTTATCTGATGGAAGACCATGAGTTTCCGCTTGTGGGGGGAACGGCGCTGGTACGTACAGGCGATCGCCTGGAACCCGCCACAGAAGTTGGTCTGGCCAGCATCATGGGAAGTGTGATGCGCACGGGGGGCACAATCCTGCGCTCCCCCGATCAAATCAATCAGTTCCTCGAACAACGGGCCGCTTCGATTGAAACGGGAGTCGGTGAAACATCGGGCACTGCCGGTTTTAGTGCCCTCAGTGAAGATCTGGAACCCGTTTTTGACCTATTTGCCGAAATCTTGCAACAGCCCGCCTTCCCGGAAGACAAGATTACCCTGGCAAAAACCCAGGAACGGGGGGCGATCGCCCGTCGCAATGACGACCCCAACAGTATTGCCGGTCGGGAATTTCGTAAATTGATCTATGGCGACGCCAGCCCCTACGCTCGCCTGACCGAGTACGCCACGCTGGACAATATTGCCCGTACCGACCTGGTCAATTTCTACCAGCAGTACTTTCAACCCCAGAATTTGCTCCTGGGCATTGTGGGCGATTTTGACCCCAAACGGATGAAGCAACTGGTGACCGCCAAATTTGGCAACTGGAAACTAGAGACAGTAGCCGCTAACCCCACCCTGCCGCCCGTTTCCCAGGCAAAAACAGCGGGGGTGTTTTTCGTGAGCCAACCCCAACTGAGCCAGAGCAGCATTCAAATGGGGCATCTGGGTGGCCTGGTCAGTAGCCCCGACTATCCGGCACTATCCGTCATGAATGAGGTGCTGAATGGCTTTGGTGGACGGCTGTTTAACGAGGTGCGATCGCGCCAGGGATTAGCCTACTCGGTGTATGGTCTCTGGAGTCCCCAGTTTGACTATCCAGGGGTATTTATGGCGGGGGGCCAAACCCGTTCGGATGCCACCGTTCCCTTTATTAAAAGCGTCCTGGCCGAAATCGCCAAAATTCGCACAACACCCGTGACCGCCGCCGAGTTAGCCTTTGCTAAAGATTCAGTCCTCAACTCGTTCATTTTTAACTTCCAGAGTCCGGCCCAGACGTTATCGCGGTTGTTGCGGTATGAATACTTTGGCTACCCCAGCGACTTTATTTTCCGCTACCAGCGTGGTGTCGAGGCGACCACAATTGCCGATGTGCAGCGGGTAGCAAAGACACATCTGGCACCGGACAAAATTGTCACACTGGTCGTGGGGAACGAACGGGAAATTAACCCACCGCTAACCAGCCTGGGGCCAAACATGCCCGTGACCACCATTGACATCACCATTCCGCCTCCCAGTAAAGCGTAGAAATGGCCACAGGACTGACGTATGCCAGCGGAACGCAAGTCAGAATTACCCACAACACTAGCGGAACCATCCCGCTTTCTCGTTTGTGGGTTGGGTAGTCTGGGGCAATTCTGCGTCGCTTCGCTGAAGGAATTTGGTGTATCGGTCAGTGCCATTACCCGCGATCGCGTGGACAATTGGGAAATCCCCAACCTGCCCGATCTGTTGGATGACCTGTTAATGGGTGATTGTCGCCAACCCGATTTGTTAACGCAGGTGGGGGTACAGCAGTGTCGGGCCGTACTACTTGTCGCCAGTGATGAACGCATCAACATAGAAGCAGCCTTCGCGGTGCGCGTCCTGAATCCACAGGTGCGCTTAATTGTTCGTTCCAGCAAACACAACCTCAACCAACTGTTAACCCGTGGATTGGGCAACTTTGTCGCCCTGGAAGCCAGCCATCTGCCGGCCCCGGCCTTTGCCATTGCCGCCTTGGGCAGTGAGATTCGCGGTGTAATTAACCTGAACGATTCCATGCTGAGGGTGGTGAAGGTACCCATTGAGGCAGACCATCGCTGGTGCGATCGCCGCCAGTTACATGAACTGAACACTCCTACCCGTCGGGTTCTCAGCCACATTCCCGCCGGGATGCCCCTACCCGTCGAGTTCCACCAATGGCAACCCGATGCCCGGATCCAGGCTGGCGATCAGGTAGCCTATATCGAACTAACCGAAAGTCTGGGATTGGATATCGTCATCCCACGTCATACACCCCGCCGTCGCCCTAAGAATCTCCGGCAATGGTTACAGCGGCCATTGTCCCGTCAATACTGGCAACAGAAATTGCTGGAATTCTGGCAGGCAACCGCGCAACAGCAATCAAAACGGGTGGCCCTGATTGTAGGTTGTATGATGCTGTCCCTCTTGCTCATCGGTACACTCGTCCTGCAACTGACCCACCCCCACATCAATTTGTTACAGGCGTTTTACGTCTCCGGTGTCATGTTACTGGGTTCCTACGACACGGTATATGGCGCTCTCACCGCAACGGATTCATTTCCCCTGTGGATGCGGCTGCTGAATCTGAGCTACATGCTGGCGGGGACAGCCTCCATTGCCGTGCTATATGCCCTCCTGACCGAAACCCTCCTGGCCGCCAAATTTCAGCTACCGAAAAAACGCCCCCCGCTCCCCCTACAAGACCATGTGGTGTTGATTGGGATTGGTCGGGTTGGCCGTCGAGTGGCAGCCTTTCTGCAAAACCTGAAACAACCCATTGTGGGGGTCAACAATACGCCGCTGGAATCTACCCTGTTACCCAACATGCCACTGGTACTGGGCGAACCCTCCAGTACCCTCAACAAGGTCAACCTGGCGACGGCCAAAAGTGTCGTTGTCATGACCGATGACGAAATGTTGAATCTGGAAATTGGCTTAATGGCCCATGCCGCCAATCCCGATTGTGCGCTAGTCATCCGCACCTTTGACCCCCGCTTTAGCGATAGTATCGATCGCCTTCTGCCCTATGCCAAAGTACTCTGTGCCTATGGTCTGGCCGCCGAAGCTTTTGTCGCCAGTGCCTTTGGCGAACATGTGATTAACCTGTTGCGGCTGAATGAACAAACGATTTTAGTCACCGAATACGGCATCGCCGCCGATGACACGTTACATGGGAAATTGCTGGCGGATGTAGCATATGGCTATGGCGTCGTGCCCATCCTGCATCAAAAATCCCAGCGGGAACCGGCACGGCTGATGCCAACAGATGATGTGCGTTTAGAGGTGGGCGATCGCCTGGTTGTTCTGGCAACAATCAATAGCCTGCAGCGGGTGGAACGGGGCGCACTGTTACCCCGCACCTGGCACGTCCAGCTTGATCGAACCCTCGCTCAATCTGCCGCGTTTGATGGTGCAACGACGCTCACCCGCATTACCGATTGCAGCATCAACCAGGCCCGTGACCTGATGCAACAACTACCCACCCTACTGCCCCTCTCTCTCTACCAGCACCAGGCCCAACGCCTTGTCCGGGAGCTTGGTAAGGTACAGGTGATTGCCCATGTAGTCGATGCCCGAGGTACCGTATGACAGACCGACTCAGCCAAACCCAACTCAGCCAGATTGTGGCCGAAGTCGAACGACTGGCCACAGCCCAGGCCGAAGAGATTGATCGGGAACAGATGCAGGTCATCCTGAAAGAGTTGAACCTGCCACCGGAATTATTGGACGAAGCCATCATTCAAGTACAACGGCGCGAAGCATTAGCCGCTCAAAAACGGCGTACCCAAACGCTCATTATTGGCGTAGTCGCCGGGTTAATCGTCCTGGTAGGTGGCACAACCTGGTGGCTGCAACAAACACAACGAATTTATCAACAGGTGGGAACGAAACCCGACGATCGCGTGGCGCTGGTAGGCGATGAGGGCGGCAATCTCACTACCGTAACCCGTCCGGCTGAGGTGGTTTACCACGTCACATTAACCAATGCCCCTGTCGGTAAAAAGCTGAACCTCGCCTGCAATTGGGTCACATTGGGGGATCAGATCGTGAAGCAAAACCGTTACCAGACGCAGGAAATTACGGCCCCCGATTGGAATACTCACTGCAAAATGGCCATTGGTCAGGCATCCCCCCCTGGTAACTGGAAGGTAAAACTGTTTTTGAACGATCGCCCCATTGCCGAACATAGCTTTGAAGTGAAATAAACAGGTTGGTATGGGGCAGGCAACAATTTTCCTCCAACCGGAGCAAGCTCTGGGTTACTGGGGGTACGGTCAACCGGCTGACCTGGAAACGTGTTTCAGTACTCTATTAGCGCAGGCAGGTGGTCATGTCTGTCACTCTGACGCTGACCCATCCCAGGGGCAATCTGGCCATTGGGCAATCGCCAGTTGGGCATCATCCCCGTCCCAGGAGGCAACAGCCCCCACCGCGATCGTCTCTTTCTCGGCCGCAAGACAACCGCACGCCATCGATGCCTGGGTAGACATCAGGGGCGATCGCCTGCTCCTGGAACGGGAAGCCTTCGGACGATTTCCCCTGTATTGGACGCAGATCGACCAGGTTATCTGGTTTGCATCACGGTTCCAATTATTGCTACCCATCCTACCGCAACGACAAATTGAACCAGCGGCGGCCTATGGCTACAGTTGCTTTTCCTACATACCAACGCCCCTCACTCCAGCAGTCGGGGTGTTTACCATTCCGGCAGGTACCTGTCAAACGTGGATGATCACAGATGGCACCATTCACAGTCACAGTGCGCGATCGCGGGAATGGCAAGAATCCCCGGTGCAACTAACCGATGAAACGGTCGCTGTTTCCCAATTACAGACGCTACTCAAACAAGCGATTCACCACCAGATTAGCGATCTATCAGATCAACCCGTGGGGGTCTTCCTATCGGGTGGTTTAGACTCGGCGATCGCGGCCGCATTACTGGTACAGGCTGGTGTCAAGGTGCGAGCTTATACCCTCGATTTTGGCGCAACTGGTATTCCTGAAGTGCCCTACGCGGAACAGGTTGCCAATTTTCTCCAGATCCCCTTAATTCGGGTGGATGCCTCCCCACGACACATTCGTCGAGCCTTACTCCCCACCGTTCACGCATTAGATTTACCCTCTGGCGATGGTGTGACCGTGCCCCTGTTTCTGCTGGGACAGGCCGCCAGTCAGGATGTTCGGATCATATTCAATGGTGAAGGGGGCGATCAACTATTCGCTGGCTGGACCAATAAACCCTTGATTGCCGCTGGCATTTACCAGTCCCACTTACCCACCGAAATCGACTTCACCCAGCAATATCTCCGCACGTTTCACCGTCTCTGGGGCTACGAACAACAGATCTTTCAACCTGAGATTTACCAGCAGATTGCCCCGATCGCCCCCGCCACCTGGATTGAGTCAGCCCTCGATCCGGCCTTTAGCCAAACCTTGCTCCATCGGTTACGTCGGGCCACGCTAATGTTGAAAGGAGCCCAAAATATCCATCCACGGGCAACTAACTTAGGGCGGGCCTGCGGGTTAGGGGTGCGATCGCCCTTCTGCGACCTGAACCTGGCACAGTTTGCCTTCGAGATTGCCGGAGAGTTGCACTTACAGGGTTCCTGCGAAAAATATTTGCTGAAACGAGCCGTCGAAGCCTGGTTGCCACCCGAAATTGTCTGGCGCAGTAAGCGCGGGATGGGTGTTCCCCTCACGGCCTGGTGTTTGCAAGACCTGTGGCGCGATGTTGGACAATGGCTGAACCCCGCCGCTTTCAGGCAGACAGGTATCTGGCACCCGGATCTTGCCACCCGAATTGCTGCCGGAGAATTGGGTACCATTCAGGGACGCCGGATGGGTGAAAGCCTCTGGTTAGTATTAATCTGGCAGGTGTGGCACAGTACCGTTTGGAGTGACAGCCAGCTCCCTTACTCGTTCGACCATCCCTTCTGGCTACCGGCCTGGTGCGGACGGCAATACCTGCAATATCGTCGGAGGGCAAACCAGTAATGCAATCATCAACTGTGCCAGTCCCACTGTTGACGGATATCCTGGCCCAGGAATTACTGTCTACCTATGGTTCACCGTTGTATGTCTACGATGGCGATCGCCTGCGCCAAACCATTCATCACATTACCCAGGCCATTCCCTACCCACACACCCAATTCCGCTTTGCCAGTGTCACCAATGGCAACATTTCCCTCCTCCGCATCTTCCGTGATGCCGGCTGGGGGCTGCACGCCAACACCCCCGGCGACATCTATCTCGGCTTGCAGGCAAGCTTTCCACCCGAACGCATCGTCTACAGTGGTAGCAACCTCAACCGCAGTGAGATGGCCCAAGTCCTGGATTGGGGTGTAACTACCCTGAATCTGGACAGCCTGTCCCAGGTAGAGTTGTTATGCGAACTGATTAATACCAGACTCCTATCCAGTATTTTCCCAGGTCAAATTCGCATTGGACTGCGCCTCAACCATCCCCTTCTTACAGGTGACAGTCGCATCGGGGTCAGACCTACCGAATTTCCGGCAGTGATCGCCCTTGCTCAACAAGCCCATCTCCGGATCAGTGGTATCCACTTCTATCGGGGCACTGGTACCAATGCCACCCAAGCCTTTACCCAGGTGATCGATGATGTGGTGGCGATCGCGCACCAATTACCTGACTGGAGCTACCTCGACTTTGGTGGTGGCTTTGGCTACCCCTATCACCGTGAGGGTGTGGCGTTCAACTGGGAAGAATTTGGCACCGCATTGAGCGATCGCTTACAACGGTGCGATCGCCCCATTGAGTTAGTGATTGAACCCGGACGGGCGGCGATCGCGGGTTGTGCCACCCTCCTGTGCCAGGTTGTATCCGTCAAATGGCAGGACGACAAACAAATCGTCGGAACCGATACCACCATCGCCAACCTTACCGTCCCCGCCGTCCACGGGGGCTATCGCGCGATCGCCCCCATTCCCCATTTCCCATCACCTACTGACCAACCTCTCCACCCCACGGATGTCTGCGGCAATACCACCTACTCCCGTGATTACCTGGGACGAAATTGCCCCTTACCCCGACTGAAAGTGGGCGACCTGCTTGCCATTCTGGACGTAGGTGCCTATGGTTATGCCATGTCCTCCCACTTTTTGCACCGTCCCCGTCCCGCCGAAGTGTTGTTAGAAAATGGCACCCATCGCCTGATCCGCCAACGGGAAGACTATCGCGTATTACTCGCGAATCAAGTGTTAGAGATGAATGATGGTCAGGGGTTGAAGCACCAATGACCAACGACGAACGACCAACGACCAATGACCACCCATCATGAAATGCATCCAATGCGGCACCGATAATATCTTAAAAGAGCGTACCGACAACCACGGACGCTGTAAGACCTGCAATCATCCGTTTGCGTTTGAGCCAACCACAATGGGGGAGTTCAAAGTCACCGATCCGATGTTTGCTAAGGCGATCGCGGATCTCTCGGCCAACAACAGCTTATTTTTTACCTCCCAGCAACTCTACTACTTGCTCGATCAACGCTTAAAACGCAAGGGACAAATACCAGCAATTACCTGGGTTGGGATGTATATCACATTCACCTTCATGAGCTTCATGATCGGCAATGGCATGAGTCATGGATTCGACACGCCCTGGCTTAGTTATGCCCTACCTGCACTGATCAGTCTTATTTTTATTCTGTTGACATTCCAATCAACCCGTTCCCAGAAAGTCGATGCCATTCACCGTCGGAATGCCGTATTAGCATTGCGGATCATTGGGCTCTTCACCCTGATTTGGGGCGTGATTGTGAGCACTGTGTTTGATTCCTATGCCTGTTTCGTGGTGACTATCCTCTTAGGTATGTCTGCCATCTCTTTAAGCTTTCGTCAGGCGAGTCGTACCAAGCAACCCCAGATCTTCGCAGTATCACCAGACCAATTTGAGCAATGGCTATCCCGCTGGCAAGGGGTAAACGATCCCATTACCCAACTGCTCCCAGAACCAAACAACGAACCTGCCGAAGTAACCGTCAACCCTGATGTCACTGCCTATAGTTTCGATCGCCTCGTGGTTTGTGACACCGCCGCCATTGCCCAACTCCTCATTGCCAACAATTTTCACTTTGAAAATAACTGTGCCATTCTCAGCATCACCGGCTATCCCCACGGCATCTTCGCCACTACGATGGAGATGGTGCGCCGCAACCCCAATCTGAAGGTTTATGCCTTCCACAACTGCACACCCAGGGGTTTGACCCTGGTACATCACCTGCGTACCAGCCCCCAATGGTTTGAGAATAGCAACATCGAAATTTTTGATGTCGGGTTATTGCCTCGGCAGGTACTTGCGGCACGGGGAATGTTTATTTGCCGTACTCCTCAATCAATTAAGGCAGCCCAACAACAGATCACCGCCGAAACGCGGCAAATGTTATCAGCAGCAGAATTGCGCTGGTTAGAAGCCGGAAATTTTGTCGAGTTGGAGTCATTGACACCACAACGGTTAATCCAATCCTTAAATCGCGGAATTGCAGGTAGTCGTGACCTGGCAGGCGACACGACGAGTGACTTTTTCCTGATCAGCGACACGGGTTACTACAGTGCCGCTGATAGTTTTGGTTAATCCCCTTTCAGACCTCGAAGTTCTTTGAGAACTCCGAGGTCTAGTACACTCAGATCCGTTTTCTAGTAGGGCTTTCTACCAACGTAGTTACCGGGTGGATTGTAATTGCACACCCAGACTTCCCGATTTCCGTTTCGGGCCATACCACAGCCTAATTGGGTGGTGGTTTTCCAGACAACCTGGGTATAGTGACCGCACATTTTGCCCGGTTTACAGGTGTTACTGGCATAGTTGTAGTCGGCCACTTCATTGCCCCACATGTTGACTACCTGATCGGGGCTCATTTGCTGCCCCGTTGCCGACGCCAGGTTTTCCCCGTAGCGATTATTGGGTCGATGGCTAAAGCGATTCTCGCGCGCCAGCTTGTTGGCCCACTCTTGCGCGTAGCTTGCCAGTTGCGGTGACCAGGTCAGCGGTGGCACCCCGTAGCGTTTGCGCCAGGTATTGTGGGCGGTCAGCATTTGGGTAACGCCTGACTGACTGGCAACATCGTATGCCTTCGTGGCAATTCCCTTCTGTCGTGCCGTTTCTAAGGTGATGATGCGGTCAACCCCTACCTGCCGTTCTACCTGATTATTGGTATACATCACGTCATAGCGAAACCCCGTGCGACTATCCCAACGGTAGCCAGCAAGACGGGCTTCCTGCCATTGACCACTCT
>CAZGDE010000184.1:0-13192 GCA_964524315.1 uncultured bacterium
ACCTGCGACACCCAGAACCGGAATCTGGTGCTCTATCCTCTGAGCTACATGCCCTTGTCATTATGTGAGTATAGCATGGGCAAGGAAATGTCGCGATAGTAGGGAATAGGAATTAAATTAGGTTCGATATTGGGTAGGGGCGGTTTTTGCTGTCCAATCCATTGCTCGATCCAGATGGGTTGGCTAAATCCGCCCCTACAGTTTGGATTGATTAAATCCACTATCCTAATCGCGTTTGAGTATGTTTCATGTGATTGGATCTGTCTCTGTATCAGCTCATCACGACAATTCACTCAACAATTCATTCTTATTTGCATGAATACAATTCTGGTTGGATTTCTTGCCAGTCTATTGGCAGGTTTGGGCACGGCGGTTGGGGCACTGCCAATTCTGTTTCTGCCGCACCTGACCCAACGCTTAGAAGGAATTTTATTGGGTTTTGGTGGGGGTGTGATGCTGGCTGCGACGGCGTTCTCGTTGATTGTGCCGGGTACGGAAGCGGCGATTAGCCAGGGCTATTCCCAAGCGATCGCAGCATTCATCATGGTGTGTGGCATTCTCTTGGGTGGGTGGTGTCTCAACTTTGTCCATGCCAATTTTCCGCACGAACATTTTTTTAAGGGATCGGAGGGTGATACCCGTGGCAATCTCACCCGGATCTGGTTATTTATCACGGCGATTACGCTCCATAACTTTCCGGAGGGGTTGGCGGTTGGGGTCAGTTTCGGTAGTGGTGATGGCAGCGCTGGCTTACCCGTTGCCCTGGGAATCGGGTTGCAAAACATGCCGGAGGGTTTGGTTGTTGCGGTTGCCTTACTGGGGCAGGGTTACTCAGCAGGTTATGCGTTGTGGGTGTCTCTCCTGACGGGCCTGGTGGAACCTATTGGGGGCTTGGTAGGTGTGAGTGTGGTCAGCCTGGGCAATTTTGTGTTGCCCTGGGGAATGGCCTTTGCTGCGGGTGCCATGCTGTTCGTCATCAGCGATGAAATTATCCCAGAGTCTCACCGTAAGGGACTGGAGAAGGAAGGCACGATTGGGATCATGGTTGGCTTTGTCACGATGATGTTTCTGGATGTGGCGCTGGGTTAGGGCAAGAATCTGAAGTGGGGATTAATGCTGGCGTTGCTGGCGCGATCGCCCAATGCCGACACTCAGGAAAATGACGGGTACCAGTCCGACCAGGACGATCGCCAGGGCTGCCCCTGATGCTTCGGTCAGGCGTTCATCGGCGGCCAGGTTATACACCCGGATAGCCAGCGTATCGAAATCGAATGGGCGGACAATGAGGGTCGCGGGTAGTTCTTTCATGACATCGACAAAAACCAGCGTTGTGGCTGTGAGTAGCCCCCCGGTAATCAACGGGACATGAACTCGCCAGAGCGTACCGAGGGTACCCTGTCCAAGGCTACGGGCCGCATCATCCAGACTGGGCTTAATCTTCGTTAAACTGGCATCGACCGTATTAAATGAGACGGCCAGAAAGCGAACCAGATAGGCAAACACCAGGGCGGCGATCGTGCCGCTTAACAGCAAACCCGTTGAAATATTAAAAGTGGCTTTCATCCAGGCATCGATCGCATTGTCCAGACTGCCCAGTGGTACGAGAATTCCCACGGCAATCACGGAACCTGGTATGGCATAACCCAGGGCTGCTGTTTGGGTGGCAAACCGCATGCTCAGGATGGGATAGAGCCGTAAACCATAGGCCATCAGCAGGGCGATCGCCACAGCCAGCAACGCCGTTAAGGCGGCCAGCAGCAAACTATTGGTGGCAAATCCCCAGAACCGTTCGTCGAATGCCTGACCAGGATCGGCCAGGGCCATGTGTAGCAGTACCCCTGCCGGGATCAAAAAACCCAGGCTGACAGGTAGTAAGCAGGCCAGGATGGCAGCGATCGCCCGTAACCCCCCCAGACGATAACCCACCAGTTGCTGTGGGGTAGCAACGGTCTGGTAATACCGTGCCCGGCCCCGTGATTGGCGCTCTAACCCAATCAACAATCCCACAAATAACAACAAACAGACGGATAGTTGGGAGGCGGCCAGTCGTTCATCCATCCCAAACCAGGTACGATAAATGCCAGTTGTAAAGGTGTCGACCGCGAAAAATTGTACGGTCGCAAAATCATTCAAGGTTTCCATGAGGGCCAGGGCGGCCCCTGCCATGATAGCTGGTCGTGCCAGCGGCAATGCCACTTTGACGAAACTTTGCCAGACATTACAGCCCAGGCTTCGACTGGCTTCCAGCAAGCTAACTGATTGTCCTAAAAACGCCGATCGCGCCAGCAGATAGACATAGGGATACAGCACCAGCGTGAGCATCACCATTGCGCCCCAGAGCGATCGCACATTGGGGAACCAGTAATCGGTTGCTTCGACCCAGCCAAATGTCTGCCGTAGGCTGGTTTGGACTGGCCCATAGAAGGCCAGCACCTCGGTATAGACATAGGCCAGGATGTACGCTGGGGCCGCCAGGGGGAGGAGTAAGGCCCACTCAAACAACCATCTTCCTGGAAAGCGACACATGGTTACCAACCAGGCGGTACCCGTACCCAGAATAATGGTACCGCTCCCCACACCCAGCATGAGCCAGAGAGAATTGCTGATGTAAGTGGGTAAAACGGTTGTGGCTAAATGTTTCCAGACTTCGCCCGTATTGGCGAACACACTGGTCAAAATCACGAGTACCGGTGCGGCCATCAGCAGGGCGATCGCCCCGACGAGGAGTGTCCACATCCAGCCCACAGTTGTGAGGGTATGGTGGCCACGCAGGGAACGCACTAGAGCGCTGTTTAGCGGAAGATTGGAATCTGGAGAAGGAGAAAGATGCTGCGCCACTGTCGTTGAGAATAGGTTGTTGGGAAGAAATGGTTAGTTGCGAGAACTTCAGGAATGGGAACTAAGATAAGTTCGATCTTGGGTAGGGGCGGGTTTTGGCGGCAAATCTTTTGCCAGGTGCAGATTGGTCTGCTAAACCCGCCCGTACAGGTTGCAGATTGATTAAATCTATGATCCTTAGTTGAGACTTTTTAATTGGGACTTTTTAATTGAGACTTTTTAATTGAGAATTAATTTCAAAAAATTCCTTTACTACAGTACCGGAATTGTTGATGATTAATCTCAATAACGTCATGATTTTCTCGGAGAGCATGCTTTAACGGTATGGTCGCCGCTAAAGAGTGTCGCTTCTTGGTAGGCCGTGCTTGCTGGGACAAAGACAGCTCTCGTTGTGTGTCACTTTGTTTTCGTTACTTTTGGTCTGCAATGGTTCAGCCTCTCACTCTGCAATTGGAAAACGTCACTAAGCAGTTTTCCCCCCATCTCCCGCCAGCCGTTAACGATGTTAGTTTCGAGCTGTGTGAGGGCGACATTTTAGGATTGTTGGGGCCATCGGGTTGTGGTAAAACCACGCTCTTACGGTTAATCGCTGGTTTTGAGTGCCCCCAGAGTGGCTGTGTCAATCTGGCAGGACAGTGTGTTGCCAATGGTAAAACCTTTGTGCCACCGGAACGGCGTGACATTGGGATGGTCTTTCAGGACTATGCGCTATTTCCCCATTTGACTGTTATGCAAAATGTGGAATTTGGTCTGAAAAACCGTCGTCGCTATCGTCGCTTTCCCCGGAAGCAAATTAGCCAATTGGCCACTGCTGCGATCGCCCTGGTGAATTTGCAAGGTTTAGAAAACCGTTACCCACACGAACTGTCCGGGGGGCAGCAACAGCGGGTTGCCCTGGCTCGGGCTCTGGCACCCCAACCGGCCCTGGTATTGTTGGATGAACCGTTAAGTAATTTGGATGTGCAAATTCGTCTGCATCTTCGCCAGGAGGTGCGGGATATTTTGAAAAAAACGGGTACTACGGCTGTGTTTGTGACCCATGACCAGGAAGAAGCTCTGTCCATGTGCGATCAGGTTGCTGTCATTCGGCAGGGCGCGGTGGTGCAGTTTGGTACTCCAGAGACGATTTACCAGCAACCGCGAGATCGCTTTGTGGCCGAGTTTGTGACCCAGGCAAACTTTCTGCCAGCGCAGTGGAATGGTCGGGAATGGGAGACGGAAATGGGCTGTTTCCATGACCAGCTAGCAGCAGATTATGATCGCCCATTGGCTGCCAAAATGGATTTGATGATTCGGCAGGAAGACCTGATTCTGGAACCCGATGAACGGGGAACAGTGGTGATCCGCGATCGCCAATTTCTGGGGCGGGAGCATCGCTACTGTTTGATTAGCCCCTCTGGCCGGGAACTCCATGCCCGGAGTACTGCCAGCACTCCCCTGGAGATTGGTACCCGTGTCAAACTATCGATCGCAGTGACGACACCGCACCCCTTTCCCTGTGTTGAAGGGGTATTGTAGTGGCCGGTTGGGGCTCTAATTAAACCCCGATCGCCTGTTCCAACTCTTCCCGGTTCAAAGGTTTGCGATCGAGATAATAAATGGTGCCACTGTCGGTTAACAGGAAGTGGAGATAGTAGTCGGGCTTACCCTGTTTGACAATTTTGTAGATTCCCATACCGTGTTCGTCTTCCCGGTCGGCCATTGGCTCAACCTCGTACCCACGACTGGCGATTTCCTGCGTCAGGTTGCCTGCAACCGATCGCCACTGGGTGTCATCGATCTGACGACAGCCTGACTGGACGTTGCTGCAACTGCTGACGGTCGCTCCATCGGGAGAAAATGCAGCCAGCACTTCACCGGGTTCGGGGGACGCGCTGGGACTGGGGCTGGGGGTAGGACTGGGCGATGCCGTAACGGGTGATGGACTGGGTGTGGGGGTAGAAGTGGGAGAGGGGCTGACTGGTAAAGTTGGCGTTTTGGGGCGGGCAACTTTGGGAGCTTTTTTAACGGTTGGCTGCCCTGGTAAGGGCGGCTTCTGAGGAGCTTTGAGTTTATTCTGCGGCGACTTTTGCTTGGGTAAACGAACCACCCGAATCGGTAAATCATTCTCTGCTTCTTTCGCTTCTTGTGATGGGGCCATTGGCACCAGTAAGACGACGGCGTGCAATGCCAGGGAGACAACCAGAAAGTACCCAGTGATCTTTCGGGGCGAAGGAGGCAGCTTTTTCACAAGAAACTTCAGCAAATCTGGTCAAACTCCATAGGGGCATGGCAGCACATGTCCCTAATTGCAATAATTTTGTTCTCATCTTACGGATTCTTGAGAATATAAGTCAATAACTCCTGCTGGTGGAACTGTTAAGATGGGGCGATCGCTCCTGTCCTGGCCTCTGTTCCGGCGGCGTTGCCGATTCTAAATATGAGTTAAGCGGTGACTAAACTGAAATTTCCTCCGATTCCTATTCATACCGCTGTCCGCACTACCGTTCCGTTTACTCCTGATTCGTCTACCTCTGTGTTCGGTTAACCCTGTCACTTCTCCTAAACTGAATGCTGCCACAACGTCCCATCTGGTTTCGTCAGTTTAATTGCTTCTGGAAAATAAATCGCTTCTGGATTTTGGCTATTCTCAGTTTGTGTCTGGCTTGCCTGGTAAGTGGGAACCCGGTGATTGCCAGATCTAGCCAGGATGGGATGGTGGCTCAGATGAGCGATCGCCCGACCACGCACCAACTTCTCCAACAGGGAAGGAGTCTTTACCAGGCGGGAAAATTTGCCGCTGCTGCTGCTGTTTGGGAACGGACGCTGCAGATATCTGCTAGCCAGCCAGATCGGTTAGAACAGGCAAAGGTGAGTAATTACCTGGCTCTGGCGTATCAGCAGTTAGGTCAACGGGAACGGGCGGCAGGAGCGATCGCCAACTGTCTCCGTTTATTACAGGGCGCGACATCCCCCACGGCCCAACTCCTCCTGGCACAGGCACTGAACCATCAGGGCAGTTTGCAACTGGCACAGGGGGACGCTGAAGCTGCGTTAGCAAGCTGGAAACAAGCGGAAACGTCCTATACCGGCGCGGGGAATGAAGCCGGTCGCATTGGTAGCCTGATCAACCAGGCGCAGGCCCAACAGGCATTAGGCTTCTATCTCCAGGCGCGGCAAACCCTGGCTGGTGTGGAACAAGCCTTACGGCAACAGACCGATCGCCAACTGCAAGTAACGGGATGGCGCAGTTTGGGCAACGTGTTACGCCTGATTGGTGAACTGGATAATTCCCGTCAGGTGTTAGAGCGAGGTCTGGCGATCGCCCGACAACAACCAGCGGGCGATCTCGCTGAACTGGCAGCCATCCTGCTTAGCCTGGGCAATACCCTGCAAGCCCTACAAGAGGTCAAAACCGCCACGGATTTTTACCAGCAAGCGGTGGCGGTTTCTCCCGCACCACTCATTCGCGTGCAGGCGCAACTGAACTACTTCAACCTGTTAGTTGAAACGGGCCAATGGTCGGCTGCTCAAGCCCTGTTACCGACCTTACCGCTGCAACTCACCGATTTGCCACCGGGTCGGGCAACGGTGTATGCCCATATCCACCTCGCCCAAAGTTGGCTGAAGTTGCACCAATCGCATCCGGCCAAAAGCTCCGCCTCCTCCCTGCCGGTGGCGCAACTACTGGCAACGGCTGCCCAGCAAGCCCAGCAAATTGGTGATCAGCAGGCGGCATCCTACGCCCTCGGCTACCTCGGCAGTGTGTACGAGCAAACGGGACAGATGAATCAGGCAAAAACCTTAACGCAGCGGGCTATTATCCTGGCACAGAGCAGCAATGCGCCTGATACTTACCTGTGGCAGTGGCAACTGGGACGCATCTTAAAAGTAGAGGGTACCCTGCCGGCGGCGATCGCGGCCTATGAAGTGGCCTTGACAACGCTCAAATCGCTCCGCAGTGACCTGGTTGCCATTAACCCCGACATTCAGTTTTCCTTTCGGGAAGGGGTAGAGCCTGTTTACCGTGAATACGTCGACCTGCTTTTAAAGGGCAATCCCAGCCCTGGCCGATTGCAACAGGCGCGGGTGGTGATTGAGTCGTTGCAGTTAGCAGAGCTAGACAATTTCTTTCGGACTGCCTGCCTGGAAGGCCAAATTGTGCCCCTTGAGCAAGTCGATCAGACCAGCGCGGCGGTGATCTATCCGATTATTCTGCGCGATCGCATGGCGGTGATTCTCAGTTTGCCTCACCAACCCCTGCGTTATTATGCGACCAATGTTGCCCAAGCGGAGGTAGAGACGGTTCTCCGCCAACTCCGGCAAAATCTGGAAAAGCCCTATACCAGTCCGGAAGGCAGGAAATTTGCGCAACAGACTTATGACTGGCTGATTCGGCCAATCGCGGGAGACTTGAGCCAGAGTGGGGTACAGACGTTGGTATTTGTGCTGGATGGCTCCCTGCGCAATGTGCCGATGGCCGCTCTTTACGATGGCAAGCAGTATTTGCTGGAACAGTATAGTATTGCCCTGACACCAGGACTACAGCTATTGGGGCCGAAACCGTTACGCCAGGGGCCGCTAACAACCCTGGCCCTAGGACTAACCGAGTCCCGCCACGGTTTTAGTGCGTTACCGAATGTGGAGAATGAATTGCAAGCCATTCAGGCGAAACTACCCAGCCAAGTGTTGTTAAATCAGGCGTTTACCAGTACGGAACTGGAGCGCCAGATCGACTCTCAACCCTTCTCGATTGTGCATCTGGCAACCCACGGCCAATTTAGTTCTAATGTGGCGGAAACGTTTGTGCTGGCCTGGGATAAACCCATTCCGGTGAATGAACTGAAGACCTTATTGCAGACACGGGACTTGAAACAAGCCGAGGCGATCGAATTACTGGTGTTGAGTGCCTGTCAGACGGCTACCGGAGACGATCGCGCGGCTTTAGGATTGGCGGGTGTGGCCGTGGAAGCCGGGGCCAGGAGTACCCTGGCCTCGCTCTGGAGTCTGGATGACGAATCGGGTGCCCGGTTAATCAGCGAATTTTATCGTGTCCTGGCAACCCGCCAGGTGACAAAGGCAGAGGCACTGCGACAGGCGCAGTTGACCCTGCTACGTGACCCTGATTACCGCTATCCCATTCATTGGGCACCCTATGTGTTACTGGGCAATTGGTTGTGATGGGGCCGGGCCACTCAAGCGTACTGGGATCTCAATGATGAACGTTGCGCCGTTGCCCGGTACGGATATACAGGAAAGTTTTCCCTGATGGCGTTCGGTGACGACCTGATGACTGATCGACATGCCCATACCCGTACCTTTCCCCACAGACTTTGTGGTGAAAAAGGGATCGAACAAACGTTTTTGCACATGTTCAGGGATGCCAGGGCCATTGTCAGCAATGCTGATCCTGACCTGATTGGCCTGTACTAGTTCGGTCGTGATCCAAATCGTGGGATGGTGCTGGTCAGTGGTTTGTTGTTCAGATGGGCTGGGGTTTGTCGTAGGGGTAGGTGCCGCAACTTTCCTGGCTGTTATTTCTTCGATTGCATCGATCGCATTGCTTAAAATATTCATGAAAACCTGGTTTAACTGGCCGGCATAGCATTCAATTTTGGGCAAATCACCGTATTGCTTAACGACCTGTATCCCTGGATGATCCGATTTCGCCTTGAGCCGATTATGCAAAATCATCAGCGTACTGTCGATGCCTTCGTGGATATCGACATCTTTGACTTCTGCTTCATCTAACCGCGAGAATGCCCGCAGGGATTTGACAATTTCCTGGATGCGATCAGCCCCCACTTTCATGGAAGCTAGTAACCGGGGCAGGTCTTCTCGCACAAAGTCCAGGTCAATCTCAACGGTTTTGGTGGCGATCACGGGTGTGGGTTGGGGATACTGCGTTTGATAAAGCACCAGCAGTTCCAGGATGTCTTGCATGTATTCATGGGCGTACTGGATATTGCCGTGGATGAAATTAACCGGGTTATTAATTTCGTGGGCTACCCCTGCCACCAGTTGCCCCAGGCTTGACATTTTCTCACTTTGAACTAAATGCGCCTGGGCATGCCCCAACTCCTGCAGTGCCAGCTCTAGTTCTTGTGACTTGTGGCGTTCCCGCGCTTCACTGTCGCGTAAGTCTGCCTCCACCTGTTTACGTTGGGCAATCTCGGACTTGAGCTGATCATAGGCTTCCAATTGGCGAATCACCGAGGCAAAGGTCGTCGCCAGAAATTGAATTTCCCGGGCGGAGATGGCCTCGGACAGGGAGAAGGTGCCTGTCTTTTTGCTGTGGGCTACCGCATCATTCAATGTCTTCAATGGCCGTAACACGATCCGTTGGATCAGCGCTCCCATCAGCAGCAGAATCAGTACCATCCCTAGCAATAGTGTGACAGTAGATGCCACAAAGGTCATTTCGGCATCCTGTTGCATCTGATTGAGGTCAACGATCGCGATCGCCAGTCCCCGTCGGGATGATCCCTCAAACAATGCCCCACTGAAGGGCAGAATATGGGCTAACCCTGATTTGTTGGCCACTTTGGTTTCCGCGTTCGCTTCTACCCCGCTTTGGGATGCCTGTTCCATCACTGCTTTCAATTCAGGATGGACAGTAACATAACGGCGATTCCGGCCTTCCAGGGAACTATGGGCCAGGATGATGCCATCGGGATTCACGATCGCCACTTCCAGCACGGCAGGTAGGGTAGAGTAGTTTTGCACAACCCGTCGCAATACGCTGCGGTTATTGAGTTCCAATGCTCCTTCGGAGGCAAACTCTAACGATTGGGCGATCGCCTGGGCTCGTTTTTCAGCCTGTTCTTCCAGATCCGTCCGAATTAACCCATAGTTGACCCAGAGCGTCGCGACGCCAACGGTTACCAGCGATACACTAAAACCCAGTAAAAGTTGTTTAGCCAGGCTTTGCTGGCGCAACCAACGAAACTTTTTCAAGGCTGCCATCCTGCAATTGCTGCTGTTACTAATTCACCGTCAATGATCAAATCCTTACGGGGAGTACGTCCAGCGCGAGGGTCTTGCTGCAAAAGTACCGCCATCTCGGTTAAGGCTTCCTGCAGGCGGCTTTGATCTTGAAACATCCGCCGCTGCATTGTGATGTCACCCTTTTTCAACCCGGCGTAGTCACTGCCAAATGCTGCGCCCGTCTGCCCCAACTGCTTGCCAACTAGCTCATAAACTGTGTTGGGTTTGGTTTCAACCGCATGCATGACATCCAGCCACGCTGTAATGAAGGCGGTCAGTTCGGCTTTTTTGCTGGCAATGGTGGACACCCGTGACATCAAGGTGTCAATGACCAGACTGTCCACGTCTTTAGTGGTAAAGACAATATTGCCCTTGATTTGCTTGGCTGTTTCACCTAAAAGTGGTTGCCAGAGAACGGCCCCATCTAATTGACCTTTTGCCATCATCTCGACGGCGGTTTCGTTCGAGACATTCTCGATGGTGACGGCGGCTGGTTTGACGCCATGCAGTTTCAGCGCTTCTAGCAGAATGAGATGATTCACGGTGCCCAATGTTGCCCCCACCCGTTTGCCTGTTAGCTGCTTGACGGCATCAATCCCGGCTTTAGCCAGCAACCCATCTGAACCGTGGGAAATATCAGTCACCATGATGACTGCGGGCTTATCAGTGCCCGGATCGACCTGCATGACATCCCACAGGCTGGAAAAGGATGCATCCAAAGCACCCCTTAAAACGGCGCGGGCGGAGTCCTGTTGATTGTCAAAGCGGACAATTTCTACGTCCAGGCCCCGTTTCTTGAACAAATCGGCTGCCTGAGCATAGAGTGCGATATCAAAACCGGGCCAGGTAGTAATGCCGACTTTGAGCGGTTGAAGGGGGGACTGAGTTGGTTCAGTTTGGCAAGCAAAGAGTAACAGGGGCAGCAGTAACCCGACCACAAACAGACCCATGCCTGTTTTCAGCCTGCGCCGCTGCCGGGTGATGTGCTGCCAGATTAGGTGGAACACTGTTGCACGAGGGGCAGTCAAGTGAGGGTGAAGCATGGGGCGATCGCTCCTGATAAGTCACAAGCACAACGTTGATTATTTACTTTTAGAGTTATTAACTTTTAGTTATTGACCTTTCCGCTTACTGGTTCGATGCACATTTTTCTGTTTACAAAATACCCAGAGGAGGGGCTTTGCTAACGGCTAAGATTGCGAGCAGGTAAAATACTCTGTTCGATCCAGTTGTTATATTCGACTAAGTATTAATACCTTCCACGGTTCGCAGATGTTACACTGTGGACTTTAAGAGATTAAATTCGGGTCTGCGATGTAATTCTCCTCTTCACCACGCGTCTTGTCCTTCCATCAACGGGTTATTTCACGAATTTTCTCTGAGCAATTCTATGAGCCAAGCTGCCTCTGAACCAAGTCCCTGTGTGCTGCTGGTTGAAACTGACGAGTCTTTAGCCAACCACGTCAGCCTTGATCTGCGTGAATCAGGCTATGAAACGATCGTTGTGCAGGATGCGACTAGTGGGTTACGGCAGGCATCGGAGGTTCACCCGGCGCTGATTGTGGTTGACCGGATGCTGGCAGGTGAGTCAGGCTTGTGGTTCTGTAATCGGTTGCGATCGCTGGGGAACCATACTCCGGTACTGATGCTGATGGCACGAGATTCGGTTGACGACCGGGTTGCCTGCCTGGAAGCCGGGGCCGATGATTACTTTTTGAAACCCTACCGTACCGATGATTTCCTCCGATTGGTGCGCCTGTATTTGCAACCGGATACCCCTGCCAGTGAGAAGTTACGTTTTGGTGACCTGATGCTCGATCTGGCAACCCGTCGGGCTCTGCGCAATGGGCGATCGATTGATCTGACGATGAAGGAATTTGAACTGCTCAAGTACCTGATGGAGCATCCCCGCGAAGTACTGACCCGTGAGCAAATTCTGGAAAATGTCTGGGGGTATGACTTTGTAGGTGAGTCGAATGTGATTGAGGTCTATATTCGTTATCTGCGGTTAAAGATTGAAGATGAAGGGGAAAAACGTTTGATCCAGACAGTCCGAGGCGTGGGTTATGTTCTGCGGGAAGCTTAATCAAGTGTTAGCAGGGTATCGGTAGAGACGTCACCCTGCTACCCCCCGATCGGTTCGTCTCAACGCACTAATGGCGAACGTTACCAAATTTTCAAGGAATGAGTGTGGGATGTTGAGCTTAGTTTTAAGAAGTTTGGCGCAAAAACGACTGCTGAGTATTCTGGTGTTGCAAGGGTTGCTCATTAGCTGTTCAGCACCTGTACCCGCCATCTCTCCCAGTGTGGCCCCGTCGGTCATCGCAACCAAACCCAATCAGGGACAGATGCTACCAATCTCGGCCCAGGTCAAAGTTGGCAACCAGATGATTCAGTTAGAGGTTGCGAAAACGCCGGCCCAGCAGGCAATGGGGCTGATGTTCCGAACGGAACTTGCCGCTAACCGGGGCATGCTATTTCCCTTTAATCCACCCCGTCAGGTGGGCTTCTGGATGCAGAATTGCCGCATTAACCTGGACATGGTTTTTTTGCGGGAAGGGAAAGTTCAATATATTGCTGCCAATGTCCCCCCCTGCCAGAAGGAACCCTGTCCGGTTTATGGCCCTAATGTACCGGTTGATCAGGTGATTGAACTGCGAGGGGGACGGGCTCAGGAGTTAGGTTTAAAGGTTGGCGATCGCTTGACCGTTCAATCCTTGTAAGTTCCATCCGTTCCATCCTTGGACCTGAGCAAGCCCACTCAGCGGCATATTCCTCACCCGCCAGGGAGCAGATGAAAATCATACGTGCAGAAAATAACGATTCTCAAAAATATGTTCTAAAATTTACAGAATTTCGTTATATCACCTTAATATTTGGTGCCAAGATGCGGTACTCTTTCGAGAGGTAGAAAGTAGAGTTCTCGGACTCCTCAATTCGCAGCCGTATTATTTCTCCCAAAGCTTCCTGCGATGGTTCCATTTCAGAGGTTGTGGTGAGAGAGAAATCAGCCTTCGGTTATGGTGTGGGGCGAGCCTGAATCATCGACTTCTTGCCAGAGTCAGGGTTTTGGGTAAAAAATCCAGGTCTCTCGATAGAAGTTAGGTTTGCGAGCGATGGGTTTAATGGGTGAATACTAATTCACTACCGCCTTGGCAGCGTTACAGAGCTAAGTAGAAAAGCTGAACCAGTTGATAGTTTAGTTTCCTTTCTCTGTAGTTTTGCAGATGCACGCTTCTCCGTAGCCTGCTTAATTGGCTATATCCCAAATATGCGGAACGGGGATTGGCAAAACTGTTGTTAACCGGACTGTTGCTAACCAGGCGATTGTCTGCTGTTAACATCTCAACAATAGACAGATCCAGGGGTGGCTACCGTTGCTCCTAAG
>CAZGDE010000185.1:0-7610 GCA_964524315.1 uncultured bacterium
AAACAGCCCATAGTCAAGGATGATCCGATTGTCCCCACTTGGGATCCTACCTATTACAACTGGCAAGAGGCCGCATCAGAGGCCGTAGGTTTCATCATTGCTGGTAATTCTGGGGCCGGAAAAACGTCGATCGCCTGCTGGTTAACTGGGCTGGTTACACAGTCTGAACCATCACAGGTGTTAGCGTTAGACCCGCACTATAACGACATCTGGCAGGAACAGGGCATTCAATCTATTGGCAAAATTCCCCAGATTGAAGCCACTTTGCAATCTCTGTTGCAAGAACTAGATGCCCGTTGTGATCGCAAGGGTGAAGGTAAACCAATTGGGGAACCAATGGTGATTATTGCTGATGAGATTGGGGCTTGTTTGGAGCGTTTTAGTAAGCCCAAATGGATCATCTCTGCCCTGAAACGGTTAGGCAGTGAGGGCCGCAAATTTAAGATGACTCTCATTGCTATTAACCAGTCTCAGAATGTCGAGGACATGGGTATTAGTGGCGCTTTAAGGAGTAACTATTTCATTGTTTTGGCGGGGGCTTCTGCCAGGAAACAAGCACGATTAATGGGTAAGGAATACACTGATTCATTCAAGGGTATTGCTTACCCCTGTATGGTGAGCGGTGCCGTAGAGGACTGCTTAGCTATCCATCCTACTCATGGTCAATATCAGATTTTTCACAAGCATGGGAACCCCCCAAAGAACCTGCTACCAATTCGCCAGTTGCCCCTATCTTTTCTTGATAGTATCCCTGAGTTTGTCAGCGGTTCAGCTAACAATAACTCAGCGGTTCAGCCCGGTTCAAAGTCGGTTCAGCCCGGTTCAGGTTCAGAACCGGTTCAGGTTCAGAACCGCCCGGAACCGCCCCGGAACCGCCCCGGTTCAGACGCGGTTCAATTCCTGAACCGCTGTCTAGAGGCCCGGTTCAGCGGTTCAGAACCGGATGATGGTTCACGGTTCACGGTTCACGGTTTAACCGCATCAGAGGCCAGGGAGAGGATAGAGAACCTGCGCGGTTCAGGTCTGAACCAGGCACAGATAATTTGGGAACTATGGGGGGTAAGGAAGGGAGGTAGCGAAGCTTACAAAGTTGCTCTCAGTGAGTACAAAAGAATCACTGAAGGGCTGAGTTAAAACAGCGATTAGACTCTACATAACCGGGGAAATCTAATAAAAGCCCATGTAAGTTAATACATGGGCTTCGCTATTTTCTAGGCTAGGATTCCATGAAATTTTTTAAAAAAATCGCTCTCTGTTCATTCCTCGCTTGTGCTTCTATTGGCTTGTGGGAAGGAGGAAAATTAATTTATAAGTTCTACTTCCCCTGGACTGGAGGTAATCGGCCAAGTGTTACATTAGGAAACTCTACGCCATACCTTCTGAAAGCAACCTTTTTTAACAACACAGAATTTTATGAATTTGTAGTTGAACCTTGTAGAACCTGCAAGACACGATACTTGTATAAAGAGGAAACTTGCACGGCTGATACGTCTTATAAAATTTTTAGTTTGAATCCAACTAGATACAAAATGCGGATTATTTTTGACAAGGGCAACAATAAATTTTCTAATCCAGCTACCACTGAACTGGATTTAACGCGGTCTGATTATGCCGACTGTATTGGATTGACCGATAAATGATTATTTGGTCTGCTGAATAGCTGGATGCTGTGGTACAGGCCCCCAAATGCGGGGAACAGCCATCCCCAACAGCCCAACCAGGAGAGCCGCGCCGATCGCCGTTAGGATTTTGTTGGTGACATCCATCTGGGCGATTTTGTGTTCCAGGACTGCCACACGCTGATCGACCTGGCGGACTTCCGCCCGGAATGCTTCTCGCATTTCCTTCTGGTCTTGCGAGATGGTGATTTGCAGCCTTTCAACCTTCTCCGCTAAACCGTCAACACCGTTCTCTACTCTGCTGACCATGCGCGCTAACATCGAAATTTGTGGGTCTCCTACTCCACTATTTCCCGGTTCGGTGTAAGCCATCATGGGTTTCTCCGTTGTCTGGGGCATATCTTCACACTCATGTAAAGCAACTACCTTCTATCGTGGCTTTTACTGAGTACAGATATTGTGATCAAAAGGTGAGAATTTCTTATGTCTGAACTGAATCCAGAAGAAGAATTAGTTGCGTTTTTAAAGCGAGAAATCAAGCTGAATCTGCAATGGACTAAAGACCGGTCGCCCTTGGCTGTTGCTCGTGCGCTGGAAGAATTGGCTTTTGAGTACAGGCTAGATAGCCCGGAAAGTGAGCCCGTCAATCCACAAGGCTAGGGCGTAATTCGGCCCCCCAACCTGGTAAATCTCCCCATTAGTAGCGACATCGATCCGGCAGATCGCATAATTTACGCCATCACTAGCGATAGCTGGTAGGCTCTCACGGTTTGCGGGTCGATACCCTGTTGGCAATGTGCAAATTACACTCCCAACAGGGCCTGATTTAATCAGTCCCCGTAGGTGAATCACTCCGAAACTGTCCCGCCAGTACCCGAAAGGGTTGTATCCCAGGCCCACATCTACCCATCCATTGGATAAGGTCGGCGTGATCCAAGCTTGCTGAGTTGGCAGCGCTGGATTAGAAACTGGCATTAAACAAACTCCCTGACCAAAGCATTCCCGTTAGCGCTTGCCCAAATGCCCGAAAGGGCTAAAGGTGCATATTCTCGTGGGACTTCATAGAACCCACCTGGTTCTAGCATGACGGTGAAATCAGTCAAACTTGCGGCTGCATCGTGATCCACATACAGCCGTGCGGTGCTGTTGTTATAGATGGTTAGGCCCTTTCGGTTGGCATTGGCCGCTACCAGGGCAACAGATGTTATTGATGAAGCCACTGTTGCCGGTGTGACTGTGGCCGCGCTGGGCAGGTTTACGGTAACGGTCGGAGGGTTGGAGATTGGCATATCTGAAACCTCGATAGCGATGGTTTGTAGTTCTGATTCAACCCTGGTTAGCGAGACGATCGCCAACTTGCGCTGATCAAAAAATGGGGGCTTAGGCAGTTGGATGATTGTCGCTTCTGGACGGCAAAGAACCCGCTGATAGCCCCAGAACTCTACACCGGCAATGGTTTGGGCTTGCCTGAGAGCGATCAAGCTGGCAATGTTTCCTATCGTCCGTATCCGGAAGAAATCGCCCTCCACCACACTGGTATATTGCCAGTCTGGTTTAGGGCTAAGCGTGGCGAGATGGAGCCATGTCATAGGGCATCAATCTTGGTTTCCAAGTCTGCCAGTCGTTGGTGATAGTCGATATCCTCTCCGTCATACCGCCACACCTCAAAATTCATCAGCTCATGCCACGAAGGGATTTTAAGCTCTAGAATCCAGGGCTTGATTAACTTGGGGAATATCAACAGATTGAGAATCCCTAACCTGACAATATCCCTGTGAGCAGAGACGGCAGACACATAATTAGTCGTATAGGAGGGGGTGATAGGAAGGAGCATTGTTGCCCACATCCCCAGATACCAGGTTGATAAAGCTTTGGGATTGTCACATCCCACCATCACCATGTAAGAGTCAATCAAAAACGATTGAGTGGCATAGGCATAAAAGACTTTACCTCTGGGCCCTACTTGCTGTGTCCCTGTCAGTGATCGTCGCTGGACAAGGTTCCACTCCAGCCGATCGTCAATCTGGGGAAATGAACGTTCCATCTTCGTCAATCTCATCCAACCGCTGATCGTATTCCCCGCCTTCCAGATATTCCTCTACTTCCCAGGCTGGCACCGCCTCAAGAATGCCGCTGCCACTACGGGCAATGAACGCGAATTCACCGTTCGTGGCAGCCGCGACATCTTGCCAGCCACTGGGGAGGCAAGCTCCTAAAGTCAGGTCAAAATCCGGATCACCCGGCAAAATCAGAGGGGACATTATGGGGCAGGTGGTGTGGTGGGAACAACTAATTCCTGAGCGACGCTCATGACTCGCCAGCCGCTGGTAGGAGCCTGTAGATCGCCCTGTTTTGCGGGGGCGTAAAAGGTAGAGATCCGCCCTATTGTCAGTTCCTTCATTGCCCGTCCAGGTCTGGGTAACGAGCAACCGCTAACGACTCGGTTTGCTTCGGCAACGGTGGTGATTGTAGCTCCACTCACCAGCCCTAACTCAGCGGCATGGGTATCGAAATCAGCCTTGTTCATGGGAAACGCATACATTAACCCGCCTGCTCCCATGGGAACCAGAGCGGTGATGGTGCGTGTGTTCCCACCTCTAACCCCAGCGGAGCGGCCAGACTTGCCCATCGACCAGCCAGCAGCAACAGCGGCCCCTAATGCGCTATCGCTACAGAACGTTGAAACACTCGCCTGGGCGCTAGAACTGGCATTGGCGATTCTCTTTGTTACCCGTGGCGGTTTGGGCGCATTTGCCCCAAAACAGGCCAGCGCTCCAGCAGACAGTGTGGTGAGGTGGCCCAGGGCCGTGATATCACCAGCGGTCACGCCTGGGATAGCTGACAGATCAATTGTCCGAAAGCCATAGAACAATGGTGCTGTGTTGCAGCGGACAAAAACAGTCTTATCCCGTCGTCTGCCGCGTGTGTAGGAAGCCATGATGAAAACCTCAAGTAAGAGAGAGTAGAGAGGGCTATTAAGTCGTCAAGTACGGCACTGCCTCAAAGCGAATGCCACCATCCGTAGTTAGTTGGGGCTGAACCGGGATGGAGAATGAACCGCTGTAAATGGCGCGATCGCTGTCATAGGTGCCAACAATATTGTTTCTGCCCTGTGGGTTCTTTACCGGGTTCCGTTCCAGCCCTTGCAGGTACATCAAGCATTCCAGAAGGTAAGCCTCCGGAACAGTTGATTTAAAGGTGGGATTGTCTCCCCCTGGTACCACTGCCACACCATCCAGATAGGGAACCGCCGCGATCACCAGTTGGCCATCACCATTAATGGTTTGACTGGCAGGGATAGAGTAAGTCCCCTGAAAGGTCTTTTCCTCAGTGTCAAAGGCCCCGGATATCCCATTGGTTGACTGAGGGTTATTAACCTCCATCTGCTCAGCCAGTTGCAGAAAAACTATTGCTTCAATAGCTCTACCTTCAGCGGTGGAAGATTTGAAGCTTCCACCCGTTCCCGGTGCGATAGCTGCCATAGCTTGATTTTCCTTAGTAGCTACATTACTACTAACATTAGATTTCCCAAATGTCTTACCGACAAGGCTTTTCGGGCAAATTGAGATTAGACCCTTTAGGCGCTAGTTAAGCACGGGTTTTCAACTAATAGTTTGATTGCTATGAAAATGATTATTTATCCTAAGCTTTGTACCCGCAGTAAAAACGCGATGAAGCGGCTTAGATCTAAGTGGGGAACGATTTACAACTATTCTCCCAGATTAGATTTAGTCAGGCGTTTATGTTACGAATTGGGCCTGGATGAGGAAGCAATTTACGAACAGATAGCGAAAGAACGCGATTTCCTACTCAAATCCCAATACGGAGAATTCTACGAATTTTATCGTTAGCATCCCAGGGTTCTCTAGGCATCCACAGAGGTATTTTGGCCTTAGCATCTCGATAGTTTCCTTGCAGAGAGGCGTTACCTTTGGTGGGATCGAGAACTTTTTCACGGTTGATGATGGTAAAAAACGCTGGGTAGACGCGGGTAGTTTCCTTGTATAGTCGCTTACCCTGTGCCCGTTCCCCTGCTTTCTTCTCCTCCGTGATGTTGAGGGATTTAAGCTCAGCGTTGGACAGTTCCAGAAGGGCCATTACACGCTTCTCTGCCTCCTGTTCTGACCCTGCATGTAGTACCAATCTACGGCCCGTGTCTAACTGCACTGTTGCCCGGAATCGGCCCCACAGATAGCCGTTTGGCCCTCCCAATGCAGCCTTAATTTTGTTCCAGTCCAGGGCCGAGCGTTTGACATCGGGGATGGTGATCGTGGCCCATGTGAAGCCAGGGCCGGTTTGACGGAAAAACGGTGGAGACTTCACGGAGTAGAGGTCAATCACCAGCCGTAAAGACTGGGGTTTAGCCCTGGTGTATTCCTCCACTGGCATGCCCATCACTAAACCAATGTCGCGGTTATAAACCATCCGATGGGTGTTAATTGCCGTCTGGACGGTAGGCATCAACAGCTTTTGCGGCACATTCACAAAAGTCAGTTTCTCGGAAGGTGCTTCCTTGTCTGGCAGAATTTCAACGGTTCTCGCGGTTCCCAACGTGGCCTGATTCTCTAACTTACTCTGGGCATAGGCTTGATCGATTTCTGACATCACAATCAATCCAGCCTCCATAAAGCTATCCCAGGATTCTTCTAACATTTCCTCTAAAAAGGCTTTCACATACTTATTGGGAATGCGGTCGATTGTCCGCTCTAGAGAAGCGGCCCCAGACATACGCGGCCCACCTTCGTTCCCCCAGAAGAATTTGATAAATGTCGCCATTTCACGGCCAAAGACTTTGACCAACGTGTCAAAATCAGCATTCTTCAACCAGCGTCTGAAATTGACATAGCCGCTGACTAGCCCTTGCATAGCAAGACTTTTAGCCGTTTGCTGTAGCGCAATTCTGAGGCTAACCCCTAAATCGTCGATCACTTCCTTCGCGGCAGCCGCTGTTACTGCCCTTGCCAGAGCCGCGCCACCAATGACCGGGCACAGGAAAGAAATTCCATAGCCTACCGCTAACCCTGCCAGATAACCGATACCCTGACCAACAAAACCGCCCCAGACCTGAGCTAAGAGCAAATTCTGATCTCCCACCATTTGCTTTAGCGCCTGGTCTGAGGCATTCCAATCGAATCGCCAGAGGGATTGAACCCCAGTCCAAAATAACTGCCAGATAGCGACGGCAGAAAACCGGATAAACCCCAACAATTGGGGAACGGCCCATCCCACGAAGCTAGCTGCTTTATTCCAGATCCAGCCAATGATGCCCCCCTGCCCCTGCTGCCCGGTTAGCTTCGTGAGGTTGGCTATTTTCCGGGGTTTGGTAAGCAGTGTCCCAACTGCCCCCAATAGGTCTGATCCGCTTTTCCCGTTGGAGAAATTGACGCGGACTACTCGACTGATCAGGCTACTGGCAGAAAAGGAAAGACTCATAGGGGTGGGTTGGGGTCACTATCCGCTTTAGGTTTGGGCTGTTGGCCCTGATTAAACTTGCTATCGGGGTTGTTCAGGGACTCAATAAACTTCCGCCATTCGGCCTCATCCTTAATATCCCCAGACTTGACCATAGAGGCGATCGCCCTCTGAAGTTCCTCCACCTGGGTTCCTTTGCGGAAAAACACGGCCTTGATGATGCCAGCCGCGAAACTAATCCGCTGTAGGTACCCTACAACCGACTCTTTATCATCCTCTTGCCACCCGGCTACATAGCCCTTCGTTTCCTTCAAAAACTCTTCTAAGCTGTCCAGCTTGGAGGGGTTAAAGGCGTATTTCAGTTCTCGGTTAACGATATTGCCCTTGTAACCGAGGAATGCCGCGTTTGCCCGCGCATAGTCCTGGGTGATTGCGGTAGCGTTCTTGGTGGCGATCACCTCTGCTGCCAGCCTCATTAGAAAGTTAATCGACAAATCAGCATTTGTTGCCCCACTGGTAGCCAGCCCGAACAATTCAGCCAGAGCTTCTGAAATGTTGGGCAGTTCTACTTTTTTGGTT
>CAZGDE010000185.1:7620-13121 GCA_964524315.1 uncultured bacterium
ATTCCCTGCGGTTAGTGGGTCACTGTCCTCAATTTCGATCTCAATGGGAAATTTGCCTGCAACCGCGTCAAACTGCCTCACAAACCACCCGATGTATTCAGCCAGCGACGTGATTGCGATCGGCTCTTTCTTATCGGTGTAGCCTAAGAGCGTTTCAGGGACTGCTGCTGGTAGGTTTTGCAGCCCTAGCCGGTTGTACGAAACTCCGGCGTATAACTTCACCAACTCCAACAAACTGCCCACAGTTTGCTGTTTTTCTTTCTCTGTGGGCTTTGCCGGAATGGGATTGCTGGACTGTAGATCTGCCTCTGGCCTCAGTTTGAGTTGCGGTGTAGTTGACGACTCGCTGGTAAACCACCCGGTACCACCCAAAATATTGTGAACCCTGGTAGTGTTCCGCCTGGTCATGCTGAGGGCTTCTTTTAATGTGGCTAACTCTTCAAATAAAGCAACCACTTTAGCCTCATCTTCTACAAACACATTGATCGTTTTTCTGGTGACTGTAACCCCTCCATCGGGCCGATAGTTAGCAATCGGCACCGACACGGGAATATAGCCAGAATCACCTTCTTGCCCTGGTTCTAGGGTGTAAAGGAGTTGAGACAGCATATCTAGAATCTGTCGTAATAACTGTTCTTCGATAGAGGGTTGATTGTCGTTAAATAACTGCTCTATCAGGTCAAATATTTCCTGTAATTTCTCCAGAAAATCGGGTTCTTCTTCGCTCAGCAACTCATCAATCTTGTTCTCGATATCGCCATCAAGTTTGTTTTTAATTTCAGTAATTTCCTGTTTCATCTGCACGATGCAGGGTTCGTCACAGATGGGCCGAGGTGGCTGATAACGACAAATAGACACGGTAGGCATACAGGTAGGTGGACAAGGTGGCTGTTCACGGCCTGGGGCCGGGTTCCCCGTAGGAGGGACAGGGGATGATGGCGTTACGACTGGAGAAGCAACTACCGGTGTTTGCTGAGCTTCTGGGCTAAGTGGGGGCGATTGTGGTGACGGCTGAGGTGTTTGGGGTAACGGAGGTTGCCGAGGTGAAGGAACCGGGGTCGGTTTAGGCGAAACTCTGGGCCTAGGTGACTGAGTTGGATCGGGTTGGGTCTTAGGGGTAGGGGTAGGGTAAGGAGTGCCAGCCGGGATGAGTCCTGGCTGAGGAGGTGCAACTGGGGCATGCGCTGGAATGGCTGGAACGCCCCCAGGATAAACCCAAGGAGCATCGATATAAGGAAACGGATCACCGTTGATATCCGGTAATCCGCCTTGTAATTCACATCGATCTATATGAACATCCAGAATCGCGTAATCAGTCTTTAACGGCCCTTCCGATGTCTGGTTTATAGTTCCTGGCCTGACTGTATCTAAGACCCCTGTTTCTATCGTTTCCTGAGTATTAGGATTGCGACTGAGCAAGAAAAATAAAAGTCTATCCCCCGCTGTCCGACTTATGATGCCTTCAATAGGCCCATACAGAAAAAAGTCCGGATGGAATTCCATCATCTGCCCCAACCGAACTTCTCTGGTGTCCAGGTTAGTAACTTTGAATTGATATTTAACCGTGACGAACACATGGTAAAGGCCGTAACCCTGGCCCCCTCTGAAGGGTGGTTTTTTGTAAGGAACCTGGGGAACAGTCGGTTTTTGTTGAGGTGGGGGTTTCTGAGTACTGGGAGGTAACTGTAAGGGCTCTTGCGGCGGCCGTGAGGGGCGATCGCTTTTTGGTGGCTGTGTTGGCTTTTGTGGTTGTGGTTGTCGTTGGCCTGGGGGATTTCGGTCGGTCGGGATAGGACGACGCGGCAACGGTTGAACCGGTCGCTCTACTGGGGTCGGATTATTCGGTGAGTTTGGAGGTGGGTTTGCTGGTCGCTTTAATCCTCCTTGGGGGTTCGCAGGCCCCGGTAATGTAGCCGCATTGCGAGTAGGTTTAAATCCAGCACTACTAGATGGGGTCGTTCCAGTTTTAGGGAGGCGCAGGGTAGAGGATGGAAGCCTTTTATCCGTCTTCAAGTCACGAATAGGTGGCTTCACAGAACTAGGCCGGTGATTGGCTGGATTTAAATTTGGCTGAGGGTAGACCCGCCCATCCGGAGATGATGAAACACGGGGAGCAGAAGTTGTTTGAGTGCGTGGATGTCCTCGAAAAAAAGGAGAAACCGAGTTTCGGGCATTCCCTACGTTTAACCCATTCCCTGTAAGGCGTGGTGTAGCGCCTGCGCCAGCAAAGCCACTTGCCATACCACTCCCGGTGGGTGGGCCCCAACTTCCCTTCCCCATGTCGAAACGGCCACCCGCCAGAGATACGCTTCCGGCCCCTTCATCAATGTAGGGATTAGCAGGGGTAACAGTGGGCATTGAAAATTAGGATTTGTAGTCGGTTGGTAGAGCGATCGTACTGAGTTCCTCTGCATACAGCCAGAGTTTTCCAGACCTCCGCCAGTTGCTGTTTAGCTTGATCGAAGTACGACTAATTTGCCTCCACTCCACTGGGTCGGTAGCGAAGATCGGATAGGCTACCGACGAAGCAGCACGGTCTAAAACGCCTGGAGCTTCTAACACCTCAGCCGTTAAATTCAGGTCTGAAAGTGCTACTGCTGACCAGACGTGGAGTTTCTCTAACGTGTTTATAGCTGCCGGGATATCGGTCGCAAGGTTAATAGCTGTCATTGGTACAACCTAGAACATGTTTACTAATGGCCTGAAAATCCTCGTGTCACCGGTTCAAGTCCGGTTCCTGGCATTTTTTAGGAAAAAGTAGTAAGCAAAGTTAAGAGATTTAACTCTTGCTTCTGTTTTTCATGGTTTTTCAGCTGCTCAGGGAGATAGGTAGCTCTGACTATCAACTGGAGTTTGCCGATGGAATGACTCCGATGAAATGGAGCAGGGGTTGTCTCTCGTCAATACCGGAGTTAGTAATTAGTCTCGCAATAATGGTCAGTGATCTCGATCAGGCTACTGCTTGATTTGGCGCACACCAACTCTCATAGTTCCGTTTCACACTGCAAGTGAGAGTCTTGGTACAGTTTTGCCATTGCCTCTAGATAACGTGCTAAACGCCCCTAAGGACAACGTTATGAACACTCGTCGTGCATTTGCTGCCATTACGCTAACGACCCTGACAGCGATCGCCTTTCTCTCTGTTCCTACCATTGCCTCTTCTGGTTTGGATCGGAATAGCGTACTGGCCCGCCCTCGAATTGATAGTGGAGATAGGGTGCGTAGTAGAGATAGGTTGCTGGCCCGTCCCCAGACTGGTAGTGGCGTGGTGGTGGGTAGTCGTCCGGGGGGAGCTTCCCGAAGTATTGGGTTGTGTAATAAGGATCTTGTCCAGACCCTCCTGTTCCAGAATCAAATGGGTAAAACAGTTGCCGCGCAGCCAACATTTTTCTGGCACCTGTCTGAACAGTCCAATGCCAATGTCAGTTTTATGTTGTCTGACCCATCCCTGGACAAACCCGTTTATGAAAAAACATTTATCAAACCAGCAGCCGGATTTATGCAAATCCAGCTACCCGCTGGTGTCGAACTGTCACCAGGACGACAGTATTACTGGTCAGTTACGCTTGTATGTGATCCCAGGGACAAGTCAAAAAATATGACAGCCGAAGGGATGATTGAGCGTATCCCTGCTTCTTCTGAACTGGCGCAGCAATTGGCTAGTGCCCCATCTAATCAAGCTCGCTCCCAAATCTACGCCCAGAATGGTCTCTGGTATGATGCGCTGGCAACATTGTGGGCCAGTACTGCGAGTCGCTCTGATCACCTGATGGCACCGGAACCTGTACTTAACTTCTTGCACCAGATGGGGCATGTTGATGTGGTGGAACAGGTGCGATCGCGTCCTTAACGTTTGGTCGCAAGGCATTGTCTGTAATCATTCGTACTCAGTGTTAGGGATAATCAACCCGTTTCGCTACAGTCAGAAAGACTTTTAAGACATTTTCCTGGATGGCGTTCTATCTCTTTTTATTATCGCTTCCAAATTGGTAGGACGGATAGAATAGAGGTACTATCTGACTGCCGGGATAGCAGGGATGTTTGTGACCGTTTTGCCGTTACGGGCAATCGTTTTTCAGTGCTTATTTTTACTGCTCACCATTGCGATGGAAGGAGTAGTGTTTCAGCGTGTTTTGAAAACTGGTTACAAGGATAGTATGCGCTATGCAGCAACCATTAACCTGTTTTCTACTTTTGTTGGCTGGGTTGTCTTTTTTGTTGCGCAACCTCTGTTGCCCCAAGCCCTTAGATTGCAACTCATTAGTTACGTGTTTTTTGAGCGATTTCTTGCAAATACCTGGATGGTACGAGTATCACCCGTTCTCGTAGGATTGTCTCTGGTTATATTCTTTGGTACCTTTCTCATTGAATTACAGGCACTAGAAATTTTAGAGTTTTTGCTTGGAAGAAGTGCGGTTAAGGATACAGTCGATGTGGGAAAAATAGCCAGATTTCAAGGTAGGAAAAAACAAGCGGTTGGCTTGGAGTCTAATAGTAAGGCTCGTGCGGTTTTACTTGGTAACGCCTGTAGTTTTGCCGTTATTTTAGTGCTTTTATTAATGCGTTTAATTGACCAGGATCGGGGGATTATCCAGTAGATGATGGCTCAGTTCACTCAGGTTACCCTTGCGCAATTGGGCGGTTTAGGAGCCGTCTCTATTGGGACGATTGTGCTAGGTCTGCTGATCCTGGGGTTGATTTTAGCGATTCCGTTTCTGCCGCTTTTTCTATCGCTGAATCTGGCCAAAGTCATCCTGGATGTACTGGGTGATATCTATGCCAGCTTGAAAAAAGTCCTGTCGCCGTCCAAATGGGACTCGTGGCAGGTGCTGATCTGGATCAGCGTGTTCTCCTGGGCGATGTCCTTGTTGCCAGAGGCACGGATATTACATGCTTTCATTGCATCAGTTGGCTGGTTGTTTTTGATTCCTGGAGTCCACTGGTTTCTCCATGAAGAGAAGTTAAAACTTGCCTCTGGTACAGAACTAAATATCAAAAAGGGCTTGACTCTGGGGAGTGTATTTATCGGCCCGTGGATTACGGGGGCGCTCGTTTGTATCTTTCTCTTTGGTGGTCTGGCGGAAGGTGTGACGGATGTTGGATGGGTCTGCTGGCCCCCAATCTCGGCAGCGATCGCAGTTGCGCCTAAATTTATCCAGATGGGGCCCAAATATGGCATTCCGGCTAAAGCGGATGATCGGCAGGATATTATTCTGACGATCCTGATGAATTTGATTTTGAGCTGTTGGATTCAACTTTACTTTTCTACCCAGTACTGGCTGGCGCAATATCCCAGCTTGCTGGCAACCGATCTTAGTAAAAGTGCCTTCGTGATTCAGCTCAACTCATCGAGCCGGATATCCTCACGGGGTGAAACAATTCTGCAACAAGCCTGTAACACAATTGAAACGGAGTTACGGGGACAGTCGTGGTCACGGGTTGAACGCTGGCTGTTAGACCTGGATCAACAACTATTGACCTTGCAATCAGATATTATCGAC
>CAZGDE010000186.1:0-13097 GCA_964524315.1 uncultured bacterium
ACTCTATATCGGGTTTGGAGTTGGGCTGGCGATCGCCACTGGTTACATTCTGGGGTTGCTGAAATTAGAAAAATGGGTAGAACCGTTTGTGTGGGAATTACAAAAGCTTCACCGACACCCCGTGAATGATGATGATTTACAAACGACACTCACCTGGAAACAACGATTACAGCAAGGGCAATTCCAGTCCACTGAAATTTTCAAATCAGTTTGGCTCTATGTCGTGATTGGGATTGCGATCGGTGCGGTTATTCATGGGTATGTTCCCACCGCACTCATTACTCGGCTGGCAGGGGCAGAGAATCCATTTGCAGTACCGTTAGCCGTTGCAATCGGTGTTCCTCTCTATGCCAATGTTGCTGGGGTCTTGCCAATCACTGAAGCGTTGGTCAATAAAGGAATGCCTCTTGGAACCGTATTAGCATTTACAATGGCGGTCACAGCACTTTCATTGCCAGAAATGGTGATTTTGCGAAAGGTACTCCGTCCTCAACTATTGAGTGTATTTATCACGTTAGTGACCCTGGGCATTATTAGCGTTGGCTATCTCTTCAATGCTTTGCTTCACTGATTTAACGGGTTGATTCTACGCTCAACATCTTCACGCCAATATCCGCAGGCTTACCAAAATAGGGGAAGCTTGTCACTAACAGATCAACACCTGTGCTGGCATAATCCTGAACATTATCTAACGTAATTCCGCCTGCAACGGCAAGTTTAATGTTGGGACACTGCTGTTTGAGTGATTGCACTAACGGCTTCAGATCAATACAGAAAACCTTGTCAAATTGAATTATATCGATTCCAGCGTGAGCGATCGCCCAGGCAGCGTCCGCAGTTTCAACTTCCATCGCAATTTTATGTTCCTGAAATCGCTGCTTGAGTTCAGGCAAGCGTTCCAGCAATCCCGGTATTCCCCCTAGATAGGTGAGGTGTTCCTTGAAAATCAGAATCGTTTCAGATAGTCCCAGCCGATGAGGAATGACACCTCCCGCCATAATTGCCTTAATCGACAATTTACGAGTTCCTGGAAACACTTTGCGTGTACCTACAATTCCTACAGATGGATTGATCTGATGAGCTGCTTTGACTAATTTGTTTGTGCGGGAAGCAATCCCAGAAGCGTATTCCATCAAATTAAGAGCAATTCTCCAAGCGATATGTAATGCTTCTGCCGAACCTGTTGCTTTCAGAATGATTTGGTCTGTCATTAAGGGCGTGCCGCTCTCAATGTGAGCCTGAACTGTAGCACCACACATCTCAAAAACTCTCTTCGCTTCCTCTGTGCCACAAATGACCATCGGATGCCGAGCATAAAATTCGATCGCACCCGGTTTCTGCCCAATACCCAGTCCAACCGTAGTCAAATCAAAGTAGGGAACGTCTTCATCAATGAGTTGGGCGATCGCTGTATCTGACAGAATATTCCTCATGCTCGTTCTGGAGGTGGAAGGTTATCAGTCCATTAAAAGAGTTGAATTCCCCGGGCTAAAATCGCTGCAAATAGGGGAATCAGACAAAACCCAACTAACTCTCCCCGAATCAGCCAGGAAAGCCGCTGAACGTTGGGTAAATCTAGATTGGGCAGTTCGCTGTTCCGCAGTCCTTTCACCCAGGAGACAAACGAAAAGGTGGGATAAAGAGACAACAAACTAACGAGGATGAAGATCCCGATTTTGGTATAAAACACGGGACTGCTGAGATCGTAATCGGTTCCTTTACCGAAATAGAGAACTCTCAAAATTCCGGTAATCAGAATCATGGTTGCCGATAAACCATACACGGCATCCGCCGTCACGACTCTCCAGGCTTCTTGCAAGTTAAGATCTTTTTTCAGCGTCAGGCTTTCAACCGCTAACGCTCCGAACGCAGCATGAAGCCCAGATAATGCAAATATGCTGCAACCGCACTTCCCCACATTGGTTTCTCTGTAATAGTGTTGATGTTCAATCAAGGCAGTGACATTAAACTGCCACCTGCAAACTCTCTAACCACTTTCTCGGATGGCGAACTTCTCGCCAAATTTGGGTGGCACTGACTGCACCATCTCCTACGGCAACTGTCACCTGGTTTAGCCCAACCTTGAGATCGCCAATGGCAAAGATACGGGGGTGGGAAGTGCGCCCCACCTTATCGGTAACGAGATATTCGCCCTTACGTTCCAAGTTCAATCCCTTAAGGTAGTGATGGTGATAGCGTGCTCCCATCGAAATTAATCCGGTTTCGAGAGGCACAACAGACCCATCGACCAATTCCACTCCTGTCATTTGATGGTTTTGCCCCAAGAATCGTTTAATCGGGCTTTCGACCAGCCGATAGCCATATTCCTGCAATTTCTGACGAAGTTCCAGGCTGACTGAAAATACACCGTGGGTAAAGATGGTAATGTAAGGGGTGAACCAACTTAAGTTAAACACCATTTCTTCAATGCTGGCTTCACTTCCAGCAAAAAAGCCGCATTGTTTATCTGCCATCTCATAGCCGTCACAAACCATACAAACATGCAGATTGTGTCCGGCATATTCATACACATTCTGCATTTCATCTAACGGTGGAAGATGATCAATAATGCCACTGGCAGCAATTAGGTATTTAGCTCGCAACACTGGGTAGATGCTGTCCTGACGACCGACCTTTACGCGCACTGCAAAGGTTTCTCCTTCATCGATCACTTCTTCCACATATCCATTGAGCCAGTCTCCATTCAGCGATAGATAATGCTGCTTGCCCTTGTGCAAGAGTTCTCGTCCAGGAGTACCGGGAGGCAGCCCTAAATAGTTCTGCAATTCCTGCATCCAAAAGGATCGGGCTTTTCCTTTATCCACAATCAAGCTGGAGAGGCGAAAGCGTTGAATGTAGATTCCGGCTGATAACCCTCCGGCTCCACCTCCTACAATTAAAGCGTCATAGACGTGATCAAGATGTTGTTGAAGTTTATGCTTAGAGAGTTGCATAGTGATTCATTAGAAATTGAGTGAGACCAGCCAACAAATGCTACGCGTATTGCAGTTGCAACCGAATGATAGTTACTCAAAAACAAGAAACTTTAGGCTACAGGTTCTATCAAGACAACATCATGGAAATGAGTAAAGTCGATATAATGTTCACCACATTTAGTTGCATGAATAATGTCCACCAGTTGATAGTTCCATAAAATCTCTTGTGCTTGGTAAAGGTGCCGAGCATGAACAGGCTGAATCACCGTTTCATCAATGCCACTCAACGAAACAACAATTTGGGCTTTGAGTTGAATTAAGGACTCTACGGTTTGCCCTTGTAGAGGGCTTTCTGCATCGATCGGATGAATGGCTGTCCAGGTTAGTGCAAAGCCAGGAGATTGGCTCCGTAGCAACCGTAATGGATAAAGGCGACGCATAAAGTGACCTTCCAGGCTGATTTCATCTCGCAGCAGATACACTCGCATTTGAGCTTCTACAATTTGGTTGCCTCGCTGATTCGCTGTACGAAACATGAGAGATGGAATTCCGTTGTAAGGAGTTACAACAGCAAAGCGACTGAAAAGAACACGGGCGGTGGATTGAGAAAAGCGAGCAAACGCTAGCCCAGTCACAACGGCAAAACCCAGTAACCCGACTAATGCTTCAATCGTAACGATAATATTCGCTAAAAAAGTCTGAGGGGACAGGGCACCGTATCCGATCGATGCCAGCGTCTGCACACTAAAAAAGAACGCATCCCAAAAAAATCCGGGTTGAGCATTGGCAATGCCATCTCCAACCGCCAAATAAGCTAGAGCGAAAAGGGCGTTCAACATCCCGTACACCAGTATCATGATCAGAAGAAACCCTAACCAGGGAATCGTCAGTAACATATGGTAGGGATCGTTCCAGTAAGAGTGCCAGACTCCAGAATTTGGCAGTTGTAAGATTCCTTTTGGAACTAACCAGTGTTGTTGATTGGTTAGTGTTTTCTTGCGTCGCAACTGCATGATGCTTTCCTTTAGATTGCAAGCTCCAAAATCCAATCTGGAAAATCTTGCTTACAGAACCTTACGCTTGGTTACATCCACATTCACCCTCATGGGTATGTTCATCTTCGTGGTCATGGTGATGTTCAACTTCTTCTGGAGTCAAGACGGCGAGAGAACCTGCAAGACAGGCAGTAATGGCTGTATCTGGGTCAGTTTCAGAGGTGATAACGGGCTGAATTCCCTTAGATTCTAAACGACGCACTAAGCCACGCCCCATACTGCCGCTAATCAAAATCTGAACAACATCCAGAGGATGCGGATCTTTGGGAGAACTCTCATGAAAGCTCTGGTTTTTGGCAAGTTGTAGCAGTTCCTTGTTTTGAATGGTGGCATTGTCTACGTCATAAATCCAGAATTTTTGACAATGTCCGAGATGGGCAGTGACAGCGGTCTGGTTTTGGCTAGATACAGCAATTTTCATAGGGCACCTTTTACTTGAGATTGAGAATTACAGGAAGTTTTGGGCGTTCAGCAACAGCATTAAACCCACCAGGGCTTTTCTCCGGTGCGAGGATCGGTTTCTGTCCAGGGCGAGATCAAAATACGGTTATCGACTACAGCGACGTGGACAATCTTGAGGGGGAGGGGAGCCGGACCCCGCACGACGGTTCCATCTGGTGCATAGAGAGACCCATGGCAGGGACATTGAAACTGCAGATCGATTGGGTTCCAGGGAAACGAGCAGCCCAGGTGGGTGCAGTTATCCGCAATTCCCATGTTGTCTAAAGTGTTATCGTCTTTAACAATCAGATAAGTGGGTTCACCCGCCAGACCTGCAACTAAGGCGCGGGTTCCCGGTGTTTCTGATGTAATTTGTGTCGCTGGAATGGGATTGCCCCGAATATCTTTAGCGAGAATGGCTCCCCCGGCTCCCGTCGTTTCTGCGGCAGGGATGAAGAATTTACCAGCCGTGTAAAGAGCGGAACCAGCAGTAGCTGCGACAGTAGCTCCGGTCAAAAAGTTGAGGAGTTGTCGGCGAGATAAAGATGGGCTTTCGAGAGAAAGACTGTCGTCCATGTTAAATGAATCTCCTTAAACTTGTTCGTTGGGCTGGATGGTGCGAATTCCAACCAGGCGATAAAGACCACAAAAACCGATTACTGCTGTTACCGTTAGTACGCCACCCACAACCACTAGCCCAATGCCGAGGGCAGAACCGTTGTAGAGGAATAGCCCCCGATAAAATAACACTGAAGCCAACAGTAAACGGATCAAGCGATCGAGCAAACCCACATTCGTTTTCATAGCCAAAAGCTCCAAGAGAGAACAAATTGCAAAACTTGAGGGCATTCCAGTAGTGACTCTCAGGAACCTGCCATCTGCCTTTGTTACCTTCTTTAATATAACTGAATAGTTGTAGAGTGGTAATCTCGATTTAGTGATTCCTGTTGCAATGGAAATTTGTTGTATGTCTAATCACGCAAGGGGCAATATGCTATACCGCCTGCTTCTGTCCTTAGGACTGATGCTCCTGGTTTTCTCCCTGAATCCTGCGATCGCCCTGGCTCAACCCGATCCAGCAGAACTCTCAAAAGCGATACAAGAGATTGAATTCTTGGATGCCATGCGCTCTGGTTTGGCTTCTACGCTGGAAGGCAAGAGTGAAGAACCGACCTTACAAACCATGAAAGAAGTGTGCCGCCCGGTGGGCATGCGCGTGATGGAGTTGGGTCAGGAAAACGGTTGGCAGGTGAAGCAGATTGCAGCAAAGTATCGAAACCCTGCCCATGCACCTGATAATTTACATGCCAGCATGGCACTGGCTAAGTTTCAGCAAGACCCGGAATTAGTCGGCTTTTGGGATCGCGAAACGATTAATGATCAGGCAGGAACCCGGTATTACCGTCGCATCAACGTAGAACAGAGTTGTCTTGCCTGTCACGGGCCTAAAAATCAACGACCGCAATTCGTGAAAGATAATTACCCTCAAGATCTGGCGTACAACTTTCGAGTGGGCGATCTGCGGGGTATGTACGCTGTTTTCATTCCTGATGTGAAAGCAAGCCTGCAAAGTGCCTTACAACCATAAATCAGTGTGTAGCAATGGCAGAACCATCGAATCTAATTGTCAGAAGAGTTCTCAAGTTCGTAAGCCCCAGAACCCTGCCCGAATCTTCTGCACCGACGTCCTCTGACGGGTGCGTTTGACAGCACAGATTGAATTTCATCTAAGAGTTGACGAACAAGCTGCCAGTCGGGCGAATCATTGTTCTGGCATGTGATTTCCCACTCCTGGACGACTTTCCGAAGTTCACCGCACGTCCGTCCGTCATAAAATTCTTGACCCTGATCGAGTCCTCTGCCAATGTCAAGCAATTGTTCCTTGAGTACAGCAGGAACACGAATCGTCTGGGTTTCTTGATCTTGCCAGATCGATTTGCGTCCTGCGCCTCGGCGACATCCACCTCTTCCAGGCATCTCTTAAGCCTCCTTATACAGAGAGTTGTTTGTTGACTCTTTTAGAGTAACAGCTTTTTGATTAAGTGACAAAATCTATAACCCTTATTTCCAATGGGCTATAGATTTTGTGATGAAACCATACGATTTTGTCTGGAAATGGATTCGCCAGCCGTTTTCCAACCTGCAAAACTGGGTGGAAATCCTTGAACATTGTTGTAGCCCAGCAGGTGTAATGTCATGACTCCCATCGCCGATCGATAGCCGGTTGAGCAGTACAACACAACGGGGCGATCGCGTGGAATGTTATCCAGGTTATGAGTCAGGGTGCGGAGTGGAATGTTAATGGCAGCAGGGATATGTCCAGATTGATATTCGGAAGGTTCGCGCACATCCACCAAAATAGTTTGAGGATTCGCTAAAAGATTTTTCAATCCTGCAACATTGGTAATTGTGTAATAGCCGGATGGAATTGAGGTGAGAAAGCGATCAACTCCTGTTTCTAAATTAGAGCTTTCATCAGGAGTTTGCACGCTTTTCTCAAGTCCAGATCCAACCGATGTCAGAGTTGCTGCCATACTTGAGTTGTGTCCAATCCCCAACCAGAGACACATCCATAAGGTGAGTCCAAACAATAGAGTCCGGATGAGCTTGTTGAACATTTGGTTTGCCTCAAATAGGTATCTTGTCTTACGCCACTTCTTTTTCATCCTACCCTCTGCTATCGAGTTGCAGTTCCGACAATATGAGGACTGACAATTGGAACATATAGTCGAAAATGTTGATAATTAACAGATTCAAAACCTGCATTCTCCAGGCAAAGCCAGGTTTCCCGATTGGGATGGCAGTGATCAAATACAGTACTCCAAACGGGAGTAATTCCCTCTTGAACAGCGCGAGTGCAGGTGCCGTTGGTTGCAGCAACGTGTTCCAGGAAAATAAAAGTGCCACCCGGTTTAAGGACTCGTTGAATATCCGTTAAGGTGGCGTGAATATCGGTTACAGAGCAAAGAACATAAGTGCTGACTACTGTATCAATGCTGTGATCTTGAACTGGTAATGTCTCAGCTTGTTCTCCATGCAGTTCAATAGTTTTGAGTCCGTGACGTTCCGCCTCCTGGTGGATATAGGGATGCATGAAAGGGTTTGGTTCTATCCCAATCCAGTGAACGTCAGTTGAATAATAGGAGAGATTTACACCTGCACCCGGTCCAATTTCTAACACCCTGCCTTGCAAATTGCTCATGAGCGATCGCTTCAAGTCTGCCATCGTGGCATAGTTCTGGCAGTCGTGTAGTTTAATTGCCTGATCATCAGCATAATTTGCTTTTGCCATACCCCAGGCAAACAACTGTTGATGCCATCTTCGCAGAGACGATCCGTTCATGAAACAACTCACAATAAACGAGGAACTTTCCCTAATTTATTCAACTTGTAGTATTTTTCCCATGCCAGTTTTGCCCAGCGTGCCCAGGTTCCTCGGGGTGCCATTTCATGGTTTTCATCCCGGTAGACAAACACACCTTCTTTGCCCGTATCCATAATGCACAGCAAATTAATTTCTTCTCGGAAGCTGGCAGTTTCTGGTTCTCCCCGCTCTTGCCGTGCAATATTTTCCGCTGCCGTGCGTGCCATGACTTCCGCTAAATGTCCCTGTCGTGCTCGCCAATCAGGTCCCTCAAAATAGGAACTGTCACCGATCGCATAGCAGTTTTCAAACCCATTCACTTGAGCAGTATCGCTTACAGCGACAAACCCTGCGGCAGTCAAAGGCAAATCCGATTGCTTGAGGATAGGTGTTCCAGTCATGCCTGGTGTGAAAATCGTTAGATTGGTAATGACTTGAGTATCGTCTTCAAAGGTTACGCCACTGCTGGTAAATTCCTTGATCTTCTTGCCCGTCACAGTAGTAATACTACGTTCCTGAAACAATTGTTGTAGCTGTGCCAGTCCTCCTGCTCCTAAACGCTTTCCGGGCGTATCAGAAGGACTAAAAAATGTGAGTTCAAAGCGATCGCGGATTCCCTCTTGTCGCAAATGAGTATCGAAATTAAACAGCACTTCAAACACGGGACCACCTCTCACCGCTGTTGCATCCTGGGGATTACCACTAAACCCACAGGCAATCTTTCCTTCTCCTCGCTCGACTAGCTCCAGAAACCGCTCTTGAATTTGCATTCCATCTGAAGGTGAACCACAAATAGACAGAGTATTCTCAACTCCTTTGGGCTTTAGCTTAGAACCACCCAAAGCAATGATCAGATAATCATAGGAATGCTCTTGGGACGTAGTGAGAACCAATTGTTCTTTAGCTCTGACCTCCTTCACTTCTTTTTGCAGAAAATTAAAGCCATGAATGTCAGCCAGTTGTGGCAAGGGTACTGAGAGGTCTTCCAGTGTGCGTTTGCCGACAGTCAACCAGATAGATGCAGGATAGATGTACAGGAAGTCACGGTTAGAGATGAGATCAATTTGATAATCACCTTTGAGCTTTTGCGTCAGAGCGATCGCAGCTTCCACACCCCCCATTCCACCACCTAAAACCAGGATTCTTTTCATGGCATCAATTCCTAAATGGGTTAAAAATCGACTGCTTGCCACCAAGTCAATCAACTGCTTAATTGAAGCGATCACTCAATGCCGTTTTGCCGCATTCTGGCAGGAATGGCGATCACAAAAATAGCGCATTGCTCCCAAACTCATTGCCAGAATCAAAATCTGCACCAACCAGGGTGTCCAGGCGAAGCTCACAAGGACACTAATCGCCATGACAATGACAAAGAAGGTTTTGACAATTTCTTCCTGGCTTTGATAGGCAATCCAGGCAGCAACCAGGGCGATCGCAAAAGGGATGATAAAAGAGAGGGTCATTGTTCAAATAGCCTGTTATACAAATAATTTCTGTGCTAGCTATACAAGCTACGCAACCAACTCTGCCATTAACTTAGCAACAGGTATGATGCGCTCAGATCTTCCAGCATTACTACCTGAAAACACCAACCCATTTTCGATATCTCCTCGTGCCGCTTTATCCAATGCTTGGACAATACAGAAATATTGCTGTTCATCCCGGCATTTGCAAGTATGGAGACAGTTAAACAAACACCGTTTCTCTAGATCTGGGGAACCTGCGATCGCCTTCTCCACAAAAGTATTTCGCAGCGATCGTCCTGGCATTCCCACAGGACTGGAGATAATCACGACATCCTCTGGTTTGGCATGGAGATGAAACTCTTTATAGCGAATATCAGCATCGCATTCGTCTGTTGTAATAAATCGAGTCCCAATTTGGACACCGCTCGCCCCTAATGTCAGCATGCGATCGATATCTGCTCGATCCCACACTCCGCCTGCGGCAATGACTGGAATGGACTGCCCCATTTCCTGCTGCAAATAAGCCACTAATTCTGGGATTACCTGTTCTGCTTCAAAGGTGAGATCGCCTAACTCCTCTATCTTTGCGCCCAGATGCCCGCCTGCGGAATTAGGATTTTCCACCACAAATGCATCTGGCAACCGCCCATACTGACGTTCCCATTTGCGACACATAATTCGCGCCGCACGAGTGCTAGATACGATCGGCACCAATGCCACTGCTGGATACGCAGCTGTATATTTTGGCAATTGCAGCGGCAAGCCTGCGCCTGAAATAATCAGATTGACCCCTTCTTCAGCCGCTGTCCGCACCAACGTTTCATAATCTTGAGCAACGACCATTGCATTGATGCCTAAGATCCCGTTCGGACTTAACGTTCGAGCTGTTCTAATTTCATCAATCAGCGCCAACCGATTGGCCCCAAAAAACTGCTCCCTGCGTTTGCGACCATTCGGCTGGCTGATATTAAAGTAGGGTGAGTTTAGTCCTAGAGCAACAGCGGATATGATGCCAATTCCACCTGCGTTGGCAACCGCAGCCGCGAGCTTTGCCCCAGAGATGCGGATGCCCATGCCTCCTTGAATGATGGGATAGCGGGCAAGATGTTGACCAATTTGGAGCGAGGGTAAGGATGCCATAAATTTGTGATTACGGTAAAAATGAATGGTTTAGCCCCTTCCCGTAATCCGTTTAGCCAGAGAAGCCAGAGGCATATTTCTGCACTAAGGCGATTCGCAAAGAGGCGCAGTGGTTATCGAAGAGACAACGCTTATTCTGAAGCAACCAGCTCTACGGACGTATTGCCTGGAGCACGTTCGGTACTGCCCGGTTTATCTTGTCGGGTGACGAGATCAAACGCATGATCGCCGATCGCTGCTTTTACATCGTCTTCCAGCTCATGCATGACATTCCAGTTGAGTTTGAAAGCAGCATTGGCTTCATCCACAATGCGTTGCATCGTCGCCTCATCGATCGGCAATGAGGCGAGTGCTTGGCGATACTTCTCTTTAAAGGCGCGTCTTGCTTCCACGGTCGGAATTTGTTCAAAGGTATGCAGTCCAGTACCCTGATCAGGCGGTAAATTCAAAGCGGAGCGGGCAATGTTTTTCAAACTCTGTCCACCCGAGAGGTCGCCCATATAACGGGTATAGGCATGGGCAACCAAGAGTGCCGGGTCAGTATTGGCAACCTCACGAATGCGATCGACATAAATTTGACCCGCTTCCAGGGGCACAATCTGCTCTTGCCAGTTGTCACCGTAGTAAAATGCCAGATCCTTTTCCAGATTGGCTTTCCGGTTCAGCTCAGGGAAATACATAGGACCAACAACGGGATGGTCGGCATACCGTTGGAGTTCTGCTTCCAACGTGCTGTAGACGAGATACAAATTGACAAGCAACTTACGGAAGGGGTCTCGTTCCACAATGCCCTTCAGGAAGCACTTCATAAACGCGGTATTTTCAGCGGCAGTATGGGACTGCTTGGTTCCATCCCGCAGGCGGCTGGCTAAATTTTGATTCATATTAGGTTCCTTATTGGCAATTGTTTATTTTGAAGATCACACGCACAAGAACTGGAAGATACAGCGGTCAAGCGTGTTATTGACAACTATACAACCATAAAGTTATATAGTAACTCAAAAGATGCTTGCGTTTTATATCCTCCTCATTAAGTTGCAATCATGGCTACATTTTTGGAGCGCCGCAGTCGCGGCAATTTTTGGGATCACTTCTGTAACTGGATTACCAGTACCGAGAATCGGTTATATGTAGGTTGGTTTGGTGTGCTGTTAATCCCAACCGCTCTGGTGGCTGCGATCGTCTTTACCCTGGCATTTATCGCTGCGCCGCCAGTGGACATTGACGGTATTCGGGAAACGGTCAGCGGTTCTTTGCTTTATGGTAATAATCTGATCACAGCAACGGTTGTTCCTACTTCTAATGCGATCGGGCTGCACTTCTACCCCATTTGGGAAGCGGCTTCTCTCGATGAGTGGCTTTACAACGGCGGTCCTTATCAGATGATTATTTTCCACTTCCTGATTGCGGTCTATGCCTATATGGGGCGGCAATGGGAACTGAGTTATCGCTTAGGAACGCGTCCCTGGATTCCGGTTGCCTTCTCTGCTCCTGCTTCAGCAGCAACGGCGGTGTTGTTGATTTATCCGATTGGGCAGGGTAGTTTCTCGGATGGGTTGATGCTGGGTATTTCCGGCACCTTCAACTTCATGATTGTGTTTACGGCTGAACATAACGTGTTGATGCATCCGTTTCATATGCTGGGCGTCATTGGGGTGTTTGGGGGTGCCCTCTTTTCTGCCATGCATGGCTCAATGGTGATGTCCAGTATTATTCGGGAAACGACCGAAGAGGAATCAATCAACGCTGGCTATAAGTTTGGTCAAGAAGGAGAAACGTACAATATTGTGGCGGCTCACGGTTATCTCGGTCGCGTGTTCTGGCAAGCGGCTAGCTTCAACAATTCGCGATCGCTGCACTTTGTTCTGGCAGCCTGGCCCGTTATTGGTATCTGGTTTGCCTCTCTGGGCATTAGCACCATGTCGTTTAACCTAAACGGGTTCAATTTCAATGAATCAATTTTGGATCATCAAGGTAGACCTGTTCCCACATGGGCAGATGTGCTAAATCGCGCCAATCTGGGAATTGAAGTGATCCATGAGCGGAATGCTCACAACTTCCCGTTGGATCTTGCATCCGGTGAGGCACAGCCGATCGCTCTGTCAGCCCCTGCAATTTCTGGCTAATCCCGATTGGTTTTCCCATTCACATTTTTGATGAGTGTTTGATGAATTGCGCCTGTTACCAGGCGCTTTCATTTTATAACTTCACTTTGAAGTGAGCTACAAATCCATAAAGGTTTTGATTGGAGAAAGAACTATTGACTGACCAACCTTCGTTGTTGAGAGAATACAATTGGGTAATTGCGATCGCGTCAATTCCTAACTCCCGTTTTAACACCGCGATCGCCCCCTCTTCAGATGTCTGTCCCTCTGACACTCGACCACCGGGAAAATCTAACGTCACCTGCCCAACGCCAGGACGATAACTTGGAGGAGGAAGCAAAAATTGACCATCTTGAATCGGCAAAACAATCACGGAATCTGCCTTCTCAATCCGCCAGTATTCCAAGATTTTGCCCTGATCGTCTTGCAGATGTTCGCCAATTAACGTCATCCAACGCGAACGTAGTTCCAGAAAGTGATCGCGCACCTGCCAGAATGGGCTGGGTTGAGTTGATATTTTATCCATGACTGCATGCAGTGGAATTGCGATACTTACTGAGAGTTCCAAATATCAGTGCCAAGTTTAAAGT
>CAZGDE010000187.1:0-13096 GCA_964524315.1 uncultured bacterium
GGATAGTACCCTGGTGCGCTTGCGAGAAGCGATCGCGGCGGGGCTAGAAGCAACCCAGCGCGAAAACCAGATCATCGCGGCTGAGGAAACGGAACCCGTTGCCGAGGTTGACGAACCTGTTCACGATCCATTGCTGTAGGCATTTCCTGTGACCGATCCTCTCTTCTGGCTCGTCCTATCCCTTCTGTTTGTTACTGCCAGTCTGACAATTGTGCTGGCAGTTGCCATTCCCGCCTTGAGAGAACTGGCAAGGGCAGCCCGTAGTGCTGAAAAACTGTTTGATACCTTACGACGTGAGTTTCCCCCCACCCTGGAGTCCATTCGGTTAACAGGTATGGAAATCAGTGACCTGACAGATGATGTCAGTGAAGGTGTGCAGAGTGCTGGAAATGTTGTCAAACAGGTTGATGAAAGTTTAACGAACGTTCGCAAACAGGCGCAACGGGTGCAGTCTGGTACTCGCAGTGTCATGGTGGGAATCAAGGTTGCCTGGCGCACATTTACGCGATCGCAAAAGCCACCAGTTCAGCGTCGTCAGGTAGATCGGCTACCGCCACCCCGCCCCGAACTCAATCTTGACGAGCAACCCACTGTAGATCCTTACTTGGCCTCCAGTCATAATCAATCATTTACTGCCCCCGAAGGGCGTAGCCGCCGGTTAGCGAATGATGATGTTTACCCCACAGAACCATCGCCAGCTAGACACCCATCTTCCCGGTCTGTGCCACCCACTGACCTGTCTCATGACTACAGCAACCTGCATGATGATGATTTAGACGAGTACGAAGAGTAACCACTTTCCCATCCTCGGCTGCCATCGTCTAGGATGAAGGAAATTTGTGGCTGTATTCTTTTTAATTCCTCCATGCACGAGTCCAAGTCACCACTGGAAATATCGGCCAATAGTGAAATCAATCGGGAACTGGATGAGGCAATTCTGAGCTTTGAAGACATCCAGGCAGAACTCAATTATCGGCAGGCACAAACCGCCCTGCGGGATCTGGTGCAAAACCTGGATCTCACACCGCAGGAGCGACGTGGGTTAGAACCGGAAATTGGCGGATTAGAATCCATGCTGGATAAGCTCGATCGCCAGGTGGTTCACATTGCTGTTTTTGGCATGGTGGGGCGGGGCAAGTCATCACTACTGAATGCCTTGTTAGGTGATCAAGTCTTTGAAACAGGCCCGATTCATGGAGTCACCCAGGTTTGCCAGAGTGCTAATTGGCGGATTACCGAAGAGTCGCTAGCAGGGAGCGATCGCCCCATCCTGCGGGTCGCCCTTCCCAGTGTCGGAAATTCCTGTATTGAACTGATTGACACGCCCGGAATTGATGAAGTGAATGGTGAAGCAAGGGAAACCCTGGCCCGCCAGATCGCCAAGCAGGCAGACCTGATCCTGTTTCTGATTGCTGGTGACATGACGAAGGTAGAGTACCAGGCATTGTCCGAACTGCGGGAAGCCAGCAAACCGATTCTGCTGGTGTTCAATAAAATCGACCAGTACCCTGATGCCGATCGCACGGCCATCTATCACAAAATCCGCGATGAGCGGGTGAAAGAATTGCTGTCACCGGACGAGATTGTGATGGCAGCCGCCTCTCCCCTGGTAGCGCGGGCCGTTCGGCAGGCCGATGGCACGATGTCCGCCCAACTGAGTGTGGGTAAACCCCTGGTCGAAGAGTTGAAGTTGAAAATTCTGGAAATTCTGCACCGGGAAGGTAAATCCCTGGTGGCGCTTAACTCAATGCTGTATGCGGATGACATTAATGAGCAACTGGTGCAGCGCAAGATGGTGATTCGTGAGCAGAACGCGAACCAGATTATCTGGAATGGGGTAATGACGAAGGCCGTGGCGATCGCCCTGAACCCCATTACCGTTGTGGATGTCCTCAGCAGTGCTGTCATCGATGTTGCCATGATTCTGTCTCTGTCCAAACTGTACGGCATCTCCATGACCCAGCAAGGTGCCGTTGGTTTGCTGCAAAAAATCGCGATCTCGATGGGTGGCATCACCGCCAGTGAATTGATGGCCAACCTGGGGCTGAGTTCGCTGAAAGGGTTGTTAGGTTTGTCTGCTCCCGCAACAGGTGGGGTTTCCCTGGCAGCTTATGCGTCGGTTGCCGTGACGCAGGCCAGCGTGGCTGGGATTTCCTCCTACGGTATTGGGCAGGTAACCAAAGCCTACCTGATAAACGGTGCGTCCTGGGGGCCTGATGGGCCTAAAGCAGTTGTGACCCGGATCCTCTCATCGTTGGATCAGGACTCGATTTTGAACCGTATTAAGGACGAATTACGGGCCAAAATTGATCTAAAGCGACGGGTTTCACCGGAAAAGGGTAGAGAACGATAACCTGGCCTAATTTCTAAAGAAATTTCTCCCATGTTTCATCCTTTCCTGATTAGGTGAACCTGTGCTAGGGTTTTGGAGTAAGGCTTATTTTCGGCTGTGTAATTCGTTTTCCGGGCGTTTCTCCGAATCTAACTCCCTTCATCAATGATTTTGGGGAATATTTATGAATACTAAAGAACTTCTAAGTCGATATGAAGCCGGACAAAGAGATTTTAGAAATCTCAATTTGATCGCGGTTAACTTGAGAAATATGAATCTGCGGGGAATTAATCTCAGTGGTGCCAATTTAACCAAAGCAAATCTTACCCGAGCCAACTTAAGTTACGCCAATCTTACAGATGCGATTTTAAGTGAGGCTAATTTAACAGGTACAAATTTGATGAGAGCGAATCTCACGAATGTGAATTTGAGCGATACAAACGTGAAGGACGCCAATATAACTCAGGCCCACTTGCACGGAACCACCTTGCCTGAAGGTGTTAACCCTACCAGTCCCGATACACTGTTAATTTAGGTAGATGGTTAGCAGAATTACCTGGATAAAAAATCCTGGTAAAACTCAATTATTATTTCCATACATTTCCCTTTGCAAAATAGTAGTAAAGGGTATTTTTTTATCCGTTCAAACCATTAAAAATAGTAATACCAATTTAAAGAGTACTGTATGTAGATACAACGGTTTGTCGGGGTGGGTTTAGCAAATGAAATATCTGTTGTAGCGAGAGATCCCGGCAAAAGCCGCCCCTACCGGATCGGATCTGACCTGTTTGTAATTTAATTTTGGTATGACGCTGAATAGCAGGACGAATTGGAACAAAGTTTTAATTCATCCAACAGTAACTCATATGCAGAATCAGCAATGCCACAAACAGTAAACGGCATTGTTCCTGATTGCCTGACAAATTTTCCTCTACGGTTGGTTGAACAACGTGAAGCCCAACATCAGCAAAGGTTCTGTTGGGCTTCACTAACGCTAATACAAACAGGGGCAGAGTACTGCTACGCCCCAAATAGCGCTTCATTGTGCAGATGATTTAATCTGCGTTGTTTAAGTAGGAATGACCTGAACAATGAGCGATCGCCGGTCTAGCGATTGCACCTTACCAACCTGAGTTAAATCTGTAACGATCCGTTCGAGTAGTTCGATCGCACGCTCGCGATTTTGATGTTCCCGTCCGCGTAAACGGATCTGAAACTTCACAGAATCACCCTTGCCTAACCATTCAGTTGCTCTACCAATCCGGAGGTTGTAGTCCGATTCACCAACGTTGGGACGTAACCTGACTTCCTTCACTGTGGTTCTGGCACTCTGATTCTGCCGCTTTTTCTGCTGGTACTGGTGCTTGCCGTAGTCTAAAATTTTGGCAACTGGAATCTCTTTGCCGTCAGAAACGATCACTAAATCAAGTTCCGCATCCTCAGCCAGTTTGAGTGCGTCACGGGTATCTGTCAAACCACGATTATTATTCTCATGGTCAATCAGAAGGACTTGTGGGCACTTGATTTGCCGGTTAATCAATTGTTTTGTAGCGATAATAATGTCCTCTGCACTGCAATATGTAATCTACCTACCACTACTAGGATAATGAATCATCCCTTAAAGTGGCGTTAAGGTTTATCGCTAAACTTGAGAAAGCGCCCTTTGTAACATTTTGATATACGTCTGTAGCATATCTGTTTTGCCCTCCTGCCAACTTACCTTGAGATGCAACCCTGTCAACCACCCCTGCCACTGCAATCCGGTGATTTACTCTATGTCATTGCTCCCAGTGGAGCTTTACGGGAGATGGAGTCATTTCAGCAAGGTGTGGCAATCTGGCGATCGCGCGGTTATCAGGTAGAGTTGGCTCCCGGTTTCGATGACCGTTGGGGTTATCTGGCAGGTACCGATACCAACCGTCGCCACCAATTACTAACAGCCCTGAAAGATTCGGCGTGCCGGGGTATTCTCTGTGCCAGGGGGGGATACGGCGGTGCCCGCCTCCTGGAAGATTGGGTATGGGTCGCGACGGAACCGAAATGGTTAATTGGGTTTTCGGATATTACCAGTTTGTTACTGAGTCTGGCCCAGCAGGGTATCTCTGGCGTGCATGCCCCCCTGTTGACGACATTAGCGAAAGAGCCAGACTGGTCAGTGCAACGTCTGTTTGATTGGGTTGAGGGGCGATCGCTGGAACCATTGCTCGGTAAAGGCTGGGGTGGTGGACGCACGACCGGCTTGTTACTGCCCATCAATCTCACAGTCGCAACGAATTTGCTGGCAACTCCCATCCAGCCCGATCTGGCCAATGTCATTCTGGCAATTGAAGATGTGGGGGAGGCTCCCTATCGAATCGATCGCATGTTAACCCAGTGGCGATTAGGTGGCTGGTTTAACCAGATTAAGGGGATTGCGATTGGTCGCTTTAGCCAATGTGACCCCCCAGCTAATATTCCCAGTTTTACGGTGACAGAAGTATTGCGCGATCGCCTTGCTGACCTGGGTATTCCCATTGTGTCCGATCTGCCCTTTGGTCACGATGGGGTCAATGCGGCCTTACCAGTGGGTGTTGCGGTGGAACTGGATGGCGATCGAGGGGCTTTAAGTTTCTCCCCCTGAACGGACGATGCCCCGTTCAACCAATGACCAATGACTAGTGGCCTTTTGCCTTCTTTGAGGTACTGCAACATCAGCATGAACGGCTGGTATTACTTCGTCTGCAGGAAATTGTAATCTTCTTCAACAAAGCGTAAACAAAGATCGCGTCGTTTCTAGAGTGTCTGTTAAGAGTCTCCACAATCTCTAAAACCAGATCGACAATGGGCTTGGTGAGACTCTGAGGCATTGTCACATATGCGTCCCATTCGCACGTTTAACGTTTCTCCTTCCCTACCGCCACGGCTAGAACCTCTCCGGAAACTGGCATATAACCTCCATTGGGACTGGAACAGTGACACCAAGGACTTGTTTCGCCGCCTGGATCTGGATCTGTGGGAGTCTAGTCGCCACAATCCGGCGTTGATGTTAGGGACTATCAGCCAGAAACGGTTACAGGAAGTGGTTGAAGACGAAGGCTTTTTGGCTCAGATGGATCGGGCTGCCCGCCAATTAGACGATTACTTGAAAGAACGCACCTGGTATCGGAAGAACCGTTCAGGGCAGGGGGCACCTAATACGGATCGTTTAGCCAATGACAATGTCCCCGTAACCGCTGAAAAAGGCCGAGAATGTTACGCCTACTTCTCGGCAGAATTTGGCTTAACCGAATGCTTACCCATCTATTCCGGTGGATTGGGTGTGCTGGCGGGTGATCACCTCAAGTCTGCCAGTGATTTAGGGTTGCCTCTGGTGGGGGTGGGTTTGCTGTATCAGGAAGGCTATTTTGCCCAATACCTTAATGTGGATGGCTGGCAGCAGGAACGCTACCCCATCAACGACTTTTACAATATGCCGTTACATCCGGAGCGGGATGCAAACGGAGCAGAATTAAGGATTGCGGTTGATTATCCCGGTCGTACCGTATATGCCCGGATCTGGCGGGTGCAGGTTGGGACGGTGCCCCTTTACTTGCTGGATACGAACATTGAACCAAACGCTCCCTATGATCATGACCTGACCGATGAACTCTATGGTGGCGATGTGGATATGCGCATCGACCAGGAAATCATGTTAGGCATTGGTGGGGTGAAAATGCTGAAGGCTCTGGGGTTACAGCCCACGGTCTACCACATGAATGAGGGGCATTCGGCATTCCTGACCCTGGAACGGATTCGGGGTCTCATGCAGGACGAGGGACTTTCCTTTGCAGCGGCGAAGGAAGTGATTCAAGCCAGTCAAGTTTTTACTACCCATACACCAGTGCCAGCCGGGATTGATTTGTTCCCCCCCGACAAGGTCATGCATGGGGTGGGTAACTATGCGAATATCTTTGGACTGTCGCGGGAAGAATTTTTGGCATTGGGACGGGTGAACACGGGCGACCTCGCATCACCATTTAGTATGGCAATTTTTGCCATCAAAATGGCAGGCTTTGTCAATGGGGTGAGTAAGCTGCATGGCAAAGTCTCGCAGGATATGTTCAAGCCACTCTGGCATAACGTCCCTATCGACGAAGTACCGATCACATCGATTACGAATGGAGTACACGCCCGTAGCTGTGTCGCTAAGTCTACCCAGGAGTTATACGATCGCTACCTTGGCCCCAACTGGTCGGAATCTCCCATTGACCATCCCCTGTGGGAACGGGTCAAAGCCATTCCTGATGAAGAACTATGGCGCAACCATGAACGGTGTCGGTCGGAACTGGTGATGTTTGTACGGGAGCGGTTACACCGCAGTTTGCGCGATCGCGGTGCGTCCCCAACGGAAGTCGCCATTGCCGAAGAAGTGCTAGATCCCTCCGTATTAACGATCGGGTTTGCCCGCCGGTTTGCCACCTATAAGCGGGCCAACTTATTTCTGCGGGATCTTGATCGAATTCGCAAAATCTTGCTGGATATGGAACACATTAAACGGCCATTTCCCCATAAAAAACGGATGGTGCAATTCGTCGTAGCTGGGAAGGCGCATCCCAAGGACATTCCGGGCAAAGAACTGATTCGGGAAATTGTTCATTTCACCCGTGAGACGGGGATGGGGCACCATGTCGTGTTTGTCCCCGATTACGACATTCACGTTTCCCGCCTGATGGTTGCCGGATGCGATGTGTGGCTGAACACTCCCCGTCGCCCCCGGGAAGCTTCTGGCACCAGTGGCATGAAAGCGGCAATGAATGGTTTGCCAAATCTGAGTGTGCTGGATGGTTGGTGGGATGAGGCCGATTACGGACGGACGGGGTGGCCGATCGGCTATGGTGAAGAGTATAGTGACCCTACCTATCAGGATGATGTGGAAGCGAATGCTTTGTACGATCTGCTGGAACAGGAGATTGTCCCCACGTTCTACGATCGCGACGATGAAGGGTTACCCCGAAAGTGGATCGCCAAGATGAAGGAGGCAATCCGGTTGAATTGTCCCTGGTTTAATACAGCACGGATGGTGGGTGAATATGCCCAACGGGCCTACTTCCCGGTTAGTGATTGTTATCAAACGCTGATTGCAAATAACTACGCAGCGGCCAACGAAATTGCCCAGTGGAAAACCCATCTCTTTGAACACTGGTACAACGTCAAAGTTCAGGATGTGGATATTTCGGCAGGGGCCGATATTCAGGTGAATCAAACGATCGCTGTAAAGGCTCGCATTAGCCTGGCCGGTCTGCAACCCAATGATTTGCAGGTAGAACTGTACCAGGGAGCCGTGGATGCCACTGGCGAAATTATTAATGGTACTCCTGTGGTTATGAATTACGAGGGGGCCGACGGGCAAGGCTATGCGCTATATACCGTCGATCTAGCCTACGGTAACAGCGGCTTACAGGGTTTGTCATTGCGTGTATTACCGAAGCACCAACACCTGAACCACTTGTATAGTCTGGCGTTAGTGCAATGGGCAGAGTCACCGTCAGACAAGGAAGCTATTGTTTAGCGCTGTCGGCAGGAGAATATCAAAAAGACAATACTTAACAAGTGCAGGTTTAGCACCAGAATGACTGGCTGATGCGAAAGATTTTAGCCAAACCTGCCCTTACACCAGGCCCTTTTTTCTGGGAAACCGTTTAAGTACTTGAGTCGTATGGCTAAAACCGCCCCTATAGCAAAATGGATCTGTCAATCAGATCCCTCATATTCCAGTCTCAATATCTTACCGTTTGGTCTGGAGCAATTTCTTGACGGCTTCTAGCAGATCGGGAGGATGGTAGGGCTTGGTGATATACGCATCTGCTCCTTGCTTCATGCCCCAGTAAACGTCAAACTCTTCACTCTTACTGGTACACATAACAACGGGGATATTCTTCGCTGTGGGGTCATTTTTAATCCAACGGCACAGCTCATAGCCATTCTTCCGTGGCATCACAATATCGGTCACTACCACATCTGGCAGAGTCGTCTTTATTTTCTCGATCGCCTCTTCGCCATCCTCCGCTTCAAGGACGACAAAACCGCTCCGCCTGAACTGTTCCGAGAGCATTTCTCGCACAGTAGGGCTATCATCAACAATCAAAACTGTACTCATACTCTCGGTCAGCTAAGATTTCCTGTGGAAACCAATTTTCCCCGATAACAATCATCTAGCAAAACCCACACTTTCGCTGTTGCGGCAAAGTCGGGCGATTTATAGCGTCAATGGGTTAGTGTAGCGTGTTTGCAGAACCAATAAAGTATTGCTAGAGCAATTCTCTCGGTTCAGCTGACTCACTACTCACTACGTCTACTGGTTTATCATGCCCCAAATTGAACTGATTAAAGGCATCTTTGTGGAATTAATAAATCCAGGGAATTATTTTCTTTACACGCCGACGATAATCTTCATAATCTGGGTACTTTTCGATCAGCCAGATCTCCTCCCGGTTGGCTTTCGCATTCAGAAACAGAAACAGGAACACCGTCCCTACAAGATGGGACAGGCTTAACAGAAAAATTGTCCACCCGGCCGCAGCAAGGATCAGGCCACTGTAGAGAGGATGGCGTACCACTCCGTAGATCCCCGTCTGAACTAACTGCCCATCGTCACGAGGATGGGGCAGCGGCGTGAGGTTGTGCCCCAAGTCAATCAGGCCCTTACCCAGGAGCAGGGCGGCGATCGCACCTAACAGGGTTGCCACAACCCAAATGACATCGGTCAACGGTGGCTCAGGTAAGACGAAACCATCCGGTCGATAGGTTGGTAGGATGACAAAACCCAAAATGAGTACCACCTGCAGCAGTACCCAATACTCGCCTCTACGCCCCTGCCAACTGGCAGTACTAAAACCCCAAGCGGTAAATAGTCCCATGATAATTTCGACGCTTGCTTCGGTTAAATCAGGGAAATTCCCTTGACCCTCTACTTTTCAGCCCCACCGAAAACGACTCATCGCCAGGAACGGCTGATCTGATCTAACTGCTCGACTTCTGCCGGAGTCAAGCTCCAACCCAAAGCACCAGCATTCTGGATCGCCTGATCAGCATTTTTTGCCCCCGGAATGGGGATCACGTTCCCCTGAGCGATCAACCAATTCAGGGCCACCTGAGCGGGGGTGCGTTGGTGGACTTCAGCAATTTGCTTCAGGGTGGTTACGACTGGGGAGATTTTTTGTAATCCGCTGGCACTAAACCGTGGATCAAGTCGACGGCCACCCTTGAGCGATCGCTGGACATCCCCCTCATATTTTCCGGTCAACAATCCCTGTGCCAGTGGACTGTAAGCCAGGATCGTAACCCCCAATTCCCGGGCCGTCTCTAAAATGCCATTGGTTTCAATGTGGCGCGTCAGGAGCGAGTAGCGCACCTGATTCACTGCTAGCGGAATACCTCTGGCAGCAAGGTACTGGTGGGCTTGCCGCATCTGATCAGCGGAGTAGTTGCTGACCCCAATCGCCTCAATCCTGCCTTTTTCGACCTCATTTGCCAGGGCATTCATGAGCGTTCGCTGTCCCATCAAAAAATCGAGGGGCCAGTGAACCTGGTAAAGGGTCACTTTTTCCAGTTGTAACCGTTTCAGGCTGGCAGTCAAGGCATTTTCCACAGCTTGCGCATTAAACCGCCAGGGCAACGGAAAATACTTGGTCGCAATTTGCACGGGCCGATCCGTTTCTTGCATGAACCGCCCCAACAACCGCTCCGACTCAGCCGGCCCATAGATTTCAGCGGTATCAAAAAAGTTGATACCAGCCTCCAGGGCAGCATTAAACGCCCCCCGCACCTGGTCAGCACCGTAGTCCTTACCGTAACTCCAGAAAAGTTTGTCACCCCACGCCCAGGTACCAATGCCCAGCGCTGTGACAACCGGGCCCTGCTGACCCAGGGCAACTGTTTGGATGCGATCGCGACCTGTCACCATAGACCTGTTACATTTCTACAACTCAGTCTATTGTGACGGGTTTTCGGGGAAAGGGGGTATGGCCAGAGGTGGATATGGTCAGAGGTGGGTATGGTCGGAGTAGGGCCTCACCATTCTGGGCAAACCCCCTACTCCCAAAACAGGGCAGCTAGACGCTGCTATACACCTGCTTGTAATATGCCTGATACTCGGGCGACAACAACGGTTGCCACCAGTCGCGGTTACTCAGATACCAGGCGACCGTTTTCCGTAAACCACTATCAACCGTTTCGGCAGGCGTCCAACCAATTTCAGTTTTGAGTTTGGTGGCATCAATGGCATAGCGGCGATCGTGGCCGGGCCGATCTTTGACAAACGTGATCAACTGGTGACATGGGCGCACGGGTAAATCGGGAGCCAGTTCTTCCATCAGATCACACAATTTATTGACCAGGTCGATATTTTTGACCTCGTTATTACCGCCAATGTTATAGGTTTCACCCGGTTTCCCGCGATGGATTACGGCATCCAGAGCGCTACAGTGGTCACCCACATATAACCAGTCACGAATATTTTGCCCGTCCCCATACACCGGCAGAGGTTTACCCATCAAAATGTTTAGACACATGAGGGGAATTAACTTTTCGGGGAAGTGGTAAGGGCCGTAATTGTTGGAGCAGTTGGTCAACAGGGTGGGCAACCCATAGGTGTGGTGGTATGCCCGCACCAGATGGTCACTACCAGCTTTGGAGGCAGAATAGGGGCTATTTGGCGCATAGGGAGTCGTTTCGGAAAAGCCCGGATCGTTGGGACCGAGACTGCCAAATACTTCATCGGTCGAAACATGGTGGAAGCGGAAATGATCGGGCTGTCCGTTCGCCTGCCAGTATTGGCGGAATGCCTCTAGTAGGGTAAACGTACCATTTACATTCGTCCGCACAAAAGCATCTGGCCCCAGAATGGAACGGTCTACATGGGATTCGGCGGCAAAGTGGGCGATGATATCGATCGCCTCCTCCTGCAGCAACCCATCCACCAGAGCCCGATCGCAGATATCACCCTGGACAAACCGCAGATTCGCCTTACCTTCCAGCGTTGCCAGATTCGCCCGATTCCCCGCATAGGTCAGGGCATCTAACACAACGACGCGATCGCCCGGATACTGCTGACACCAATAATGGACAAAATTAGACCCAATAAACCCTGCTCCGCCTGTAATCAGAATCTTCCGAGGTTCCCTACTTAACATCTGCTCTACAGTCCATTTGCTAAACAACAGTCTCCGCACTCACTTCTGCAAAGCACACGGCTTTGCAAGACACATAATCAGTTTTCGCCATCATCATCTCCGCCACCAAACAGCAACCAGAGGAATCCCCGCAACCGTTAACCATTTCTTGCACTGATGGCCATTCACTGCTGCTGGTCATTGCTGGCGATCGCGGTTAGATCAGCTCAATCTGGGAATCATCGCCAACCATGAATCGTAGAGCTTTAGGACGTTGCGGTGCGGCACATAACTTGGCCCGTTGCCCAATGACGCTGTCGACAATGCGCTGGTGAATCCCGGTCACCGTTGCCCCCTGGAGAACCACACTATGTTCCAGATCGACATCAACTAACCTCGCCTGGTCAGCGATACTGCTGAAAGGCCCAATGAAACAGTTTTCCAGGTGGCAATCTTTCCCAATCGTGACTGGCCCCCGCACCGTACAGTTAATCAAACGGGAGCCCGCACCAATCTGCACCCGCCCAAACACCTGACTTTGAGTGTCCACCTCACCCGCCACGTTGAGTTGAACGCAACTGTCCAGAATAATTTGATTGGCTTCGAGCAAATCATCTTTTTTACCCGTATCAAGCCACCAACCTTCAATTTGACGAGCATCCACCCGCTTCTGTTGATTGATCAGATCTTGAATGGCGTCGGTAATCTCTAATTCACCCCGGGCCGAGGGCTTGATGCGATCGATCGCCTCGTGGATGGTTGGGGCAAAGAAATAAATCCCCACCAGCGCGAGATTGGATGGCGGATTCTTAGGCTTTTCCACCAGGTGCAACACCCGCCCGTTGGCATCAACCTGGGCCACCCCAAAGGCAGTGGGATTAGGAACCGGTCGCAGCAGAATCAGCGCATCGGACTGTTGGGATTTAAAATCATTCAGGAAACCATCCAGTTCACTTTGAATCAGGTTGTCCCCTAAATACATAACAAAGGGAGCATCACCCAGAAACGGGCGGGCCGTTTTAACGGCGTGGGCCAACCCGGCAGGCTTGTCTTGCAGGATGTAGGTAATATTGGCACCAAAGCGATCGCCATTGCCCGTCTTTGCCTGAATTTCATCTCCTGTTTCGGGGCTGATGATAATACCAATATCAACGATTCCAGCTGCCACAATCGCTTCAATGCCGTACCAGAGAATGGGCTTGTTAGCGACTGGTACCAGTTGCTTTGCCCCCGTATAGGTAAGTGGTCGTAGACGTGTACCTTTACCGCCGCTGAGAATCAGTGCTTTCATAAAATGAAGGTTCCGTAGGAGAGTATAGGCCAGACATAACCAGGTCAGAAATAACCAGATCAAACGTAAACTTCGGCTTCCCGTAACGTTACAGCCGCCTGATCCTTCGCTGATAAAATCGGTGGATCTGTCAACGACCAGTCAATCGCCAGATCAGGGTCATTCCAGAGAATTGAGCGTTCGTGCTGCGGTGCATAATAATCAGTTGTCTTATAAAGGACTTCTGCGACTTCCGAAACGACTAGAAAGCCGTGGGCAAAGCCAGCCGGAACCCAGAGTAGTCGCTTATTTTCGGCACTCAGCAAACACCCCACCCATTGTCCAAACGTGGGTGATTGCTTGCGA
>CAZGDE010000188.1:0-12090 GCA_964524315.1 uncultured bacterium
CACCACAAAGCCAGTTGGTAAGGGAACAGGTCTAGGCTTATCCATCAGCTATCAAATCGTGGTGGAGAAGCACGGTGGCCGACTGAAATGTCTATCCTCGATGGGCCAGGGCACAGAGTTTATCGTTGAAATTCCCTTACAAGCCAGTTGAGGTCGGCTAGCTGCTGCTAAAACTAGTTGGTGATGAAATGACATCGGCTAACTTCGCGTCAAAATATCAGCGATCGCCGAAATTAAGTTTTGAAAATTTAATCGATCCCTTGTGTCTGTAATTACATGGATGTCGCGTAACCTGGTTATTGGTCTGGCTACAGCAATCAGATATTTTTTGCTGGCTGTTGTTGCGCTGCGGCACTCACCAAGAAGAAAAGCGACCCATGTCACTGCTCAACCTGATCTCGCTCTTTGGCATCTTCGGTTTCTGTTTCGTTGCCTGGATTTTTTCCGAAAATCGGAGCTTACGAGTGTTTCCCTGGCGCACGGTGCTGGCTGGCATCGTGTTGCAACTGGTTTTAGGAGCATTCGTATTTATCGTGCCAGGTACACGAGATGCCCTACAGATATTCAGCGATCTGTTAAATATCTTGTTTGATGCAGCCGATGCAGGAGCGCGATTTGTGTTTGGGCGAAATATTGTCCCCCTCCCCGATAAGCCATCAGATATTAACCTTGGCTATATTTTTGCGTTCCGGGCTTTGCCTACGGTTATTTTCTTTTCAGGTTTAATGGCGTTGCTGTATAACCTGGGCGTAATTCAGCTCATTACCAATGTATTTGCCAAAATTTTCTACTGGGTCATGCGGCTAAGTGGGGCAGAAGCACTCAGTGGTGCTGCCAATATCTTTGTTGGTATTGAAGCGGCGATCGTGGTTAAGCCCTATCTGCCCAAGATGACTCGCAGTGAGTTATGTGCCATTCTTTCCTGTTGTTTTGGTACGGCAGCATCATCAACTCTGGCCATATACGTCAGCTTTCTAAAGCCAGTATTTCCCAACATCCTGGGACACCTGATCTCAGCTTCGATCATGGCGATTCCCGCCTGTTTCGTCCTCTCGAAAATTCTGGTGCCAGAAACAGAAGTACCCGTAACAATGGGTGGAATTCCTACGGAAAAAAGACCTGTACGGGGCACTGAAATTGAACAATTGGAAGAGGCCGAACATACGAAAGACCTGTCCAAGCAAATCGATGAGCAGTATCCTCGCGCAACCATCTCTGACGACGATGAAGCAGCCAAACCAATGGAAACCGTGGGAGGGGAACCCATTGAGCGCGTTAGCCCCCTGGATGCGGCCATTATTGGTGCCCTGGATGGCGTGAAGATGGCGGTGTCCATCGCCGCTGTACTCATTCTCATTCTGGGGTTGGTTTATCTGATTAATCAAACGTTTCGGGCGATTACGGGCTCACCCAACACCCTGGGCAATATCATGGGCATTCTCTTTTTGCCCTTAACTGCACTCACAGGCGTTTCTCTGGAATGGAATGAACTCTGGCAGTCATCCGTCATCATTGGGCGACGGTTGTTTGAAACAGCGATTCCCCCCTATCAGGAATTAGCGACCGCTGCCGCATTACCAGTAGGGCAACGGGTAATTAGCGATCGCGCCGTCTTAATCATTAGCTACGCTCTCTCTGGGTTCGCGCACCTTGCATCAGTGGGTATTTTTGTGGGCGGCACAATTGCGTTAATTCCCTCTCGCCGTAAAGATATATCCGAATTAGGCTGGAAAGCGTTGTTCGTTGGGACGCTGGCGACCATGATGATTGGCAGTGTCGCCGGGTTTTACTATGACCCCAACAGCCCTAGCATTTTAGGTGAACGAACTCCGGCACCGATGGTGAGTCCTGCCGCTACGCCAACTGCTCCATCGGCAGGTAGCCCAACCCCCGCAACATCACCGCTAGCCAATCCAGCGCCAGCCACCACTGCACCAGCGATACAAGCAACACCCCAAACAGCCAATCCCACAAAATCACCCGCGATTCGTCCAACTGCAACATCTGCTCCCAGTCCGGCAGCCACGCGATCGCCTGCGGCCCGATAAACAACATCATCCAGCTAGCACAGTGCGGCTTTACGGACTGCAACGCATAAGGTATCGTCTTTAAGTGTTTCTTGTTTAAGTGTTTCTTTAACATTGAGCGGCTAGAACATCAATACTAGATGTTCACAGTTTTCTTTAGCGTGAGTTCTGACCTGACTCACTGCTTTCAGCTCACTGTCTGAAGCGCTGCGTTGTTGTTGCAATTGACCGGAGAGAAATTTCGCTGCATGTTTCGTTTACCAACGCCCGTTCTTAAATCTCTCTCCTGGCGGCAGATCTCGCCTGAGGTGCGTGCAGCAATACTTCTAGCAACAGTTTTCTGGGCGATCGCCCTGACCTTTGGGTTACATCGTTACTTCACCTTCTTTGCCTCCTACGATCAGGGCATCTTTAACCAGGTGTTCTGGAATAATCTGCATGGGCGCTTATTTCAGAGTTCACTATCATCCGTTCTGTCGACCAACGTGGTGCATGACGGACAGGTACCAGAGGTCTTCTATCGGCGGTTAGGGCAGCATTTTACCCCGGCCCTTTTACTCTGGTTGCCGTTCTATGCGTTAGCTCCCAATGCCGCTACCCTAGTGGTCATCCAGGTCAGTTTGATTACAGCCGGTGGCGTTGTCCTGTATGCGTTGGCCCGTCATTATCTGCCACCGCGTTTGTCGCTCATGCTGATGGCGGGTTACTACGGAGCCAATGCGGTGATCGGCCCGGTCTTTTCCAACTTCCATGACCTCTGTCAGATCCCGCTGTTTATCTTCACCCTGTTACTGGCACTGGAAAAACGGGTCTGGTGGCTTGTCTGGCTGATGGCGATTTTAATCGTCCTGGTACGGCAGGATGCGGGCGTAGGTCTGTTTGGCGTGGGTGTGTACATGGTAGTCAGTCGGCGGTTTCCCCGCGCCGGACTGGCGATGTGTATGCTGGGTTTTGGTTATGTGGTCGTGGCCACCAATGTCTTCATGCCCATGTTTTCCGCAGACATTTCGCGCCGATTCATGATGGAGCGATTTGGTCAGTACGCGACAGGTGACAGTGCCACGACGCTGGAAATTCTCTGGGCAATCATCAGCAATCCGGTCAGATTGATTGCCAATATTTTCCGCAAACCAGATGTGAAATTTTTCTACCTGCTGGTGCAAACCTTACCCCTGGCCTTTGTGCCATTTCTGGCACCCTATTCCTGGGCGATCGCGGGCTTTCCCCTCATGCAACTGTTTCTCCAACAGGGTGACTCACCCCTGGCGATCCATATCCGCTATGCCATGACGCTGGTTCCCGGTCTGTTCTATGGCACAATCCTCTGGTGGTCAACCCATACCGCAAAGTTCAAAAAAGGATTTCAGCGATTCTGGATTGCCTGTATCGCAATCTCTATCCTGATTGCCATTCCCTACAATCCCCATCAGGTCTTTTACTTCGCAATTCCGACCTCTTTTAAGCCCTGGATTCACGTCTCCCTACCGCGTCAGTGGGAACATGCCAGCTATATTCGGTCAATGGTGAACCAGATTCCACCCACCGCCAGTGTGTCAGCCACTACCTATGTCGTGCCCCACCTGGCCAGCCGGCGGGAACTATTACGCATGCCCTTTCTCCAGGTACGAAACGATCAGCAAGAAGTTATCGATGTTGATTACCTGATTGCTGACCTTTGGCAATTGGAACGGTATCAAGTAGCATTCCCACTGGAACGAGGTCACTTCGTCCAGATTGTGCCCCTGATTGATTCCCTGGTAAACCAGAACAAATATGGTATTTTGCGCCTGGAGGACGGGGTCATCCTCATGCAGAAGGGCGTTCCAACCCCGCCAGAATTAAGGGCTGCCTGGACAGCCCTACGGCAGGAGTACGAACCGCTCTTGCAGGCACAACCCTCCTAGGGATGCCAGGGATTGAGCCTTTTCAGGGCGACAGACTGCTCCACCATTGGCCTCATTCATTGATTTCCTATTTCCCTTCACTGCCGCTATGCCCTGGTTAAATCTGCTTTCTCTGGTTGGAATGTTTGGCTTCTGTGGCATTGCCTGGCTGGGGTCAGAAAATCGTCGCCTGGTACCCTGGCGGACGATCGCCTGGGGCATCGGTTTGCAATTGGTCTTAGGGGCACTGGTGTTTTTGGTGCCATTTACCCGCAGTGCTGTCATCATCGTCAATGATGCCGTCAATGCCATATTAGATTTAACGGAAACAGGCTCCCGCTTTGTATTTGGTTCCCTGCTCGTCCCCGACCCAACCGTGGTGCCTGGTCCCATTCTGGCTGGACGGTGGATTGCGCGGGCAATCACGCCGCCTTATGTGCCGGTACCAGGCGATCGCCTCAGTCCTGACCATCTCAATCTCGGCTATGTGTTTGCCTTCCGGGCGTTACCCAGTGTCATTTTCTTTTCGGCACTGATGTCCCTTCTGTACGCCCTTGGTGTCATTCAGCCCATTGTGAATGTGTTTGCCCACGTGTTTCGCCGCACGATGAAATTGAGTGGTGCAGAAGCGCTCAGTGGAGCTGCCAATATTTTTGTTGGGATTGAGTCAACCCTGGTCGTCCGCCCCTACCTGGCAGATATGACCCGCAGTGAATTATGTGCCATCCTGGCATCCTGTTTTGGCAGTATTGCTTCAACGGTGCTGGCACTTTATGCCAGTTTGTTGCGAAACACCTTCCCCAACATTACCGGGCACCTCGTCTCAGCCTCCATCATGGCCATTCCCGCCTGTTTTGTGATGTCGAAGATCTTAGTACCGGAAACGGAAGTACCCAGAACCATGGGACGAGTTGTGGAGGAACCACCAGAGACAACTATTGCTAGCGAAACCGAAGAACCCACACCTGCCCGCATGAATCCGCTAGAAAGTCTCGTTGTGGGAGCACTGGACGGGGCTAAGCTAGCAGTGGCGATCGCCGCCTTACTGATTGCCATCCTGGGATTGGTAGCCATCATCAGCCAGGTTATTCCACTGAAACTATTACTCGCGGGGTTATTTCTGCCACTCACCTTTTTGACGGGGGTTTCCCTGAACTGGCAGGAACTCTGGCAGGCATCCACCCTGATCGGGCAACGGTTGGTGGAAACTGAGATTCCCGCTTATTTGCAACTGGCAACGTTATCGAGTCAGAAAGCAATTAGCGATCGCACCCTGCTAGTCGTCAGCTATGCCCTCTGCGGCTTTGCCCATATTCCTTCAGTGGGTATCTTTGTCGGTGGTCTGGTAAGTCTGGTACCATCCCGCCGTCATGACATTACTTCCCTCGGTTGGAAAGCGCTCTGGGCAGCAACCCTGGCAACGATGATGATCGGTGCGGTGGCAGGCTTGTTTGATACCGGGAACCCGGCAATTATTGGCAGATGATTGGGGCTTCACACATCATGCAACGAAGACAGTACTGGTTATTAGGTTTAGGGTTGCTGGTAGCGCTGGTGGTGGCGATCGCGCCAGTAATACAGCCGTTGAGTCAATGGGCGATCGGGTCGCCACCTTTGGTGGTGGCACAGTCGCCGCCAGTCCCGGCAACGCCTACCAGGTCACCTGCCATTACCGCTCCGGCAACACCGTCTCCCACTTCAACGACACCGGCATCGCCAACGGTTGTTGTGCCAGCGCCCGCGCCCGCCAGTCCGACTAATCCCGCGACTCCCAGTATTCCTCCCCTACCACCAACGCCCCTACCTCCCACATTCAACACACCTCCCTTACCGCTGGATGGTAGCTATAAAGATCCCGCCGGGCGGTTTGCTGTGGGGATTCTGGCAGGCTGCAAGGTCAGTCCGTTGGCCGGCTCCGTTTTGATTGAATCGCCCGACGGCAATCTGGCCTATGCCGTGGTACCCCAGTCGCAGCCTGTGGGCAATCCGTTGGGCCTAGACCCAACTACGGCAGCAGACAGTCTGGCAACCGTGGCAACCACTGTGTTCCAGCGGGGCGAACGATTTCAACCCGGTTTACCAAACCGCGAAGCGGGGGGCGGCATTGTCATGAACTGGACAGGAGCCCTCACCATTGGTGGTAATACCCAACCGGTTAATGGCGTGATTCTGGTAAGACCATCACCCCAACAAATTGTGCTGTTAATAGTTACCGCGACCCAGACTGGAGCCGGACAGGTACCAGGGGCAATTTCAGCCTTAGCAAACAGTTTGCAAGTGTTTTAATCGACTGTTCAGGCAGCAATGATCTGGTAGCTGGTGAATTGATCAAGTGAAAGGACGCAGTAGTAATGGAACCAGATTTTGAGATTCGCCGGTTGTTAGAAGTGATGCCTGCCTCCGGGCGGATGATGACTAAACTCATGAGCAAACCAGAGCAACGGGTGGTGATTGACAGTCCATTTCCATTGCCCTGGGCAAGTGAGCGCCCCATTTGGATCAATTTTGATTTGTGGGCAAGATTAACCAAACCCCAGCGAGACTTATTGATCCTGCGAACGGTGAGTTGGTTGATGGGAGTGCAATGGTTACGGACCAGTCTCTATCAAGGTTTAGTGCTGGCCGGGGTTGTTGGCACGATTGTAGAAGCAGTCCAGGCAGATCCGGTCGGCATCATCGCAGCAGGTGGATTAACGGCGATCGCCGGTACCCAGATCTGGCGTAAAAACCGCCATGAAGCACGGGAAATTGAAGCAGATGATAACGCCCTAAAAATTGCCCAGCGTCGTGGCTACAGTGAAACCGATGCGGCTCAACATTTGCTCTCAGCAATTACTTCCGTTGCCGACATTGAGGGGCGAACTAATCTGAGTTTTGTGGAATTGCTGCGGTGTCAGAACTTACGGGCAATCGCCGGAACTACCCCATTTTCCTAAAAAATCAAACCTCGGAGGTCTTTTGTGGCATCATCCATTTTCCTTAAATGTGCCCACAGACTTCCGAGGTGTAGTGATAGATAACCATCAAACCACAGAGGTCTTTGAAACCTCCGTGGTTTAGCCCTAAACCTGTTGCTCTGCCAAGTCAGCAGCGCCCTGATGAACTGTTTTCACCCATTTCAGCTTTTTGGGGCGAACGGCAACTCGCACCATAACACTGGCAACCACCGGGAACCAGTGAAACAGATAAACGGTGCTGTAAAGGGCCTGGGCGAAATCTGCCATCAAGGTAAAGATTGATTGACCAAACTTCGAAGTTGAAGCATCTGACTCGCCTACCAGGAGCTTTTCAGAACGCATTGCCGCCTGGGATTTGCGAATTTGTCGCAAACCCATCATCGTACCAACCACAGACAGGGTGACCGTCAGGCTGGTCATGGGAGTGAGCATCAGGGGGCGACTACGGATGATCGCCATCAGAAAATCTGGTACTGCGGCGGTTGGGATAAAGTACTGGGTAATCCAGAACATGACCAGGTCGAAGGTTTTCAGCCCACCCATCCGGTTTCGCAAAATTTGCTGCCAGTAATCCAGATAGCGCTGATAACCACCTTCAGCCCAGCGATTGCGCTGATGCCAGAGGGCGATCGCCCGTGTGACTCCTTCCTCATCGACAGCGGGATAGGTCATGAAATCAATATCCCAGCGATGCAAATGGAGCCGGAAGGTCAGATCCAGATCATCGGTAATGGTTTCCTCATTCCAGCCGCCACAATCCTCCAGCGCCGCACGCCGGACAAATTGACCGTTACCACGCAATTCACCAATACCACCAACGGCGATACGGCGGGTTTGAAAGAATGAGTCAAGCGCCATTTCGCCAACTTGCCCCTGAATCCAGGCATTACTGGAAACATTGGAAATAGCTTTACGCACCTGAATCGCACCAAGCTGCTGCCGTTCAAACAATGGTAGCATCTGGCGCAGGAGATCCGAGGGTACCTGGGCATCTGCATCGAACACACCGATAATCTCGCCCTTAATTAAGGGCAAAACCTGATTCAGTGCCCCCGACTTGCCACCACCGGAGCCCAGCGGACGACGAAACACGCGCAGGTTTTCATACTGCTTGGCTAACTGATCCAGCAATAGGGGGGTGCGATCCGTGCTGTTGTCATCGATGATCCAGACCTCATATTGGTTCACTGGATAATCTAAACTACAGAGCGTTTTGACCAGCCTGCCAATGACCGCTTCTTCGTTTTTAGCGGCAACCAGGAGGGACACCATCGGTGCGTCGTCCAACTCGTCGTCCAATAGGGGAACTGGCAAGGGGAGCGATCGCGCCAGAAATAGCCTGACGGCCTGAATCCCCATCAAAGTGGTAATGCCCAGAACAATCCAGTAGCCCCAGGCAAACAGATGCAGGGCAATTGTACCGCTCCAGATCATTGCCAGAGCAACTGCCGCCCGCCGCCTGCGATTATTTCGCGGACGGGGTTGGCTCGTTGGCTCATCCGGCTCAGATAGAGATAGGTCAGCCAGCAGGGAGCTAAGCGGTTCTAGCTCGTTGTAAGAATCGTTTTCGGGCCAGGAACTCTCCGGCATAGGTAACTTGATTTAAGAACCAGTACTTGTCTAAACCTTTAAAGAAACTTGGAATCAGGTAGCACCAGACAGTGCAACCGTCACACACAGCTAACTTGCCCTGGGATTGTCGATACCCTTCAACAATCTCGGATTGCTTGTACAGCTCATAGAGACGACCATTGATCGGTACGCCTGTTTGGGCAAAGTGATAACAGGGCAATAGCAACTCATCGTGGGGCGAAATGGCAATGACCGCATCGACGGCTTTACAACGGGGGTTATTGGTATCATTGCCACCGGCGCGAATGAACTCTAACGCAGCTTTATTGTAACCAACATTGTCATACTTCCTGGCAGCCGCCTCGATCGCTGCCACCATGTCAGGTGTTGGGTTTTTCTTGGAGTTGTAGTTACTGTGCGCGGTAAAAGCAGGATTCAACCACACTCTCACATTCAACCGCTGCCCCAATTCTGCGACTTCGCCAATGCGGTGATAGTTTTGGGCTGTCACCGTATGGTTTAAAACGGGAAACTCACCCAGTGACAGGGCAATCTTCACTGACTCCACAAGGGTGTCAAAAATCTGTACGCCTCTGGATTGGTCATGGGTATCAGCATCGGGGCCATCGAGCGAGAAGTTAAGAAAGTCGATCAACCCCTGCATTTCCTGCGCCCGCTTTGGATACAGAATGGTATTTGTCGTCATGCTGGTATAAAACCCCTGACGCTTTGCCTCTGTATAAATTTCAGCGACATCAGTTCGGAGCAACGGTTCCCCACCCGTGAAGTCAACATACTTCACGCCTAACCGTCTTAAATCCGAAAGGTTATGACGAATTGTGTCAAAATCCGCCTCTTTTTTGGGTTCCAATGCCCAGATGTCGCAGAAATGACACCGGGCATTGCAACGGTAGGTCAGGTAATAGTTAGCTACCAGAGGTGCCATAAGTTTCCGTTTGTGAAGTCTCTGTTAAGGAACACAATAGAACTAAGCGGGATGTTAACACAAGCATTCTTTGGACTAAATCTCTAGAACCGTTTATCAACGGTAGAATTTTGGGAATACTTTGCTAGGGCGATATGAGTCCCACTGGCAACTGTTACCTTGACGGAAACTGAGGAAGATTGAGCATGTCCCTCGAACAACTGCAACCTGCGCCAAATAATCAGGTCGGTGTTTACGTTCCCTATTACCCTCAGGCAGCGAAACGAAACATTCTGCCACTGGCAATTAGCCTTTATCAAAAAGGTTCCTTAGAGGGAAAGCGGAAGATTGAAGGTGGGGATAGTATTCCCTTCATTGCCACCTGGAATGTTTCAACCCTGCCCGCAGATTTAACTCGCTGCCGGATTCAGTTTGATGGTAATGCGGAGTTGAGCTACGAACTGATGATGGCCAACTTTGAGTTCGTCGACTTTTTGATCGAAGTCATCATGAACTTTAAGCGCGCACGACTGGCTGATTTTTCCCAATCGTTTTACCGGAAGTTGCTACGTTTGGACGAGTAAGGAGTGCCGACAACAGTCCCTTCTATTCAACCAAGGCAGATACAACCACAGCAGAGGCAGGCGAAGCACTACTATCGCCCCAACCTCTGCCGGCTTTTCTGGGCCTGAAAATGACGTTCTTCTATTGGTGTTCCAGACGCCGACTGAGACTGGACAGGGTGTAGCAGAATACCCAGTAAATTAACCCAATGAACAGGTATACCTCGGCATAGTGTCCTTGAAATTGAGGTTGCGCCAGGACTGTGCGGGAAATGCCAGTTAGTTCCAGCAGGGCAAACAGTGATAGAAGAGATGTGTCCTTGAAGAGGGAAATAAACTGTCCCACAATTCCGGGGAGGGAAATTCGTAATGCCTGGGGCAGAACGACCAGTAACAGGGTCAGTAGTGGATTGAGCCCCAATGCTTTCGCGGCTTCCATCTGTCCGCGAGGAATCGATTGCAACCCACCCCGGACATTTTCTGCCAGGTAGGCGGCGTTGAACAGAACCAGCCCCGCGATCGCCCGCACCAAACGATCCAACCGAAATTCGGCAGGCAATACCAGTGGCAGCATTACCTGCGCCATGAACAGAATGCCAAGCAGAGGCAAGCCGCGGGCCAGTTCAATGTAGAGTGTCGCCCCCCAGCGCCAGACGGGTAAGGCACTTTGCCGTCCCAACGCTAGCACTATCCCCAGGGGAAACGCCAGAACCGTACTGGTCAATGCCACCAGCAAGGTCAACATCAACCCGCCCCACAGGTTGGTACCAACGGGAGTTAAACCCAATCCACCCCCAATCAGCCAGAGTAGCAGACAAGCGGCCAGTGGTAACAACGCGTAGGTGAGGTAGCTGAGTTGGGCCTTCCGTCGCTGATTCCGTACTGCTAGCCGCAGACTCCACAAGGCCACCAGCAACACAAGCACAACTAGTACCACGCCCATACGCCAGGACTGGCCCACCGGGTAACGCCCGATCAAAAACAGGCGCAGGTTGGCAACCACCACAGCCCACTGAGCCTGAACCATCACCCACTGACTGACGCCAATGACAACTTTTACGATCAGCGCCAGACAAACGACCGTCAGAACGCTGTTATACCAGGTGTTAAATAGATTCTGCCGCAACCAGAGGAGAGGCGAAGATGGTGGCGAAGGCGGTGCAACAGTAGGATTTGCCATCTATCGCTCCACCAGTTGTACAGAACGGTTATAGAAATTCATCAGCAGGGAAATGATCAAACTGATGGTCAGGTAAGTAGTACAAATGAGAATCATGACTTCCACTGCTCGTCCTGTCTGGTTAAAGGTTGTCGAGGCGATCGCATACAGGTCTGAGTAACCAATGGCGATCGCCAAACTGGAATTCTTCGCCAGGTTCAAGTACTGGTTAGCCAGTGGTGGAATGATCGCCCGGAGTGCCTGGGGCAGGATAATCAACTGCAACGTGGAAAATGGCTTGAGACCAAGGGATTGGGCTGCTTCCCACTGTCCTTTGGGAACGGATTGAATACCACCCCGGACGATTTCGGCAATGAAGGTACCTGTGTAAATGGCTAAACCCAGTAAAAGGGCCGAAAACTCCGATGACAGTGCCAGTCCGCCGAAACTGATACCACTTTTGCTGAAAGCAAACCCCAGCCAGGTAACGGGGTTATCAGCAGTCGGCAGGCTAAAGAAAACGGCAAAGTACCAGAAGAATAGTTGCAGCAATAAAGGCGTATTGCGTAGCGTTTCAACATACACCAGTGCCAGGTGACGTACCAGCCAGTTATCAGACAGACGAGCAATGCCCGCCGTCACACCTACGACCGTTGCCAGCACCATACCAGCCAAAATCACCCGTAAAGAATTAAGCAAGCCTACCAGTAAGGCGCAACTGTAAGAATCGGCCGGTTGATAGGGTATGGGGGAGTCACCAATCGTAAAACCAGCCTGGGAGTTCAGGAAACCAAATCCAAACCGGATCCCTAACTGCTGCAGGTTCCGGTTCAAATTACCCAACAGATAGAACAGGAGTAGCACAACCAATACGACGGCGATCGCCTGTCCTGCCAATCGCCAAAATCGAATATCTCGCCAAATAGACCGCAGCATCCGGGGCAATTCTCAGTCCTGTGAGGTGTCTGCCCTTTAGTTTACGGTGATTAGTTGAGTTTACAGTG
>CAZGDE010000188.1:12100-13064 GCA_964524315.1 uncultured bacterium
CGATCGCCCCATTCCAACCACCCAATGATTGAACCTCTAATTCTCCAGCTGCGGCCTTTTCCGTGACCAACTTACGGTATAGTTCCATCTCCCGCCAGAGTTGATCAGCGGTACGGTTAGCACCGTTATCCATAATGGTCGATTTAATGCGGGTAATTTCATCCTGAGTGACAATTCCATCGGCCATTGCTTGTTCAATCAGTTTCTTTAAATGGTTCAGCGCCGTCAAATCATCGGCAGTGGGAGGCTGCGTACCAAGTCTTGTAATTTGCATAGGATGTACCACTGGTTATTTTTCTTCCTGTAGGGTGTGGATTAAATAAACCAGACTCGAACAAGATTTTCCAACAAAAATCTGAGTGATTCAATTCACTTACTTTCATCCTATAAAAAAACACAGCCTAGCAGCAAGAATCATCAGAAAATTGTAAGAATTGCGGCCCTAGGAAATCCGGCGAAAGGTAGAGATTCAAAGAGAAAGAATTCAAAGTTCGGTAGTCCTATGTAGGAAATCACATCATTCAGGCACATATTCGCTACGAAAGCAGACTATGAACTTCGATTAAATCTATTTCTACAGAAATGTCTCTCAGGCAGAGAACTTTAAGATGAGAAGTCATAGGATCAGTATTAGGTCAATCACTTATAGCAGTTCTGAATCAGTGAGGTATGGTTTGGGAGAGCTGGTTACTGGCAATTGGCTACTGGTTGGCTTCAACTAATGACTAGTGACAAACGATAGGAAATACACCTTTTCCCGAGGGAATCGTTATATTTTAGGGGAGATCGCAATGAATCCTGAAAAGTTTATCCAACCGTTTTTTGTGCCACCCGGCCAGGCCATTTCCCTGAAAAAAGATTACGATCCAGCCTATAAAGCCCATTACCTCAACAAAACAGATGCCCAACACCTTTTACAGGAAGGGATCGAGAAGTTAGCACAATATCAAGACATCCTCTATGC
>CAZGDE010000189.1:0-2435 GCA_964524315.1 uncultured bacterium
GCCTCAAAGACCTGCCCCATAAAGAATCTATCACGATCCATTTTGGCTCATTCCGCAGTGACCACGATCGCCAATCCTATTTGGATCAGCTAATTGATGGGGCTCCAAGTGATCGGTTGAAGTTTTTACTGTATGGGCAAAAGAAACGGGTACAACAACTGAAACACCAAGGAGTTCGCAAACCAAAGTTTTTGCGTCTGTACGTCACTTACACCATTGAGCCGGAATCAGCAGGGGCTAACCGCCCCATTGAAAAGGCTTTGAAAAAGTGTCAGGGATTCTGGAGCCAGTTCACTGGAGTGGCAGCGGAGGTGGAGTCGCAACGGCTAGAAGATTCCTTTACGCGAGCCTTCATGGATGGCTACCAACGCTGGCACCAATTATTAGCGAATAAGCTGGGTCTGGACATTCAACCCATGCCGGCAGGAGAACTGTGGGACGTCCTGTGGAAACGATTTAATCCAGCGAAAGCAACCCCTCCCATTCCCCAATTGATCACCTTCTCGGAAACGGGCATCCGGGAGGATATTTACAGCGAGATTCATGCAACCTCTATCTTAATTAGCTCCCAGGAGTCATGCCCGATTGCCGACAAAGCCTGGATCCATCTGGATGGAAAAGTCAAACGCGATCGCATCGTTGGTGGTACCTATGTTGCGGTTCTGCCCTGGACAGAAAAGCCAGTGGGATGGGCCTCGAAAAACGACGAGATGCGCTACATGTGGGAACTCTTGTCACGGGATCTGGTGTACGATACCGAAGTTTTTTGTCAAATCTCCAGGGCTAATGAGGCCATCCTCAAAACCAATATGCAACGATTGGTCAAACAGTCGATCGTGGCAGCCGATAACGCCAGTTCCAAACAATCGGTTGATGTTGCAGCAACCATCAAAGTGCGTAAGGCCGTTGCTGCCCAGGAGCAATTATTTGAGGGTTCGGTGCCACTCCATACGGCTACCGTACTGTGTATCCACCGTCAGGATTTAGACGAACTAGACGAAGCCTGCCGCTATCTCCAATCGTCTATCCGTCGACCTGCTGAGATTGACCGTGAAGTTGAATACGCCTGGAAAATCTGGTTACAAACATTGCCTGTTGTCTGGGAACCCTTACTCACCACCCCCTTCAATCGACGGATTACGTATCTGACGGAAGAAGCGCCAGCGTTTATGTCATTGGTACGCCCCCGTACCAGCGATCGCTATGGGTTTGAGTTATTAAGTGAGGAGGGAGGTGTCCCCATGCATCTGGATCTGTTCAAACAGCATCGGAATCTGGCGGTATTTGGAACGACCCGTAGCGGGAAATCGGTGATGATTTCGGACATTCTGACCCAGGCTCTCAGCCATCGTATCCCCATTGTCGTACTGGACTTTCCCACGGATACGGCCAGTACATTTCGTGACTATGTCAGCTTTCTGGGCAAGAAATCAGGGGCCTACTTTGACATTGGGAAAGAGTGCAATAACTTATTTGAAATTCCCGATTTGCGATCGCTACCGTTGGCAATTCAGCGAGAACGCATGAAGGACTACATCGCCTTTCTGGAAACCGCTTTAATGACAATGGTGTTAGGGGCAACGGCCAGTGGCGATAATGCCGATCTGTTGATGCTTCGTAAGACGATTCGATCGCTCATTTCCCTATTACTCAACCAGTTCTTTGCTGATGAAACCATCATGACCCGGTATTGGGCCGCATTAGATGCCGGATTGGGAACACCGGAATGGAATCAGACCCCAACCTTGCAGGACTTTCTGACATTTTGTTCACTCGAACGAATTGGAGCCGAGAACACAGCGGGCGATACTCCTCGCGCCATGGACTGGATTCAACTCCAGCTCAAGTTCTGGATTACATCCAGAGTGGGTAAAGCAATCTCACAACCTTCCAGTTTTCGGAGCGATGTGCCCCTGCTAGTGTTTGCGTTGCGGAATCTGAACGAAGATGATGATGCGGCAATTCTGTCCCTGAGTGCCTACGCTGTCGCTTACCGCAATACGCTAAAAGCACCTGAAAGCATTTTCTTTATTGATGAATCCCCCATTTTGTTTACGTTCACGGCGATCGCTGAGTTAGTTGCGAGATTGTGTGCCAATGGTGCGAAAGCCGGTGTTCGAGTTATCATCTCGGCTCAAGATCCTGACACCATCGCTAAATCAGAATCCGCATCCAAGGTTTTACAAAACCTCAACACCCGCCTCATCGGTCGCATTCAGCCAGTTGCGGTATCGTCCTTCGTGCGGATCTTCGACTATCCGATTGAACTAATTGGGCGGAACGCTACGGAATCATTTTTTCCTAAACGCGAAGGAATCTACTCCCAGTGGTTACTGGACGACAACGGTACAATGACCTACTGCCGTTATTACTCCAGTTTTCTGCAACTGGCCGCAGTCGTTAATAATCCCCATGAGCAACGGGCAAGGGATGCT
>CAZGDE010000189.1:2445-12987 GCA_964524315.1 uncultured bacterium
CCAAACTGGTACGAGGCACTGACCCACTTCGCCGATGCCTTGATTGCGGCAATGCAGTCGGGCCATGAAATCAAATTGCCCGCTCCATCAGTGCCCATCATGGTCACGCAAACGCCATCACCAACGGTCAAACAAAGTGTGACGGTAGGGTGATGCACTTCCTTTGTTTTGTCGTTCGTTCGCAATTTTTTTGTTCCCTAATTTTGTTCCCTACTTGAAGGTGCATCAATGACAGCAACATCTCCAGAGAAACAAACCCACCAAAAATCGCAATCAATCCAACCACCCAAAACGAGCCATCGCCATTCATTATTCACAGTGTTGGCATTAATGGCGATCGGGGTAGGAACACCGGCTACCGCCAGTTTTCTACCGGGCGGCTTAGACATTAGCAGTCTGGACGGGATGGGTGATCAGGTTAGTCAAGCCCTGTCCCCCATTCAGGGTTATCTTCAACAAGTTCAGAATCTTGGCAGTAATATTGACGGCTTACTGGGAAAGGTCACGGGAGAACTGTCGTCCCAACTGAAAGATGCCCTTGGCGATCTCAACCTTCCCGACCCCGAAGCGTTATTAGACGGCCTCCTAAAACCTAAAAACGGTAGTCAGCAGGAATCCCCCCACTCTGTCAGTGGTGTTAATCCAGGCATCCTTAACGATAATACGAGGGCAACAGCAGGAGCCAGGATTTATTCACAACAATCGCTCAGTAAAGCGGCACAGGCGCAGGCAAAACACGAGTTAGAGCAAACCGAACAGGTTGCCCAGGCATCGGGACAGGCGGCACAGATATCGGGACAGGCCGCGCAGGCAGCAAACCAAGCCGCGCAGACAGCCTCCCAATCGGCACAACAGGCCCAAAGCCGGGTATCGACCCAGGATGCGTTGAAGGATCTCAACCACGTTTCAGCTGCGATCGCCTCTGGCATTTCGTCTCAGTCGAATCAGTTAACCTCGATCTCCGGCCAGTTGGGACAGGCGGCCCAAATTCAGGCAATTCAGACTGCCAAGTTAAGTCAAATTAACACCGGCACAGCCGTTTCCGTCCAACAACTTGCAGATGTGAACGCCCTATTACGCGGCCAGCAACAAGCAGCAGAAATGAAAGATGTGGCATTGACCGATCGCCTAAATCGTCTAACGGCAGGCTCCCTTTCCTTTATGCGGTAGGGAAAGGAGGCATTGCTGAGTCTGAATATGAATTCAGTGTTGGCTGAATTGAAACGTTGTTCCACTTCAGCCTGCAATTCAGCACCACCAGCAAAGATACCGATTTAACCAGACTTCCCAAGCCATCAATTCCGGATAAGGGTGCAAAGGATGCACCCCGATCTCACTCTGCACATTCACCACGCAAATCGGTACGAGAACCCTATGAACCCGATCAACTCGTTTTTGTGGGCACAGTTAAACGTGCCACCGAGTCACAGTCGCTTGATGCTTAACAGTGGCGAAGCGATGTCTAAGAAAATTGCTGCCGCCTGGGATTACGCCTGGGAAGTATCCCTGAATCAGGGCGGTTTGTATCGTGTTCTGGTCAACTTTGGCATTACTGTTGCCGTCATCTGCCTGCTGTTCTGGTGTCTCAAATTTGCCCGTCAATGGATGCAGGAAGAAGCAACCAGTTTCTGGTCATTTCAGGAAATCATCTACCCCGTTCTGGTGATCCTGCTGCTGTCCAACGGTGGTAGTAACCTGGCAAAACTCAGTACAGGCATGCGATCCATGATTAGTAGTGTGAATTCGCAGGTAATTGAGATTGTTGCAGTTCAACTCGATCTCGATGCCAAGCTCGCTGAAATCGCCGACTATGCGGGTACGCAGGCGCAACTTATCACTTTGCGGCAGCAGTGCAATACGATTATTGACCACGACAAATTGGAGACATGCTTGCAAGAGTACAGCCAGGCGGCAGACGCCATTTTGCAAGCCTATAAAACTGAACATGCCAATACGGACAATAGTGCCTGGTTGGAAGCATTAAAAAAACAGGCGGCAGAAGCCGCAAAATCTCCTAACGAGGTACTTCAGGTCACAACACTGGTAGCGGTCAATGTTGCAATGTCACCGATCTTATCTGCGGTTGAGATCTTCATGCTGGCATTGCAGGTCTGTTTCCAACACCTGATCGAAGTCTCCATGCTACTAATTGCCATTTTGGGGCCGATCGCCATTGGGGCCTCACTCATGCCCTTTGGTGCCAAACCCATCTTTGCCTGGTTAACTGGATTCTTGAGTCTGGGTTTGGGCAAACTCTCCTACAACGTTATTTGCGGATTGATGGCGATCGCCATTCACAAGCTAGGCCCTACCGATACCCTGGTTTCAGCAATTTTCTTAGGACTATTTTCCCCCCTACTGGCAGTGGCGATCGCCAGAAGTGGTTGGATGGCCGTCTGGTCAGGAATTACCGCCGCATCAACGGCGATAACGGGTGGTGCCATCACGCCACTTCTGTCTCATCCGGTAGGCAGTCACTCATCAGTTGCGACTGTAGCATCCCGCCAATCCGTCATTACCGACTAATCCAACCAGTTCTTCAACCAACCCATTCCATTCCCGCTCACATCCCATCCCCTACCACCATGCGTACCACTCGCCTAATGTCCGCTCCCACCCGTGTTAATCCAAGTGATGCCCGGAATACTCTCGGTGCCTTCGTCTTACTATCCATCGGGATGCATAGTTTAACGATGCTCCTGTTGTTCTTGCTCACAATTGGCTATTTTGGGCTTGCCCGGAAATCTCCACCCACACTGGTACAGGTGGAAGCAGGTAAATCCATTGCAGTTGCCCCCCTGGATTCGCTAGAACGGACGCCAGCATCAGTACAGAAATTCACCCAGGATACGATGACGCTGATGATGAGTGCCTCTGGGACATTGCCCCTGTCAGCGCCCACAAAGGAAGGGGCACAACCAGTTCCCGATCAGGGTGTGACCATTAATACCACAAAGGGTCAACGAAAAATTTCATCACTGGCAGCATTAGCTGGGTTTGGCTTATCGGAAGATTTTCGCAGCACTTTCCTGAGCAAATTGGGAGAGATTACACCACAAGATATTTTTCAGGGCACTTCGGATCAGGTGGTGTTGGTCATTTCGGATGTGTCCAAACCGCAACAGGTTGAAGCTGGTAAGTGGAAAGTCGTGATGATTGCGAGCCTGATTCGATTCAGTCCCGGCACCGCTTCTAGCCAGGGAACTGAGTTTAACAAGGAAATTTTTATTCGTGCCATTACTCCTCCAGCGGTGGGTGCTTACTCAACCGAATTAGAGAAAGAAATCGCTCAAATTCGCCATGCCGGATTGGAGATTTATGGTATCCGCGATTTTTCTCGTCCCAATCTCTAATGGTCAGTCAAATCAATGATTGATAGGTAATCAACATTCAAGTTGTTGATTGGGATGAATTTCTGCGGGTTTTACACCCGTCAAACTTCTCCTAACAAAACCCTAGCAAAAATTACCAGGTAACACGATGACATCAATAATAAATACAAATGGGAATCACCCTCCACTTGACAACGTTCACATTGGCGACTTCGCTAAGATCATCGGTTTCATCGCCGATGACAATGGAATTGAAGATGGCGGTGATCGCGCAGACGAAGTTGAATCTTCCCATTCTGTCGATGAGCCACCGCATGTTGAGGCTACAGTCAGTCACGATCGCCAATCAATCCCTACCAATGAATCGTCCATAGAGGAAGATGGGGAAAACACAGGCACCGTTAATCTTTCCAGCCATTACCAGAATGATGATGAAGTAGATGACGAGGAAGTGTTAAACACCGATCCTCATAGCAACCGCACCAAAGTCACACTCATTAATAGCCCATTTAGCCAGATGGCATTAGTAGCAGGCGGTGTATTAGTCGTCATCCTTGCGATCGGTGGCACTTTGACCATGCTCACCGCAGATCGAACAGCGACACCCGCGATCGCCCCATCCCCCAGCGCTGAAACCGAAACCGACCCCAAGAATCCCACGGCAGACACTCCTGACGAAACTTCCAAATACAAGACAGAAGCAGCAATGGGACACCAAAAGGAGTTGTTAAAGGGAACACGGGGACAGCCACAACCCCAGGTAACGCCGGCACCAGCCAATAAAAGACTCACTCCTGCTGCCATTGTTGCCCCAGCACCGCCCACAGTGCCAATGCCGGTGATGGCTCCCGTACTACCAGCAACACCACCGGAAAAACCAAACCTGGAGGACTCAGTCCGCACCTGGCAATTATTGTCATCCGTTGGTAGCTATGGGCGAGTTCCTACCAGTGGTAGCAATAACAATACTCCTAGAACAACTCCAACCCCTTCTACCACCCTATTTAGCCCTTCCCCCGCATCATCCAATGCTGTTATGCCGACTGTTGCCGCTTCCAGTAGCAGTGGCATGGGCATCCAACAACTACGGGCATCTTCAGCAGTACCGGGAATGCGCGATCGCCCCCTGGTTCCCGTTCTGGTAGGCACCCATACCAAAGGACAGTTACGTACGGCCATGGTGTTATCGGGTGATAATAGTTCCCCAATTGATCCAACCAACCCCCGCTCCACTAAATATCTGGTGCAATTGAGTGATGCGCTCAAGGATGGGGACGGGGCGATCGCCATTCCCGCCGGTGCGTTGATCGTCACCACCATCCGCACCTTTTCCCCAACCACGGGCAAAGCAGAACTGCAAGCGGTAGCAGTGATTACTCACAACCGGGAATATAAACTACCCGATAGCGCCATCATCATCCGGGCTGCCGATGGTGGGACGTTAGCCCTCAAGCAACAAAGTAGCGGGGGAGCGAAATTTTTCCAGGCGGTGCTACCCGCACTGATGAGCGGTCTTTCCCAGGCAGGGCAGGCAATCAACCAGCCCACATCGTCCGCAACGATTAGCAGTGGTAACGTGACCACTAGCTCGACCACGAACAAAGACCCCAACATTGCTGCTGCATTTACCAGCGGTGCAGCGAATACGCTATCGCAACAACTGACCCAACAGGTGCAGGCGGCAAACCAGGCAGCCAGCCAGCAACAGAAGGCATGGGCGATCGGTGCTGGTACCCCCGTTCAAGTGTTCGTAAATTCAACCTTTGAGATGTAGGGAGAGATTAACTATGAAATGTGTGATACCCCTACTGGTCACACTGGCATTCTTCGCACCACCATTGGCCGCTCATGCTGAGAAAGCAGCTAAGTTAAGTGTCACGACGCAACAGGCCCAGGGGACAGCTGAAACCGGCATGCAACGGATTGTTCTGGGCATGCAAGGGGTGAACCTGAGTTTTGTCCCAACCGGAGAAACCATTCAGAAGGTCTGGTTAGATAATCCCACACGGGTGTTAGTCGATTTTGATGGCTGTTTAGCAGTGGCAGGCCAGTCCGACTCCAACTGCAACGGTGCATCAATTATCCGGTTGCGCCAATTGCCGCAAGCGATCGCCTTTCCCGATGGCCTGTTTCCCGGTGGCAACATTCAGATGACGGTCATTACATCGACGCGATCGATCTATCAGTTCACCTTAGTTCTGGCGCAGGTGTCTACCTACGGGCTGATCGAAATTATTCCGAGTGCTCCCATCGCCTCAGCCCAAATGGTATCCGTCTCTGCGGAATATCAACAGACCGTCCTGAGGCAGCTCAGTCGCGGACTGGCCCATGCTGAAGCGAAAAAGTTGATTGATACCAATAGCCCTGCTTACAGCCAGGTAAAACAAACCATTACCCTCATGCAAAACGGCACTCCCTTTGCGGCGGCAACGAAGCAAACCAATGTGCCATCGAAGTTAATCGAGCGATTGCGCGGTTACGGTAACCAGCAACTTCAATAGCCCCGACATTCGTTTTCTCATTGCGTTTTCTCATTTCGTCCGCAGTGTCTCCTTGATCAGTCCCTACCCACGATTCATCATGCAATTACTTACCCGTTCCCTGTTGGCCCGTTCTCTACCACTGGCAGGTATTGTCGCTGGTATCATCGCTCCTAACGTCCAGGCACAAGTACTGGATAACACCTTTGTCACTCGTCTGCGAAATGTTTCACTGACCACCGCCGATTTTGCCGCCCTGGTGTGTCAAACGGGCGGTTATAGTTTCATCGGGTCAACGACCATTGCGGGAGTGCCTGACCCAACCCGTATCTGTAATGCCCTGTCTACAGTCGATGCGACTGGTTTCTTTAGTACGACGACCCCTATCTATTACAAGGTCGAAGCCTGTGAAGCGGCTCCTCCCGGCGGTCAGCGTTCCTACATTGTGGTCGGCAATCTGCTGGCAACGACGGGCGACTTTAGTACGGCCAACAGCAACAGTCAGACGTTCCCCACCACAACGACCACATCCCTGACGCTGGATGGGTGCGCCATTAACGCCTACAACTTCATGCATCCCAGTTGGTTCACGCCAGCGGCGGTATCCCAACCGACGATCGCCTTTACCAATGCGCTCCGGCGGGTTGGCACGGTACCCCGCAACACCATCAACACCAACTACGCCAGAGATATGATGACCTTTGGAGCCGTGCGCGTTGGCAGTGGCAGCGCCTTGACCATCCCCTTTACTACCGGTGGGACAGCGGTACGGGAAACCCATTATTTCTTACGCGAGAGTGCGAATGACCCCAACCCGGTGCAGTCCTACCTGATCCCGGCTGGTACCAGTGTCGATTACTTCCTGGCCTATGTACCCTATGAAAGTACCAATCATGCGGAACGGACAGTAACGGTCACGTTTACGTCCCCGGCAGGTTACAACGTGGTCACGCCGAATACGGTCATGGGGCGGATTCTGGAACTCAATTTGGCCTCAGTCGGGATTGCCCCGATTGGCAATAAAGCCACACTGACACCCGGCGCAACGAGTGGGGATGGCTTTACCCTCACCCGGACAGGTGGCGATAGTACCCAACCCCTCGCGGTGAACTACACCATTGCCGGGACAGCGGCGAATGGCACAGATTACGGTTACCTCAATGGCACGGTCACGATTCCTGCTAATACCACCAGCTTAAATATTCCCGTTGTCGTGCCTGTCCCCACGGGGTCAACCGCGCAAGCAGCGAAGACGATCGCCCTCACAATCACCTCTGTCGATGGCTCCTATAATGAGACCACGACACCAGGTAACACGACAACCCTCACCATCCCGGCCTACAATCCTGCCGCCGTCACGATCGCCGCCACCGGCACGACAACCTTAGCGCCAGGTAGTAGTGGCAGTGTCACCGTGACACGCACGGGCGGTGATACTACTCAACCCCTGACGGTGAACCTGACGACTACTGGAACAGCCGTTGCGGGTACGGATTATGAATTGTTGCCCTCGACGGTCACCTTTCCCGCCAACCAGACCACGGTCACGATTCCGGTAGTGGCAAAACCCAAGACGGGCTCCACAGCAACGACCACAACCACATTGGCAGTGGCGATCGGCAGTGGGCAAGGTTACACCGCAGGTACCGCCAACAGTGCAACCTACACGATTGGTGCGTATACCCCGTCAACTGTCTCTCTGAATGGCACTGGTGGGACGCTGACTCCGGGCAGTACCACCGATGGGTTCACCATTACTCGCGCCGGGGGTGACACGACACAACCCCTGGTGGTGACTTATACGACAGGTGGCACGGCTACTCCGGGTAGTGACTATACCCCCTTATCCGGTACCACTGTTATTCCCGCCGGCCAAACCACGACCACCATTCCCCTCCAGGTGGCACCGAATTCCGGCACCACTGCCGAACCCGCTGAAACTATCACCATTGCCCTCCAAAGCGGGAATGGTTACACCATCGGCAGTACGACCACTGCGACCTATACCATTCCGGCTTATACACCACCAGCAGGTGCGCCAACGGTGACGGTGAGTGCCCCCAACGGAACGACGCTCATCCCTGGCCAAACGACGAATGCCCTGACCTTTACCCGCACCGGGGCAACGACAGCAGCATTGCCCGTGTATTACACCCTGGGTGGCACGGCTACAGCCGGTAATGATTACTCCGGGTTATCGGGCCAGGTGACAATTCCGGCGGGACAAGCCAGTGTAACCCTGCCCATTAGCACGCCCACCACAGCAACGACTGGGAAGACGATTGGGGTCACATTGGCAACACCGGGATCTGCCTATGCGGCTGGCACGAACACCCAGGCCACCTACACGATTGGCAGTCGCATGATTGGTGATCCACCCGCCCCCCGCACCACCTATACCGTTGCCATTGACTACGGGATTCCGGCCATCGTGATCACTCGTGTCGGTGGTGATCTGAGCCAACCGGCATCGCTCCCGTTAATCATTGGCGGTGATGCCCAACCTGGTTATGACTATGCCAGCCTGCCTGGAACCGTTAGCTTTGCGTCAGGTCAAACAACGGTAACAGTGCCCCTGACCGTTTTGCCTGGGGCAACCAACGGACGCACAGTTACCGCCTCATTACCTACGGGTGAAACGGCCAGTTACACGATCACCAACGCGCCAGTACCACCACGCCAGGATACACCCCAACCCACAACCAATCCACTAACGTCCAGTGATGATAACAGTGGCAATGGTGGCAGTGCCCTCGCTCCCATAGCAGGCGTAGCAGGTGTGGGAGGCATTCTCGCCGCAACGGGCGTGTTTAGTTCCGGTGGTATGGCAGCAGCAGCATCCGGGTTTGCTGCTGTGCCCGATTATTGTGTGCAGGCAAAGGGGGAGATTGAATGGAATATGCTGCCCGGAACCAATGGCGGCATTGTCTTTGCCCGTCCAGATGTAACGTTCTCTCGGTTGGGCTTGTCGCACACAACGGGGCAGGTCAAGGTGAAGGGGCAGACGATCGCTTGGGGTGGAGCCAGCAATCCGTCAACGCCTGCCGAAGCCCTGAAGCTGGGCAACCTGGAAGGAGTCTACAACTTGCAATGCCTCAACCTGGCCCAAATTGAAAAGGCATCCGGTAAAAAACTGTCAGACAAACCATTGGGTGAAACTGGATTGCTCCGAAGTACAACCCTGGTGAACCTGTCGCGAACGGCATACCACAAAGCAAAGACGGTGGGTGAAATCCCCGGCATGGTAGACATGCTGGCGAAGAAGTTGCCCCAGGGTAGCACGCTGACTAAAGCGGCGATCGCCCCCATGAGTTTTGCCGAGTTACTACAACAGGTTCCCGCCCTCGGTCAAATTAATCTAGGCAGTATGGCGATCGGCCAGATTCCCGGATTGATGCAGATACCTATTGCCAACTTCGCTGACTGGAAAAATTTTGCGGTGTCTGAAGTCCCCGGACTGGCCGATGTGCCCTTCAGCCAGTTCCCCACCAAACCAGCCGAACAGACATCCCAACCGTCCTCTCGGTCAAAGTAAACACGGCTAAAAGTCCTCGTTGAGTCATTGCGCGATCGCTGGCAGGGCAGGGATGAATTTCGTTTGGGCGATCGAACCTGTTATGCAATGGGCGACAGCGCTGATGCGGCATATGAATTAAGCGTTGGCTGAATTGGAACTTCGTGCCAATTCAGCCTGCTATTCAGCACCACGATGAGCTTAGCCCTTCTCTTCATTCCTTTCTATCCATTCCTTTCTATCCATTTCTGTTGTTATGGACGCTTTATTACATGGAGATAGCACATTCTATCTTCCCTATCTCATTCCTCTCTGTGGTGTTTGTCTACTGGTTTACTGGACAAGTACTGATCAAGTCTTGTCTGATCAGAATGATGATCACAAATTAAAGTATCGACGGTTGGTGATCGTGCCCCTTTGCTTCGCGCTCTGGTTTGAATCCGGCGGGATCGCATTCGCGCAGGGAACGACAACCACCACGAATCCTCATTCTGACTTTCCTACCATTACCCGGATGATGGCAGGTGTCCCGGTGCAACTGCCCGATTGGAAGCAGATTAGTCTGGATTCTCTGGGCAGAATGTCGGAACCGGGTCAGGTCACGATCCCACCTGAAATCGCCCGTGATCTGGGGTTTAAGCAACTCCACTGGAAAGCAGGCGACAAGCTAAGCGATGTTCTGCCAATGGGCGCTTTAAGTGAATGTCTGGGACTCGATCAGCTAACACAGGGCGTGATCGACCAAGTTACCGGACAGGTAACAAGTTATTTCTCACTCAATAAATTTGCCCTGATCAACCTGCAATCTCTCGGCAGCATGATCGAAGCCGTGCCAGAACTGGGTGATTTCCAGGTTGGCAATGTGCTGCCGATGCAAGACTTACTGGAGCAAGCAATTGGTTCGCTCCCATCAGGAAACTTAACCGTCCCCGGATTGCAAGACTTCTTGAATCAGTCGGGTGACATTAACACCTCTATTCAAATCGTTGATCAAACGGGTAATGTGATCGGCATTCTCAAAGAGGGTAACGTTGTTGATACCGCTGGTTCCGTCGTCGGCAGTCTTGATCGCGATGGCAACGTAACAAATGCGACGGGACAGATCACAGGAATTGTCAATCAATCAGGTCAGATTGTCGATCAATCAGGTCAGGTTTTAGGAGCAGTGCGATCGACTACACAGTTGCCCACATCCCTGACGCAGATGCTCCTGAAG
>CAZGDE010000190.1:0-10153 GCA_964524315.1 uncultured bacterium
ATCGGTCAAACAGATACCTCATCTGCTCAACCCGCCCTTACCAGCCGTTGTATCTGCACACAGTACTCCTTAAATTGGTATGACGTTCTACACCGGGTACAGTCGATCCAGTTCCAGGAATGTGTGTAGCAGGACATTTGCCCCCTGAGCGCATTCCTCCGGTGAGGTGTACTCGTCCTCTGAATGGCTGATACCATCCCGACTGGGAACGAAAATCATGCCCATGTCGGTAATGCGGCCAATTTCCTGGGCATCGTGCCCTGCCCGACTGGGAAGGTGGGTGTAGGTCAAACCAAGGCGATCGCACACTGCTTCAATCGTATCCATGATGTGAGATGCGGCAGGCGTAGGCAAAATGTGCAACGTTTCTCGCATGGTAATTTCGGTGTCGGTGGCCTGGGCGATCGTGGCAAACTCCTGTTCCATCAAACCTTTCAGATACTCCAGATGCTTCTGTGATAGATCGCGTAAATCAATCCGCAAATCGACCTGGCCGGGAACGGTATTCGTCGCGTTGGGTGACACATTCAAGCATCCAACCGTTGCTACCTGATCGCCGGGGGTATCAACCGCAATGCGATTGACTGCCAGAACAATTTGGGACGCTGCCACCAGGGCATCTTTCCGCATGTTCATTGGTGTGGTTCCGGCATGGTTCATCCGTCCAACCACATTGACCGCAAAGCGATATTGACCAACGACGCCATTGACGACGCCAATGGACACCTGGCGATACTCCATGACACCACCCTGCTCGACGTGCAGTTCGACAAAGGCAGCAATGTCTGCGTTCGTGCGGCGGGCAGTCTTCATGTCGCTCCAGTTGCCACCAATCGTTTCTAACAAGGGCTGAATGGGGGAACCATCCAGACGGCAGTAATATTCGGGATTCTCTTTGACTTCGCCTGCCATTGCTTTGGAACCAATGACCGATCGCTCCTCGTCGGTAAATACAATCACTTCGAGGGGATGGTTGAGGCGGATGTTGTTTTCATGCAGGGTGCGGACGATTTCGATACCTGCCATGACTCCCAGGCAGCCATCGTACCGTCCGCCAACGGGTACTGTGTCAATGTGGGAACCTGTGGCCAAGGCAGCTGCCTGATCGAAGCGTCCGGCGTATCTGCCGATGAGGTTGCCGGCGGCATCGATGTGGACAGTCATACCGGCTTCGACCATCCAGGTTTGTACTTGTTGCCGTGCTAACAAATCATCGGGTGTGAAGGCGACGCGACTGACGCCACCATTGGCTAAGCCACCGATTGTTGCCAGTTGATCAAGACTACGGTTGAGGCGATCGCCATTGATCGCAAGCTTTGGAAGCACTTCCATGATGATCCCCTCTAAGGTCTGTATATGCGGATCTCTTGTTTTTATAGAGCGATCCATAGATATGACTGTATCGAGTCTTACGATTGCGGGGAAACTTCCAACTGTATGATCCGTAGGTATTTTTGTTTGGGGATTGTTGTAAAAGGGCGATCGCGGGGATGGGGCGGTGTGATAGCGAAGACTACGGGGCGGCGGAGCCGCTGTTTCGGGGGCTGCTGCCCCCATGCCCCCGTGCTGGGGGACGGGGGCTTCCCCCAGACCCCCTCCCAAAGGGATTGATTGAGGGGTGTTGCGATCGCCCGACATCCCTTCTGTTCAAAGTTTTAAGCAGGTAGCAGTTCAGGCAATCGATTACGAATAACCAATGACCAATGACCAATGACAACCTGAACTATGCTCCCAATCGCTTGAGAATGGCTATTTAATCAACCCTTTAAGCTGTAAAAATTCATGGGCGACTTCTTTGACATCGCGTAATTCACCTTCTACAAGGTAGTTCAGGCGTTGCATTTCGGCGGCAGAAATTTTGCCCGCTAACTCTGCAATAGCGGTTTTCAGGTTGGGATATTTGTTCAGGGTTTCCTGGCGGATGATGGGGGCGGCTTCGTAGGGGGGAAAGTAGTGTTTATCGTCCTGCAAAGTCACTAAACCCAGGCGGGCGATTTGCCCATCGGTAGAGTTTCCGGCGATCAAATCTACCTGTTTTTGGATGAGAGCGCGGTAAATTAAGCCGAGATCCATAATCTGGGGTGGTTTGGCGAAGTGCAGATTGTAGGTTTGGGCAAGTCCGGGGAAACCGTCCTGGCGTTCGAGAAATTCGTAGCCAAACCCACCGCGCCATTGGGGGGTATATTGGGCAGCCTGGGAAAGGGTCTGGATGTTGTAACGTTGGGCATCCTCGCCGCGAATAATCATGGCGAAGGTATTTTCAAAGCCGAGGGATGGCAAGACAGCTAAATTGAATTGCTGGGCGTAAAGCTGTTGCAAGTTTTGGTGGACTTGTTTCGCGTCGGGGATGGGTTTCTGTTTGAGAATGCCAGTAAACGCGGTGCCGGTATATTCGATGTAGCCGTCAATTTTGCCGCTGATAATTGCCTGGTGACAAACGAAGGAACCACCCAGACGGGGACGGCGATCGACTTTTAAGCCCGTTTTATGCTCAATTTGCTGGGCTAACAGTTCGCCTAAAATGTCCTGCTCAGTGAAGTCTTTGGAGGCAATGATGATGTCGCCACCTGTACTGATGTTGGTACCGGGGACACAACTGGCGATCGCCACCACCAGTACCACTGCCAGTAGAAATAGGGTAAGAAACCGTTTCACGTTCGCCCAGCTATGAGAACGTCTGATGCTACTCTACAAGAAGCTTTGCTTTATATGACAAATTGTTTAACAAATTATCTTTCGTGTCGAATGGACACCCTACACCCTAATGAATTCCCTGACATCTCTGGTTCAGCTTTCTAATCGGCAGGTTTGGGTTCAGGCAGTAGGGCGATCGCTCTGCCAGGTCGGGTATGGGCTGATGCAGTTCTACATTCCGATTGTGTTTGTTAACCAGGTAGGGTTATCGGCAACGGCGGTTGGGTTCAGCATTAGCAGTAGCTCGTTGACCAGTGTGATGGGTCACTTTTTAGGCGGCATCCTGGCCGATAACCCTCGCTTCGGACGGCGGAAAACCTTGCTATTCTCGGCAGGTCTGGCAATTCTGGCAGCCATCTCGCTGGTTTTCACCCAGACCATTCCTCTGCTCATTTTTGACAATTTGTTGTTGGGTCTAAGCATTGGTTTCTATTGGACGGCAGCCGATGCAGCTGTGATGGATATCACCACAACGGAGGAACGGCACCGGGCCTTTGCCATTTTGGGACTAGCCGAACACCTGGGTGTGGGCGTGGGGGTGCTGGGAGGTGGCGTTTTGCTGCTGTTATTCAACCGGGCACAATGGCTGTTTGCCAGTTGTAGTGCGATCTTTCTGATATTTGTGGTGATGACGTTGGGGGCGATCGCTGAAACCCAACCACCTGTTCCGGAAAAGCACATGGACACCAGTCAGGGCATCTGGCTGGCTCTGAAGGATCGCTCCTTACAAATCTTTGTTCTGGCGAATGTGCTATTTACGACCTACATTGCGTTGGTGACCAGTACGTTGCCGTTGTATCTGACCAATTTTGTTGCGGCGTTTGGCATGACACCGGGATCTTCCCTGGATGAGACGGCTAATCTGTTTACCTGGTGTTATATCGGGTTTGGTTCCCTGCTGCAGTTGCCGATTGTGTATCTGTTTGGGACGTGGCCACGGGTACGGGTGCTGATGCTGGCCATGCTGTTGTGGAGTGGTGGCTTTATCCTGGTCTGGTTAACGGGTAACGCGACGAGTTTTCAGTTTCTCTGGGCGATCGCCGCTCTTTGCCTGCTATCTCTCGCAGCAGTCACCTACAAACCCTTTGCGGCAGCGATTGTGGCAGAGTTAGCCCCCGCAGCGCGACGGGGGGCATATATTGCCGTGAGTTCCCAATGTTGGGCAATCGGCTACTTCATCGGCCCTATGTTAGGCGGATGGGCGATGGATCAGACTGCAACCATCGCCCATACTTTCTGGGTCATGGTTGCTAGTAGTACGGCGATCGGGTTTCTTGTGCTGCAACTATTCCAGCAACGAGTCAATTCACTATCAGCAATGAGCGGTCAGCTCCATCAACCGTTAGCAGAATAATCTTGTAATTCCCCCGTCTTGGTGCCAGTTCGTCCTGCGATTCAGCACCACCCGTGCCTTACCCTTTCAACTTGGCGAGGGTATGGGCAACATTCTCACCTAATGCGGCGATCGCGGCCTGTTGTTTCTCGTCCTTTAAGCTACCATCTGCCGCAAAGGCATCGTAGGCATTACCAACGGCAATCTGTTCGGGTAACACCAGAACCTTAATACCGCTCAAAATGATGCGGAGATGGCCCAACCCACGTAATCCGCCCAAACCTCCGGGTGAAGTACTCATGATTGCCGCCACCTTACCCGCAAACGCTACCAGGGGCGGATCACCCGCCGCCGGACGGGATGCCCAGTCGATCGCATTCTTCAATACAGCCGACAGCGACCCGTTATATTCGGGTGACGCAATCAACAGTCCATCATGGTCAACCATTAGTTCCTTAAACTGACGGGCGGCAACGGGCATACCGCTGCTCTTTTCCAGATCTTCGTCGTATAGAGGCATAGGAAAGTCGCGCAGATCGATATAGGTAACCGTTGCGCCAAGGTTACGGGCACCGTTGGCAGCAATCTGCACCAGTTTCTTGTTGAACGAGTCGGTACGGGTACTACCAGCAAAAGCGAGAATTTTCGGTGTGTAGGTCATGAAGGATTATGCTGCTAAAACAACCTGAATCTTACCGGAACTAACCCAGAATGGGCGGTCAGCTTTGCGATCGCCCATACATTATCGAATCCCGGCACAACTTTTACCCCGAACGGGTAATAGATTTAGACACTGAATTCTGGAGAAATAGTGCTTGGGAACACAATGGGGGCTGTTGCCCGACCCACAGGAATTGGTATAAAACCTATTAATGCCCTACCCGGCTGGGAAACCAAATGTCCTTCATCCTGATTGAAAAGGTTCTGATTCCAGCAGCAACGTTAACGCTGGCATCAATTTGTAGTCGTGTGTTGTGTGATCATGGCGGCAAATTTGCCAGTTGGGTGAAGGCACGGGATGAAGACCCAGAACAAATTATCAATCGCGCCTGTGAACAATATGCCCAGAACTATGCGAAACGACATGGCATTTTAAAGGTATTGGGCATGCGGGAACCCGTTCCCCTGGAAATGGTGTACACCGCTGTGCAATTTTTGGATCGAGCGAATTTGAGCCAGTTTGAGTCAATCGAAGACCTGGAAAAGGCATTTCGGAAAGAGTCGGAACGTACTTTTCAACGCAAAACCAAAAAACAGGAAGGGCTCAAAGTCGCTAACGAAAAACAATACCTGATGGTGTTGGGTGGCCCCGGTGCCGGTAAATCCACCTTTCTCCGCAAAATGGGCTTAGAAGCACTCAAAGGCGTTGCCGGAGGTGGTTACGAGCATGAATGCATTCCCGTTTTGCTGGAATTGAAAAACTTTAATAGTGATGTCATCGACATTGAAGCCGCGATCGCCCACGAATTTCGAATTTGTGGTTTTCCCTCCCCCAATGAAGTCACAGCCAAACTGTTAGAACAGGGTAAGTTACTCATTCTGTTGGATGGGCTGGACGAAGTGCCAACCAAGAATTTGAATGAGGCGATTTATCAAATTCAAAACTTTGTCGATCAACACGACAAAAACCGTTTTATTACCTCCTGCCGGGTGGCGGCCTATCGCCATAACTTTCGGCGGTTTAGTGATGTGGCAATGGCAGACTTTAGCCATGACCAGATTAAACGCTTCATTGAAAACTGGTTTACTTCCGACGAAGACCGGGAAGCGAACACAGCCCAACGGTGCTGGCACCTGCTACAACGACCGGAAAACAAAGCCGCGAAGGAACTGGCACAATCGCCGCTGTTACTGACCTTGCTGTGTCTGGTCTACGACAGTTCCCAAAATTTTCCCCAAAATCGCAGCATTCTCTACCGCAAAGCATTGCGCGTGTTGATGGAAGAATGGGCTGCCGAAAAGCGCATCTTCCACGAAGAAATTTACCAGGGTCTCAGTACCGAACTAGAAGAAGAACTCCTATCCGAAATTGCCTATCAGGGATTTGAGGCCAACCATCTCTTTTTTACCAAATGGGAAGTCGTTGACCAGATCAAAACCTTTCTGGCCGGTATCTTGAACGCTCCCAAACATTTAGATGGGGAAGCTGTACTCTCGGCGATCGCCATTCAGCAGGGCATTCTGGTCGAACGGGCCCAGGATATTTACTCCTTCTCTCACCTGACCCTCCAGGAGTATTTGACCGCCCAATATATTGCCGACCAGCAACTCACCCACCAGTTGGTCACTACCCATCTGACAGACAAACGTTGGCAGGAAGTTTTCCTGTTGGTCGCTGGCGTCGTGCGGGGTGGTACGGATAAGTTCCTGCTCGACATGGAGGCACAGGCACGCACCTTTATTAACACCCCCAAGTTGCGATCGCTCCTCAACTGGGCCCATACCGTGACAGAAGGTTCCACCAGTAGCCTGAGTCCGGTATCCAAACGGGCTGCGGCTCTTGCTCTGGCACTGGTTAACGACTATGCCCTCGACCTTGCCAGCGTCCTGGATCCTAACCTGATACGGCTGCTGGATTTGGCTCGAAAACTGGCCCAAATGAGACTTCCCGGCTTTACCAACAATCTCGACCAAACCCCAGCTCGTGCTGCCATTCCCACACGGGCGCTGGCAATTTCGCTGACCCAATCCCTGCCCAATCGACCGATGGGGCAGGTCTTCGCCGGATCAATGACCGAGGCATTTGTACAAGAGTTAACCGAGCTCAAAATTTTGCGCGAGGCGACGATCGAAGTCCTCATTCTGCGGTTGAAGGATTTGAAGGCGCAGGCACCCGACCTGAAACAGCCCAATAGTGTGCTGCAAGATTTTCACAATCGGGTCTTTCACGCCTGGTTCAGTGCTGTCAGGTTAGATCCCACCTGGATTAATTTATCCAGTGAAGAATTGCGTCGCCTGGAATCCTATCTCTATGCCAACTGGCTCATCATCCGTTGCAAAGAGGCGGCGGTGCGGTTGTCACTGGGCACATGGCAGGCGATCGAAGACCGTCTACTAAAAGTGTAGAAGCCCATCATGGCCTTGTTAACAAGAATTCCGCCAATTCCCAGAACCCTCCGCCTTCCGGTTTCGTCGTGATGTAGGTTGGTTGGTGCAGCAGGCGATCGCGATACTCCCACACATTCGCCACGCCAACGGACAACGGAAACCGACTGGAATCAAACAAACTCTCATCGTTGGGACTGTCGCCTACCGTCACAACCTGTTGGACATTGTAGTCGGGCAAGTAGTGGGCCATTACCTGTTGTAAACCCGTTGCTTTACTCTGGTCAGGCCGTTTGATATGGCATTGCACCGTACTATACGTGAAATCCCACCCCCATTCCTGACACCGTTGGCTCAACGTCTCCAGTACCGTCAGACTTAGACCTTGCACATCAAATGTCCAATCCGTTAGGCGAAAGCGATTGTCCGTCGATTCTTGCAACTGTGGAAATTCCTGTTGTAGACCTTGAAATATCTGGGCCAACTCCTGCCGATGCACTGTCACGTCTGGAATGGGCACTAACCAGGTTGGTACACCTTCCCGATCAGCCGGGTAAAAGATACCGCCATTTTCCGCGATCGCCCCCGCCACGGGCAGATAATGCACCAGCCCACTCACCCATCCCGCCGATCTCCCGGTGACGATCCATACCTGCAGCCCTGCCGTTGCCAGCTGCTCAAACGCCTCTAACAGGGTTGCCGTAAACTTGCCCGCCGTCGTCAATGTGCCATCCATATCCGTCGCAATCAAACGAACTGCAGCCAAACAACCAGCATCAAATCCCTGAGATAGGGGTATAAACGGCATAGGAGAAAGGAGTGAGTGGGATGATGGGATGACCACGTGGGCGATCGCAAGAGCATGAACAAGTCAGAGTTACTGTTGATCCCGGCATCCCGTCAACCCATCATCTCACCATCCTGTTAACCTCATCATCCCCCGACCGTCTCCATGTCTTCCCTCACACCCGACCAACGCAATGCCATTTACCTGCAAGAAGCTGAGCGGGTTGGTATTCATAAGCCGGTGCTGGCTGCACTTTACATCGCGCAACAGCAACCACCGCTGACCGATGGCGAAACCGGCCTGGGAATTGCACCGGCGAATCGCATTTCACTGGAACAGGTCAACACCTTTGCCGCTCAGGTGCAATATGCCGCTAATACAATTCGGAGTTTAACCAACCGTCTCACGGTTGAGGGTTGGAAAAGTACCGATTTATGGGACGGGGAAAAGGGGCGTTACACCGACAAGTTCATGCAGGCGATCGCCAAAGGTTTTAACGCCCCGGTCAACGATCCTGCTGCGGCCATCCTGGAAACCAGTAACGCCAAAGTGTTAACCGAGGCATATCAAGCAGATGTTGCCACTGATTTTGCAGCAGCCAGTGTGCCGACCACTCTGGTCTATCTGGATCGGGCATTACTCAACCTGCTCGATCGCCTGCCTGGTTATTACCTCGGTTTGCCCTACCAGCGCGAGGCCCTCCTGGAAATGGTACGAATCTGGCGCAAACTGGATAGCCGCGAACAGGCGATCGCCTCACTCAATAGCCCATCGCTATCGGCGAGCAACACCGAAAAAAGTCCCACCGAAACCAGGGATGAAACGGTTCTTGAACCGGCCTTGTTGCAATTCGTTCAGCGAGTCTCACCCAATTATTCTGGCTATCCCCACCAACGGGAAGCCCTGATCCGCCTCACCCAACTCTGGCGACAACTCGCTTCACGCGAGGCAGCAATAGCCTCCCTGGAAACCGATACCTCCCCTGAACCCAACCTGAAACTGGTTGACCCGGCCCTAATCACCTTCCTGCAACGGATTCCCGCCCACTATCGAGCCCAGGGTGAACAACGCAATGCCCTGGTTGAAGGCTTTCGGCTCTGGGGCCAACTGGAAACTCGAAGCGCGGCGTTGATTGCCCTGGGGGTCAATGCTGACCTGTTCACGAGTCCCAAACCCAATCAAACCGAACTGGCCCAGGCTGCCGTGCAACTGGATCGGGCACTACTCGATTTTGTCCGGCGAATTCCCACCGCCTACGAAGGGTTAACGCACCAGCGCGATGCCCTCCTGCGGTTAACCCAGCTCTGGCGTGGCATTGCTACCCATGAACAAACGATTCAATCCCTGTTTGACGACTTGAAACGGATGCAAACGGCCCGTCGGGGTGGGGTGGATGCCCCACTGCCCCCCCTTCCGCTCAGTCTGCCTTCCCCACCACCCGCATGGACTCCGGGGAACATTCAAATCTATGCACCCATCATTCCCAATGGCAATTTCACCTGGGCCGAGGCAACCCACGGTGGCACTCGCATGCCCCCCAACCAGGCAATCGTGGATGCAATTGTTAGGATGGCGCAAATGGCGCAAATCGCCCGTGATCGCCTCAACCGCCCCATGTACGTTACCAGTTGGTACTGCCCCCCGGATATTAATGCTAGAGTTGGCGGAGTTGCGCATAGTCGGCACATCGTAGGTGATGCGATGGATTTCTATTGCGACGGGCTCACGGGTGATCAACTCTACTGGTTCCTCGATCCCTGGTGGCCAGGGGGGTTGGGGCGCTACAGCAGCTACCCCTACCTCATTCACCTTGATGCCCAACACTATCAGGCTCGCTGGCTAAGATGAGAAGCAGGCATACATAAATCCTGCCCTAACTTAAAATTTCAGTCATTGGCACCGGGCATTGGTCACCGATGGTGGATCGCTCCTCTATAATTTGAATGACCTCAATGATGCTGTACGCGGAAATCAGGGCATTCTACAGAATAGTTTAGATTCAAGTAAGCTGGAACCAGTAAGCGCCATGTCATCCCCCATTCTTTTCGTAGACCCCTGGTTGGCTCAAACTTCTAGCAAACCGGCTAAGCCGAAGACTTCAACCACTACCCCTGCCAAAACGCCGGAATCTGAGTCTGGCCAGATCTGGATGTTTGCCAGTGGTGGTTTGTTGGTATTATTGGTGGCCCTTGGAGTGCTGTCCAAACTCAGTATTGATAAGGTCAAGAAACAGCTTAAGTTTGAAACATTCAAAAACCGCGAGTTGCAGAAAAAGCTGAAATACGCCGTAGAAA
>CAZGDE010000190.1:10163-12495 GCA_964524315.1 uncultured bacterium
CAGTAAGATGGAGCGTAACCCTGACCTGATCCACTCTCGCGAATTTAACCTGGACTACCTGAGAATGCGGATGGAGGAAGAAGTCTTCCATTTTGCCATCCTCAACCAAATTAAAATTAAGGTTAAAGACAAAATCTCGATCGCCCTGCGCCCCGGCCAAGCCAATCAAGGGGAAATTGGTATTGCCAGTACAGGACGGCACATCGACGAAATCTTTGATGTTGAATATGAACCCGGCGACCTGCCCAAAGGAACAAAGCGAGTTCTCTTCCGGGTAGAAATTAAAATCTTTAAACTGCCAACCCAGCCCACGTCAGTGACTATCAACCAGATCATTGACTGCATGGAAACCTTCCTCAGCCCAACGGGTGAAAACGATACCTGGCAGCCAACAATCCAGGGACGCATTGCCAACATGCATTGGGATCAGAAGGCAAAACCTACCCCATTATTAGTGCTCGAACAAACCCAGGAAGGGTCAAACGTCACCTTCCGCACGACCCGTATGGCGCACAACTAGGCAATCACACCAGTCATCTGGCCCACTTGCCGATAAAGTTTTTGTTTTCTCGTCTAACCGCTTCAAGTCCTGTAAGAATTGTTTAAGATCTTTACTAAGTTTGGTGCAGAATTTCTGTGCCGCTTACGGAGCTGTGTTGCGTGTTAGACCCCCTATTCAAATCCCCCGGAAAGCTCATTGCAGCCCTTGTCATCCTCGCATTAGGTGTGACAGGTTATGGCATTTTTCTGGCACTTCGTCCAGTCTCTAATACTCAAAATAACGCTCAAAACCAGAACGCCGCTCCTGCTACGTCTCCTGCTCCCACCCAACCTGGAGATGGTGTCACCGCCCTGGGTCGGTTAGAACCGGGGGGTGAGGTGTTTTGTGTATCGTCTCCCTCCGGCGGCTTTAATAGCGTGATCCGTCGGTGGATGGTCAAAGAGGGTGATCGCGTCCAGCAGAACCAGGTACTTGCTGTTATGGACACCTACGATCGCCTCTATGCGGCGGCATTGCAGGCACAAGCACAGGTGAAAGAAGCCGAAACACGGGTCAGTCAGGCGCAAACCGGGGCAAAACCGGCAGAAATTGAAGCTCAACAGTCCCAGATCGAGGCTCGCCAGGCCGAAGTCGGCCGTCGAATGGCAGAACTGCAAAACGCCGAACGTGAATATAAACGGTACGAGCGTCTCTATAAAGATGGTGCCGTTTCAGCCTCCGATCTCGACCGGCGACGGCTCACCTTCGAAACTGCTAACGAAGCCGTCAGGGTCGCCGCTAAAGAATTTGAACAGGCCCGCCGGACACAAGCAAGCCTGGTACAGGTGCGTCCGGTAGATGTGCAGCAGGCACAGGCACAGTTACAGGTGGCATTGACCAATCTTCAGCGGGCGAAAGCCGAACTGGAAACTGCAGCGGTACGATCGCCGATTGCGGGACAGGTGCTTACCGTTCACGTGAAAGAAGGGGAACAGTCGGCCAGTGCCGGAGCGGGAAATAACGGTAGCCAGTGTAATGGCATTGCCGAACTGGGTAAAACGGATCAGATGTACGCGATCGCGGAAGTGGATGAAAGCTCGGTTGCCAGAGTGAGACGCGGGCAAAAGGCCACGATCACCAGCCAGAGCGGTGCTTTCCCCGGTGAGATTGGTGGGACGGTAGACTATGTGGGTCTCCAAATTCGCAAAAATGATGTGCTTAACACAGACCCCGTTGCGGATACGGATACGCGCGTTGTCGAGGTCAAAATTCGGTTGGACGACAGCAGCAATGTCTCCCGCTTAACCAATTCCAAAGTGAATGTAAGGATTGTCGCCCAGTAATGTTTGCAATTCCCCTTGCCTGGTTACAGCTCAAGCGCGAGCGCATGCGGTTGCTCATTGCTCTGGCAGGAATTGGCTTTGCTGTCATTTTGATGTTCATCCAGCTTGGCTTTCAGGATGCATTGTTTGATAGCTCTGTCCGATTACACCAGAGCTTTAAGGGTGACATTTTCATGATCAACCCCCAATCGACAGCGTTGATCGCCATGCGTAATTTCTCCCAACGTCGCCTCTATCAAGCACTGGGCTATGAAGGAGTGGAATCGGTCAGTCCAATTTATCTCGACTTTGCCTTCTGGCGGAACCCGGTCAATCGAAACACCCGTAGCATTCTGGCAATCGGGTTTGACCCGGCAAACCCCGTGTTTGGGCCCGAAGTTTTGCCGGATCTATCGCCGATTCGATTACCCGATGTCGTGCTATTTGATGAAAAGTCCAGGGAAGAATTTGGGCCAGTCGCCCAGTTGATTCAAGCGGGCAAAACGGTCACCACTGAAGTTAGTGGTCG
>CAZGDE010000190.1:12505-12981 GCA_964524315.1 uncultured bacterium
TTCAGCATGGGTGCCTCCTTTGGTGCCGATGGCAACCTGATCACCAGCGATTTGAACATGCTGCGGATCTTTAAACAACGCGATAAAGGTCAGATCGATGTTGGTTTAATCAAACTAAAACCGGGAACCGATCTTCAATCTGTCCTGAACCGCTTGCGGCAAGACATTGAACAGACCACCCACGATGTGCGGATATTTTCCCGACAGGAGTTCATCGCCTTTGAACAAAATTACTGGAAAAGCAGCACCGCCATTGGTTTCATCTTTACGCTGGGGACGGCGATTGGCTTTGTCGTGGGTACCGTCATCGTTTACCAGATCCTTTATACCGACGTGTCCGATCATTTGGCCGAATACGCCACTCTCAAAGCAATGGGATACAAAAACCTGTACTTGCTAGCAGTGGTATTTCAAGAAGCCCTGATTCTGGCAGTGTTAGGTTATATCCCTGGTTTCTTTTTCTCCATCGGGCTCTA
>CAZGDE010000191.1:0-12962 GCA_964524315.1 uncultured bacterium
GCACCGTATTGACCACCTTTAGCCAGGGAGAACACATTCAGGTCGTCGCGGGTGAAACCACAACACGAGGTCAGGGGCCTTACGGTACGGCCATGGCCCTGACCTATATCTTTCCCCAATATTCCGGGGAGACAGCCCTGTCACCCACGTCTCAATACTTCCTGAATAACGTTGCCTTCCGGCGGAAATTACTGCTGCAAACGCCCATCCCATTCGACCTCCCCCTCTACCGGGGTAATTGTGTCGTCCATGCCCGTCACCTGCTTCAAAACGGCCATACCATCTGGCGGCAACCGCAAGCACGGGCAACGCACGCCCCCCCCAATGGGCTATCCCATTTCTTCTGGCGCTTTCTCTTAATTGGGCATGACTATTACTGGCAAAGCCGTTTAGTTGCTACGGTCAATGCCAATCTAGCAGTCGCCTCCCCCGAAGGAACCGACCGCGATGGCACAGCAGGCTTTCAGGGTAAGGTACAGGTCTTCTTCGAGCGAGTTCGCCGGATGATTAAAAACAATCCCTGGCATTTGCTTTATTTCCCCTTTGCCATTCCCATTGCAACAGTTTCCGTACTGCTAATTTTTATCGGCTATCAGATTACTGTGACCAACTCAGACTATCTGTTGAAAACCTATGACCGCATTCTGGGCGAAGCAATGTAACATAGCCCTGCCCTGTGAAACTTTGGGAATGGGGGTAACATCCATCCCAACACCGCCATCCTCACCGGCCAATCCCCACCAGCAGAAAGCGCACACTCACAAATAGAGCCGCTGTCACCAACTGTAACCCCATGACTGGAATGCCGTAGCGCAAGAAGGTATTAAAGGGGATCCGTCGGCCATGTTGTTCGGAAATACCAGCCGCCACAATGTTAGAAGAGGCCCCAACCAGGGTGCCATTACCGCCCAGTGTGGCACCCAGCATCATGGCATAGAACAGGGGTAAGACTTCGGGGGGAAACTGGCCGGCATAGTTAGTGTCTAATACCGCAGTGGGTGCCAGTCCAACATTGACCACATACTGTTTGAGTAGGGGTACCATCGCGACAACCAGGGGAATGTTGGGCACCACACTGGAAACCAGACCAACAAAAAAAAGTAGAGTCAGGGTGCCAAGAGCAATGTTTTTTCCCAGAATGGTTGCTAACAGGCCCGACATGCCAGCAATTACACCCGTTTTGTTCAAACCACCAATCAGCACAAAAATACACATAAAGAAAATGAGCGTGCTCCAGTCTACATCCCGCAAAATGTTTGGCACGCTATCAATACGCGTTTTTTGCGCCAGGAGCATTGCCAGGGCCGCGCCCAAAAGAGCAACCAGGGCAGGAGAAATTGGCACGGGTAACGTCTCACCCACAACAAAGAAGACCAGCACAAAGGCCACGATGAGTGCGCCAATCACCAACGACCGGGGATGATTGATCGTTGGTTGGGGTAGCTGCTCCAGCCTTTCCATATCCAACTTTGTGCGCCAGATGCGCCGGAAGAGGAAGGGAAGGATAGCAATAACTGTCAGAATGGCAATTACCCCACCCAAACTAAGTCGCATCAGGTAATCGACGAAGCTAATATTGATTGCATCTCCGACAATGAAAGTTGCTGGGTCGCCAACCAGTGTCAGTAATCCGGCACTATTGGCAACGAAGACCATCAAAATGAGCAAAGGGACAAAATCGACGCCAACTTCCTGGGCCATCGGCGGAATCAGAGGAGCCAGCAGCATGACTGTCGTAGCATTGGGTAAAACGGCACAGATGGGTGTGGTAATGGCAACAATACCCAGTAACAGGCGATCGCCCCTTCCCTTGGCCAGCAACACCATTTGAGTTGCCAGGTAATCAAATACTTTTGTGGGTTCAAAGGCCCGCACCAGCACCATCACCCCAAAGAACAACCCCAACGTGCCATGACTGGCACCAATGTAAGACAGCGCCTCCTCCAGGGTCATGATGTGGGTAATGATTAGCAACAGTGCGCCTAGTAGGGCGGCGATCGTAAGGTGTACCCATTCCGTCATCACCAGAAGGATTACACCTAAAAATGTTCCCGCAGCAAAAACCGCCTGCCAATTTTCCATGCACTGCTCACAAAATTAAAATGCTCATGGAGCATCTTATAGCAATTTGTCAGAGCCGGAAGTTCGCCAGACGGCAAGGGTAGGAACCAGGAGAACTGATTTCAGGCAAATACAGCGATCGCGGGGGCAGAATCTATCATTAGTTGCATGGCCGAGCAGACTGATAGGCATGCCCCACAGGTACCTGCGGCGATCGCCATTTAATGTGGATAGGAAAAGCCAAGCTCAGGCGATTTCTAAAGAGCAAACGACCTGGAAGAGCAGGTTTAGCCACAGAATAACTGGCCAATGCAAAAAACCTGGACAAAACCAGCCCCAACGCCAGGTAAAGTTTTCGGCGTTGCTGATTCCAGGCACCACCCATTTCTCCTTGGCAATCGCCTTAGCTCAAGGGCTTGCGTTCAGAAGCGGGCGGAATGGCCCGTTCCTCCTTGGGTGGTAAGAAACCATCCTTAAAAATGTCAGCCAGCGTTGGCTTCCCTTTTAACTTAAACCCAGCCGTCGTTTGCTGAATCGTGGTTTCCATCCGTTTGGGGTCGATCGCCCCCAAGCCCAACGATTCTGCTTCGGGAGTAATGATGAGCTGTTCAATCGCTACTTTCAAGCGCACCGTTTCCGCATTCTTATCCATCAACTTGCTTTCATCGGCTTCCAGCACTGCGGCAACGGCTTCTTCAGGATTTTTCAACATATCCTGCATTGCCCTCAAGTAGGCGCGGACAAACCCTTTGACAACCTCTGGGTTCTTATCCACAAAGTCGGCTTTTGCCAGAATGCCATTCCCGTAAAAGTTTAAGCCATAGTCGGTGTAGTAGAACACATTGATGTCTTCCATCTTCTTACCACCCTTAATTAAGCTCGGTAGTGCCGAAGTGGAAAACCCACTAATCGCATCCACCTTACCCTGGAGGAGGAACGTTTCCCGTAGTTTGGGTTCCATCGTTGTCCAGTTTACCGAGGCCGGGTCAACCCCAATTTCTTCCGCAAATAGGGGGAACAGTTTGCGGGGGCCATCACCCGCAGGCGCACCCAAAGTCTTTCCCGCTAACTCCTTGGGGTCTTTAATCCCTTTCTCCTTCAGGGTCAGTACGGCAAAGGGAGCCCGGTTAAACGGCACGGCAACCGCCACAATCTTATCGTTGGGGTTTTTGTCGTTAAACTCCAGAGCGTTATACATGTCACTGAACGCCAAGTCAAACTTGCCAGTCCCCAGTTTGCTGATTGTGTCAACGTTCCCAAACCCCCGTTCGTAGGTAACGTTTAATCCTTCTTCCGCAAAATATCCCTTTTTAATTGCCAGCACAATCGGTGCATCCACGCTCTGAAAAAGGAACGGTAACTGCACGCGGATATTTTTCAGCTCTTTCGCGTCCGTCGTAGCAGCCGGACTAGCAGCCGGACTGGTGGCCGTTGTATTGGTAGGGGTGGTACCCGTGGGAGAGCCACAACCGACAAAAAGTAGCAGTGATGCCGCTAGCACACCTAAGCTCGAAAGTTGCTTGAGCTTCGTTTTGGCTAGTTTCATCTTCGGTAGTCTCGTCTTAGACAGCGTCATCTGGTGTTAAGGCTCCTCACGACTGATGCGAGTCCATTGAAAGTTACGCTGACAAAGGATTTCTGTGTCGGTCGATACACTGGCTTCCAGAACCGCGCTCAGAATCGTGGCTTAAATAAAATGGCATATTCGTTCCGCTGGAGAAGCACGCAGCCACGCCCCCGAACCAAGAGGGATGGAAATTATTACACTCCCGTTCCTAAATGAGCTATGCGCGCGGATTTCACCTTGCGTTCCAGCAACCAGTAAGTTGTCATCGTGCCTTTGCCCTTAATGTCGATCGCGCCCCGCTCGGCAAATTTATACCGTTTTTTCAGGCGATCGTAGATCGCCTTTGTTACCTGAATGCGTCCGGGTTCACCCTGAGCTTCCATGCGACTGGCAATGTTCACCGTATCCCCCCAGAGGTCATAGATAAATTTGCGGGTACCAATGACCCCGGCCACAACCGGACCACTGTGAATGCCAATGCGGAGTGTAATCGGTTGGCCATTGGGAGTTTTGAATTGGCTAATCTCCCGTTGCATATCGATCGCCACATCAGCGATCGCACTCAGGTGATCGGGCCGGGGGGTAGGCAGGCCACCTACCACCATATAGGCATCTCCAATGGTCTTAATCTTTTCAACTCCATAGGTATCTGCCAGACTGTCAAAAGCAGAGAACACATCATTCAGTAACTCGACCAGTTCTACCGGGGAAATATGGGAGGATAGCTCCGTGAAATTGGCAATGTCAGCAAATAACACGGACACTTCCGCGAAGTTATCAGCAATGGTCTTTTCGCCCCGTTTCAATCGCTCCGCAATTGGCTGAGGTAGGACGTTCAACAACAACCGCTCCGACATCAACCGTTGCTGACGCAATTCAGCTTCAGTCGATTTGCGATCAGTGATGTCTCTCACACTGCCTTCGTAGTAAAGAAGGCTGCCGTCCTGATCCCGCACAGCCCGCACATTTTCCGAGATCCAGACGCGTTCACCTGTCTGCCGATACACCTCGGACTCAAACCCTTCGACCGCATCAAACCGCTTCAGGTAAGCAATCATTTCATCGCGGCGACGGGGTTGGACATAAAGTTGCTGCCCAATATTGGTAATCGAAGTAATGAGTGCCTCCGGGGAGGGATACCCTAAAATGGTTGCCAAAGCCGGATTGGCGCTGAGGTAACTGCCCTCTGGCGTGATCTGAAAAATTCCTTCAGCCGCATTTTCAAAGATGCTGCGATATTTTTCCTCTGCCTGCTGCAACTCGGCAGTGCGTTGTTCAACCCGGAGTTCAAGTTCCTGCGCCTGTAAGCGCAATTGCTCCTCTGTTTGACGACGGGCGGCCTCGGCCTGTTTGCGATCGCTAATATCGTACAGGGTCGTTAGCAGCGTCTGGGTACCAACGAGACTGAGGGGATGGACAGAGGCAGATACCCAAAATAACTTACCGTCAGCCCGCCTTACCTGCATTTCATAGTTGCGTACACAACCTTCGATAATCAGGAGTTGCTGTAACCGCTCCATATCTTCGGGGTCGGCAAAAAATTCTTCTAAGCGGTGCCCCACCAGCGCCTGTTTTTCCAACCCTAAGCCAGCGGCTGAGATAGAATTGGCGTAGGAAATGACCCCGTCATACCGCTGCGTCAGGATCATTAAAATTGAAGTAGATTCAGAAATTGCCCGAAAGAGCTGCTCACTTTCGCGCATCGTTTCAACGGCCTGGGTGTAGAGCTGGTATTCCACCACGTCCCCATGCTCGGTTGTCGTCTGCAGCATGAGTTCCAGGTCTTGCTTATCTTTCGAAACCGTCTCCAGGATTTCCTGCAAGGTAGACTGCGCCAGTTTCCGTTCAGCAACCTCTGTCTGCAACCGTTGGTTAGACTCGTGTAACTGCGCCTCGATCAGATCACCATGCTCAGTAGTGGTTTGCAGGGCAATTTCCAGATCGTTTGTCCGCCGTTGCAAACGCTCCACTTCCTGACGAAGACGTTCAATCTCGGCAAGTAACTCTACTTCTCGACCCTGGGATTGCTCTATCTCCGCCATGCTCCATCAATACTGTGACTGAAAGACACTATGCCTGAAAGGCTGGGAATGGGTACAAGGGCGATCGCCCCTAACAACTATTTCCCAGACAAATTAGAGTTTTCAGGCAAAACCGTTAAGCAAACTCTAACTTAAGCCCTGGCATTAACCGCTGCAAGTTCTTCAAAGATTTAGTTTGCCAGAGAATTTTGTCAGACCCCTGGAGTACTAACTGCACGTTGCCCCGTTCCCGTACCCGCACGACAAACATAGACAACATACTAATGCCAGAACTGTTTAAGAATTCAAGTTCTCGCAAGTTCAAATTGAAGTGGGGAGACTGTTCCACCGCATCCAGTAGCAGATTCATCACTGGCTCGTATTCTTCGATGCCATCTAGCCGAAGGAAGCCCTTCAGAAAAACGGTTGACGAATCCGGTTCATACCAGATGTTGTAATCGTCCGTTTTAATCTCCACAGATATCCACTCCTGCTTAATCACGTCCCAAGCCTCTCTCGCGCTTATATTACGTTTAACTCACACGTCTAAATGCACCATGACATTGACTCGAATCACATTTGGAAGAGAATGAAGGGTTTGAAACTGCCAGCCAAAACGGGCAGAGTAGTCATTCATCATTGTGAGCACGCCAATATTTGACTCACCCGTTCCCAGCGCCGTTTTTTCCAGTTGCTGAGTGTAAAATTCATCCGGGTCAGCATTAATCAGGTCTTGCACAAACTGTCGATATTTTTCTGCGGCCGTCTGCTTAGCATAGTTTGTAACCTGAAAAATAATTTCCTGTTCGTATAGATGCAGAGTGATACTGATGGGCAGACATGCACCTTCATCACTGTACTTAACAGCATTTTCCAGAAGCTCGTTAGCAATATAGCTGACCGCTGCCTTAACACTGTCTCTCCGGTTAATCTTACTATCTGGCAATTCACTGCCGGGGAAAAAAGCGGCAAAATAATCGCCTAAAAAATCAGCCGATAGCCCGTAGTTATTCCAGCGCCGTTTACGAGGGACAGAACTGGGAGAAAAATTTAGCGTTAGATATTCATCACTCGCTGGGATTTTCTCCAAGTATGTGCCAAAAGTTTGATTCATGGCGGTCTGGGTCATAGGTGCCTGATACAAGTTGGAATAACGGGCAATGGTTGCGACTTCGGCGCATCAACCAGTAAGGGTTTTCATCCCTGGCGAACGCCAGAGGCATTCATTTAATCCCAATCACATCATTCTCTGAATCACTCTCTGCTCAATCTCTCTCCTAAAATGCCCCTTCCTCCGGAGAATATGACGATTCCCCACCCCGATGTTCCGGGGGAACGCCAATCCGGTAAACGATGCGGTTACGACCACGTTTCTTGGCCAAATACAGGCGTTGGTCGGCTTCATCCACCAGATAGCTAGGAGGTTGCTGGGGCGAAGGTATGGTACAGGCAACGCCAATGCTCAGTGTGACCTGATCATTAACCTGCGAAGACGGATGGGGAATTTGCAAGCGGGCGATCGCAGCCTGCATCCGTGTAGCCACCTTTAAGGCACCCGCTTCATTGGTATGGGGCAGAATCGCCGCAAACTCTTCGCCACCGTAACGGGCCACCAAATCGGCAGGACGTTTGACCGCCAGGGCCAGGGCCTGGGCCACCTGCCGCAGACAATCATCCCCGGCGAGATGGCCAAACGAGTCGTTGTATTGCTTGAAACAATCAATGTCACACAGAATGATGGACAGGGGTGTCTGTTCCCGCGTCATTTGTTGCCACTGGTAGTCCAGGTATTCATCAAACCGTCGCCGATTGGCAATTTGGGTTAACCCGTCCGACTTTGCCAGGTAGGCAGCTTCAGAAAACTTTTGGTGCCACTGGGCATCCAGCACATCACCATGCTCCATAATGGTTTGCACGACAATTCTGAGATCGTCCCGCTCCCGTGCCAGCATATCGAGGAGGGTATGGAGGGTTGCCTGGGCCCGTTGCCGTTCGATGATTTCTGCCTTTAATTTGACATTGGTCTCATACAGTTGGGTTTCAATAATGTCGCCATGTTCTGCCGTTGTCCGCAGGGCAATGTGCAAATCATGATTGACCTGTTGCAACTGTGCGATTTCCTGACGCAGCCGTGCATTTTCCATCAAAAGCCGCTCCCGCTCACCTTCTAGCTGCACGCCTTCTGTCATAGGCTTTTATCAATCGTTGGCCGCAAAATCATTATTATTTCACCTTAATTTTACTCAGCACTGGAACATCCCAATGTAAATCCTCATTTTTGTTTCAGTACGAGCAAGGTGATGTCGTCAAATATCTTTTGCCCACCAATATAGGTTTTAACATCAGTAATGACCGCCTGTAGAATCTCATCAGCGGAAAAATGGCGATTTTGGCGCAAAACAGTATGTAATCCCTCTAAGCCATATTGCTGATTATGCATATTCACCGCTTCGGTAATCCCATCGGTGTAAAGTACGGCCACATCTCCTGGTTGCAAATGAACTTTCGCAGCCATAACAAAGGCGCTGATGTCCGCTTCTAACCCAACTGGAAACCCCAGGTCAATGGTATCAATCCGTTCCAGTTGCCCATTGGTACGAACAATGATGATTTCTTCGTGCTGCCCCGCCACATAGAGCGTCCCTGCCTGGTATTCCAGCAGGACGAGGGTCATATTTTTGTGCGATCGCATCCGGCGCGTATTGTCATAGATCAGGCGGTTAACCGTATTTAAGGTTTTCACCAGATCCGTCTCGCCGTTGGCAATCAGCGTTCGGATTGCCGTCTGTGCCATGAGCATGACAACGCCACTCTCTAATCCGTGCCCGGTAACATCACCAATGGCAATTCTGACCCGCCCATCCTGTTGTAAAACATCGTAGTAGTCACCACCGACTTCGGCGGCCACATCCATAAAGCCAGCAATTTCCAGATCAGAGATTTGCTGCAATTCATCGGTTTTAGGCAGCACCATTTGCTGAATGCGACGGGCAACATCCAGTTCGGCACTCATCCGCAGGTTCTCTGCTTTCAACCGTTCATTCAACGCCAAAATTTCGGCATTTGCCTGGGCCAATTGCTGACTCTGGGCGGCAATAATTTCACGTTCTGCCTGAAGTTGCTGGAGATATGCCTGCTCCTGCTGATAAAAGCGCCGTTTTTCGAGGGAGGCATTAACCCGCGCCCGCAAAATAGTGGGGTTAAACGGCTTGAACATATAGTCCTCTGCCCCCAATTCAATGCACCGCACAACGCTTTCCACCTCTGTGACAGCCGAAACCATAATGATGGGAACGTGGCGTAGAACTGGATCTTCTTTGAGGTATGCCAGTACCTGATACCCATCCATCTCCGGCATAGTGACATCGCAGAGAACCAGGTCAAAGGGATGTTGCAACAACAGATCAATCGCTTGTCGCCCATTTTCGGCCACTGTGACCTGATGCCCCTGCCGCTCCAAGCGGCGAGACAACAGGTCACGGTTGGTTTCCATATCATCAACAACCAGCACTGAGGCTTGTTTAGGAGTCATTGGGCGACCTCATCAGGAAGACTCATGCTTCCGGTATCTTAGACAACAGAGGTGCGTCTGATCTACCTCCAAATTTATGAAATCCTTAGCACTGGAATACTACCTAACTAGTCGCTCTAAGGCAATTCTTTGCTTCCTGTGCTACCTGTTCCACATCATCCTGGGCCAAAACTTCCAGAGTTGACCGGGCCTCGGTACCAGACAGACGACCGAGAGCCTGTACCAGACGGTAACGAATTTGCCAGTCAGAGTTAGTGGCAAATGGTGCCAGGAGTTGAACCGCGCGATCGTCCCCCAACTCGCCAAGGGAACCGATCGCCGCTGTTTGCAGCAATTCATTCCCCGAATTTAAGGCTTCTACCAGCAGGTCAAAGGCCCGCTTGTCGCCCAATTCACCTAAAGCCGCGATAATGCTAAACCGAACCAACCATTCCGAACTGTTCTGGTAGAGCTTTTGCAAATCATTAAAGGCATCCGTTAGTTTCAGGGCAGCCAGAGAATCGGCGGCAGCGGCCTGTACATCTACTTCTGAATCATATAGACGCCCCAACAACAGGGTCATGGCCTGGGAACGATCCTGTGCGCCTAACACCGCAATTTGGCTGACGGCGGCATAACGAACACGGGGATGGCTATCTTCTACTGCACTTTGAATTAATTGAAATCCAATGGCCGGTTCCAATTGGCGGATCTGGTTGACGGCACGGAGGCGATCGCCATAGTCGGTCGATGCCAATAATTCTCCGACGGATTCGGGGGTAACGCTCATATATCTAAAAATGAATCTCTTAACTAAAAAGGGGTTTCAGAAAATTGCAGCGAAGAATCGGCCAACGGCAAGCCATACACGACTACCGTTACTGAGCCAATTCCGAATTACTGTTCGGCTGCCATTGTGCGAACAATATCACCACGGGTCAAAATACCAACCACCAGACCTGCCGCATCTAACACAGGTAGGCGGTGAATACTGCGTTCGTGCATCAACTTGGCAGCCTCCGTCAGGGGTTTGTCAGGGGTAATTGTTATCGGGTTACGGCTCATCACTTCGCCCGCCGTTTGCCCCAATGCTTTGTGTAGTTCACGCTCGTACTTGACTGGATTTTCCAGGTAAATCACACTATCCAGGATCATGATGTAGGGCGGCGGTGTCACCCCCGACTCACGCCACATCAAGTCCGTTTCGGAAATGACCCCAACTAACTTGCCTGTTTCTTCAATGACGGGCAATCCACTAATGCGCCGTTCCGCCAGAATTCTAATCACGTCCGTCAGCGGGGTGTCAGGTCCTACCGTGACTGGCTCACGGCTCATGACATCAGCAACGGTTTTGGGCATGCTCAAGACGGTTCCCTTATCTAAGCTTCTAAATGTTTTTTAGACACTAGTTCATTGTAGGGAATTGCGGGTTCACCTGAGCGGTCTTTGTAGGATGTGTAGAAATGTGATGGGGATTAGGAACCAGCTATCCACCTTCTACCGCAGGTGCTTCCTGGCTACCGCTTTCCTGGTTACCAACTTTGTTGCCTTGTAAAACATCCTGGGCAGAGGTACCGTCCCCCTGATAACCAAAGTACCAGATAGCCGCCGCCGCTTCGGCACGGGTAACAGCTTTCTTGGGTTGGAACAGCGTCGTGTAACCAAAGGCCCGCCGAATATTAGCGGCATCCCCATTTTGGTAGTCTGCCAGTACTGCCCGTAATGCTTTGGGATCAATGCGTGTGGCATCCTGGAAACCCCAGGTTTGTTTGATGGCATCAATGCTGGCGGTAGGCAGAGCTTGCCGCATGTCCATAGGCACTTTCCATTGCAACAACGTCTCACGGGTCAGGGGAGCGTTGGGACGAAAGCTGACTGTAGTACTATCCCCCGACAACCGACTGGGAACGATACCGGCATCGGCAAGTCCCTGAATCGTGGCAAAATCTGGGTCGGTACGGGGAACATCCCGGAAGGCCGGCGACCCAGTGGCTACCCCCTGGCGGATTTGCTGGGCAGGGCGATCGCCGTACAGGCGATTATTGGCACTCACTAACCAGCGGGCAAATTCACGGCGGGTAATGGGTTTGTTAGGGGCAAATTGGCGGTTCTGGGATTGATTCGTTTTGGTGCCACTAGTAGTAACAGGGGTCAAAATGCCAAGCTGGGCCACATCCTGCACATACTGGCGTAGTTCGGCTGGAGCTTTTGCCAGGTCGGTAAACGTCGTGCTTCCAACCGTGATGGGGGGAAGTGGTGCGGAAGATGTCTCTGTCGAGCTTCCAGATGCCCCCAGCGTCGTCGTACTGGTAAAACTGGGAATAGACTGTTCTGGTTTTGGGTTGGACGATGGTGAGGCGATCGCCGTGGTTGGAGTTTGACCGTCACCCACATAGCGAATTTCAAAAACTGTTTCCAGCGTCCCTGTTGGACTGGGTTGACTGGGTTGACTGGACGGCACTGTAACCAGAATCGTTTGCTGACCACGACGGGCAGCCAGCGTATTGGGTTGGGCTGCCGCGAGGGGGTCAAGTTGCCAATCGCCGCTTTGCAGTTGTTGCCGATAAAATGCCAGGATGCGATCGCCCCCATCACTACTGCCCCAGCGGGTGATAACGGGTGTGGGAGTAGTTGATGGGGTGAGCGGCGATGTTGCACTGGGTACGACTTCGCGCAAAGTGGCATTGGGGTAACGGGGCACCACCGCAACAAAGTCAGCGGGCAGTTGGGTGGCTAACGGGGTAGCCGGTTGGTTAGTAGAAACCGGGCTAACTGGCTCAAACCCACCGCTACCCTGCAATTTACCAGGATCATCTGCCTTCAAGGCTTGTTCCAATGCCTGTCCCCAGGGCGTATTGGCACAGCTTGCAAGGGGCAACGCCACAAATGCTAGCAACAGAGAGATAGTAAATCGACGCATGGGCAACACAGTCAACCAACATGGAAGGGGCAAATCTACACTAGCGTAATCGCTACCCCGTCGTGTTTCCTGATTAGGTGGTGCTGAATAGTAGAACGAACTAGAACGACGTTCCCATTCGTCCAAGGCTTAACTCAATAACTAGAATCAGCAACACCCCTGATGATGACCATACCGGGATATTAAGACCGCTCCTGCAAATTCACATCAACCGTTGCTGATAGGTCAAGCTGAACCGTTGGAGCCGTCGGTGCGGTAGGAACTTGGGCCAAGCCCATAGTTTTAACCAGTTGCCCCAGGGCATACTCCAGTTGCTCGCCAGCATCCAGGGCAACCCAGCCCTCGGCTGTTTTCTGGTGGAATTCAAAGTGCAGATGGGGCCCTGTTGAGTTACCCGTACTGCCAACACGACCGATCACTTCACCTTGTTTGACCGTTTCGCCCGGTTTCACAAAAATCTCTGATAGGTGACCGTAAAGAGTCTGTTGGGTACCTTTATTGTGTTCCAGCGCCACCGCTAAGCCGTAACCACCGAGAAAGTCAGCGATCGCAACCTGTCCCGCATAGGCCGCTAAGACAGGCGTACCTAACGGGGCACCAATATCCGTACCCATATGGAAACTCTGGGCACCCGTGATGGGGTGGATACGCCAACCAAACAACGACGTGATCGGAGCAGGAATGGACAGGGGAAAGATCAGCCGAATATTACCATTCCCTAATCGCGCCGGTGGCCGTAGGGTGCGGTAGTAGTAATCCTGCAAGGAGGGAGTTGTCGGGGCTGTCACACCGTAGCTACCCACCGCCACCGGCCCGACCTGAACGGCGGTTGGCGACAACTGGGGTAAACGAACCGTGGGTGGGGCAGCCTGGTCGCTACTA
>CAZGDE010000192.1:0-10314 GCA_964524315.1 uncultured bacterium
GGCCGGAAATCCCCACCATCACACTCTCTTACCCTCACTCCATCATTCTTTATCCCTTCCTAAATAGGACTACCGGTATCACTTCTCAGCACGTTGCGATGGCAGTTGCGTAAAGCGTAAGGGTGAGTTGCTTCCCTGGTGATAAATGAGCAAATAGGGCCCCTGCAAACTCACCCGTTGGGCCTGCCCGATCGCCTGAAAGTAACGCAGTTCTTGATTCATCACTGCCTGCGGACACATCTTTTTCGTTGAGGCAATTCCACCAACTGTCAACTGATCGTTGGCTAGCGTGGCTCTGGCGTTGTAACGGTTACATCCACCGCTCCCGAAGAGGCGATCGCCCGTGCCAAAATGAAGAGTGGTCTGAACCCGATCGACCACCCCAGTGCCACTTAAGTCTTCCAGTAACCATGCCGTATTGGATAACTGGTTAGGGGATGGAGGTGATGCCGGATTCTGATTAGGTTGGGCAGTTGCGATCAACGGTACTGCCATTGACTGTAACATCACCAGAATACCTGCACCAGCGGTGCCGAAACATGATCGCCACTCCCAGGAAACACAGCGCTTTTGCATAATTCACTTCTCACATAATCAATGCAATTGAGGGGTTCGGTTGATCAGATAACGTTCAGCTTTTACCAGCGATCGCAGTCGTGACACCATAACCATCTCTTCCCTACCATAGGGTTAATTACTGGATAATAATGTCGTGTTTCAAAAATGGAACAATATTGAATGGTCTCTAGCATGGCTAAAAATATGAGCCCAATGCGCTTTAGCTCATGCTTTAAACTGCCATAGAACCAGTATGACTTTGGTAAACTATTTAATAAGTAGTTAAATGGCCACAACTATTGCTCCTAATAAGTCGATAAAAATAATATTGATAAAAGCTAATTTGGGAACATGGTGTAGTCAATTCAAACTTATTTTGGCGCACTAATAATCGTGACCTGATGTAGAAACGCAGGAAAAGGTTATCGCTTATTGATGGGTGTAATCTCTTACAGGAAGTCCTGCTTGTTGGCCTAATAGTTCACTAAATTCCCATGCATCCTCATAGGAATAATGAGTACAAACAAGACGCGCATTTACCCGTACTTCACAGCCAGGATGAATTTCAATGGCATATTCAGTGCGATAAACCGAGAAAATTGAGTTTTGAGATTCTGGAATCGGCATCCACCTTACTAATTCCGTTTGTTCTGATTCCGTTTCTTCTAATTCAATTTTTTCTGATTTCGTTTGCGCTAATTCCGTTTGTTCTAATTCCGTTTCTTCTAATTCAATCTGCTGCACACCCATAATTTATGTATCACTAGTTTCGATTCATCCAACGCTTGATGCATCATTGGGAGTCAGCCATCTTTGAGAAAGTTGATGGCGCTCGCAGCGGCGGTATCTGGATGACTGAAGCAGAACGCATGACTGGCATCTGAGATCATTTCCAACCGCGCCCCCGGAATGTTGTTAGCCAGGTAAGTACTGTTTTCTGGCGGAATGACGGGATCCTGATCACCCGTCATTACTAAAGTAGGAGCGGTAATCTGGCCTAGGCGATCGCAGGTATTATGGGTGCTAAGTGCCTGAAGTTGGCGGGTTAGGGCATTTCCCCGACTATGCAAAGGCGTTGTAATTTGCTGAAAGTCAGCCAGACGAGTCTGGTTCGTTTGAATAAACTGGGGTGTAAACAACACATCAAGCAGATTGCTACCGAATACACCACTAATGTCGGCATAGTGGCTGCAACGTCCGCCTGCCATTGTGCAACCTAAAATCAGTTTGTTGAGTTTATCAGCATGGTTCAGGGCAAAATGTTGGGCAATCATGCCACCCAGACTAATCCCAAATACATGGGCTTTGGCCTCCCCCAATGCCCCTAATAACCCTGCGGCATCTGCTGCCATTTGAGCGATGGTGTAGGGCTTCGTGGCTTGGCTGGTTTGCCCGGCATCTCGATTATCAAACAGAATGACTTTGTAATGCTTTGCCAGTAGTTCGGGAAATTCAGTACCCCAGTCGAGAAGACTGAAACTGAGCCCCATGATCATAAGTAACGGCTCTCCCTGACCCTGAACTTTGTAATTCATGGTCAGGTCTCCAACAGTTTTTTTAGGCATTTGAATTATCTCGACCGTTTATGAAGCAACTTATGAAGCAACAGTAAAAACAAGTCAAAGCTATTGCCTGAACCATCCTACACATGTGGTTAGTCTTCCCTGTAAATCTTGCTGACGCTGATCAACATTAAATCCCTATCTATGGTTACCGTCACTTGAAAAAAGTCAGGAAAAAAGTCATTAAAAAGTCATAATCCTCCGGATAGAGGATGTCGGATTTGTCCTATTCTTTGTACAAGGGCTACCCAGTCTGAGGTTTCGGCTCTTTAGACATAACTCGGACAAATGCTAAATATTAGCAGGACGTAGGTTGTGGTGCAGTAGTCTACTCCACATGTACACAACTGAGGGAAGGCATCTCCATACGTTATTCAAGCAGGCGAATCAGAAGCGAAAACGGATAGGAAGGATACGACAGTGATGGGTCTGGAGGAAGCGTTAGCAGCAGTTGAACAGGTGCTCGATCGCGGTTGCCTGAGCAAGACAGAAGAGATGGTGTTTCGGCACTGCTGGGAGGGGCGCTCATACCTGGAAATTGCGCAAGTATCCGGTTATGATGCCGGTTACATTAAAGACACCGGTTACCGTCTCTGGCAAAAACTGTCAGAGGCGTATGGTAAGAAAGTCACCAAGCAAAACTTTAAAGGGATCTTGCGACAGGTTGCCGCCAGCGATCGCCCTGTAGCCGCCAGCGATCCTGCCCCTGCCCCCACACCAACGACTTACCAGGACTGGGGCGATGCGATCGACGTTGCTATTTTCTATGGGCGCAATCAAGAACTGACGACCCTGCAAACCTGGTTGGGGGAAGATCGTTGCCGCCTCGTTACCTTGTTAGGGATGGGGGGGATGGGCAAAACATCCCTTAGCATCAAACTGGCCCAGACTATGCAGGGCGAATTTGCTTTTCTCATCTGGAGATCGCTCAGGGACGCTCCCCCCATTGAGGACCTCCTGACAACCCTGCTACAATTCCTCTCCCAACAGCAAGACACGATACCGGATAGTATTGGTGGCAAGCTCTCCTGCCTGATTGAACAACTTCGGCGATCGCGTTGCCTGATCATCCTCGATAACTTTGAGACTGTATTGCAGGGTGGTCAACGGGCTGGTACCTATCGTAATGGGTACGAAGCCTATGGTGAGCTGCTGAAACGGGTGGGGGAAATTTCCCACCAGAGTTGTCTGGTGCTGACCAGTCGCGAAAAGCCCCAGGAAGTTGGCATTTTGGAGGGCAATCGCTTACCCGTTCGTACCCTACCTGTGGCGGGTTTGGATATTGCGTCAGGACAGCACATTCTTGATGCGAAAGGCTTACATGGAGCCGTTGATGACCTGGAACAGTTGGTTGTGCATTATCGGGGAAACCCTCTCGCCCTGAAGATGGCCGCCACGTCAATTCAGGATTTATTTGCTGGTGATATTGGGCAATTTCTGGAGCAAGGTACCGTTACCTTTAATGGGATTGGTAACTTACTGCAACAGCAGTGCGATCGCCTCTCTCCCCTGGAGCAGGCCATCCTGAACTGGCTTGCCATCAACCGGGAACCTGTTACCCTGAACGATCTGCAAGCTGATCTGGTGACTGAACTACCCAAACCTAAGTTACTGGCAGTACTGGAGTCATTGCGTTGGCGCAGTTTAATTGAGAGCAGTGCCAGTGGTTTTACGCTGCAACCTGTGGTGATGGAATCGGTCACTGAAGCCCTAATTGAGCAGGTCGCCAATGAAATTGTGGCCGAAAAACCACAGATTTTTCTTAGCCATGCCCTGATCAAAGCGCAGGTGAAGGATTACATTCGCGATAGCCAGGTGCGGGTCATTTTGCAACCCCTGTGCGATCGCCTGCTCACCCAACTCGGTTCCCCCAAACAACTGGAACATAAATTGCATCGCCTATTAACTCATTTACGTACCCACCATGCGAACCAACCCAGTTACGGTGCGGGTAATCTGCTCAATCTGTTCCGGCAACTGGAAACAGATGTGACTGGCTACAATTTCTCGGGGTTGAGTGTCCGGCAAGCCTATTTGCAGGATGTGAATTTACATCAGGTTAACTTTACGGCTGCCCAATTTGTGAATTGTGCCTTTGCCTCGACGTTTGGTGGCGTCACGGCGATCGCCTTCAGTCCGGATGGGCACCACCTGGCCACCAGTGATACCAATGGCAGTATCCAACTCTGGAGTTTGAAAGACGGTAAGCAACTGGCCCTCTGCACAGGACACAACAGTTGGGTATGGAGCGTTGCCTACAGCCCGTCGCAGCCCATCCTTGCCAGTTGTGGGCAGGATCATCAGGTGCGGGTATGGGACAGCACAACGGGACAATGCCTCAAATTGTTGGAAGGCCATACCGGAATTGCCACCTCTGTGGCATTCAGTCCCGATAGCCAGTGGCTAGCCAGCACCAGTGGCGACCAAACCATTCGACTTTGGCATCTGGCTACGGGGCAATGCGTCCAAACCCTGAAGGGACATGCCACCTGCGTCTGGAGTGCGGTGTTCCATCCCGATGGCAAAACCCTATTCAGTGCAGGTGAAGATAACGTCATCCGGTGTTGGGATCTGGAACATGGTCAGTGTGTGCAAACATTTAGTGGCCATCAACACTGGGTCAGAGCGGTTGCCATCAGTCCCAATGGTCAATACCTGGTTAGTGGTAGTTATGACCAGACGGTCAAACTATGGGAGATCGCCACCGGAAACTGTTTAGCCAGCTTCACAGGCCATCACAAACCCGTAACCTCCGTTGCCTTCAGTGCCAGTGGTCAAATTGTCGCTAGCAGCAGTTACGACCATACGGTGAAACTGTGGGATATTGCCACGACACAATGTTTGCAAACGCTGCAGAAACATACCAATTTTGTCTGGTCGGTTGCCTTCCATCCCACGCAACCCTTACTGGCCAGCGGTGGTGAAGATTACACGGCCCGACTCTGGGATATCCAGACGGGGCAATGTACCAAAACCCTGCAGGGACATAGCAACTCCATTTATGCGATCGCCCTCAGCACCCACCATCAACTCCTGGCCAGTGGTCACGAAGACGAAACCATCCGCTTGTGGGATTTGCATCCCCAAAGCCTGACTGAGCCAGTTTCCCAACAACCATTTCGGACGTTGCGCGGGCATACTGGTCGAGTCCTCTCGGTGGCCTTCAGTCCCGATGAACAACTGCTTGCGAGTGCCAGTCCCGACCGGACTGTGCGGCTGTGGAATCCGCATACGGGCCAATGCCTGAAAACCTTACACGGCCATACGAGTTGGGTCTGGGCGATCGCCTTTCATCCCAACAGCAAACAACTAGCCAGTGCCAGCTATGACCATACGATTCGGATCTGGGATGTGGACACGGGCGATTGCTTACAGACACTGAAGGAGCACACGAGTTCTGTCCTGGCGGTGGCATTCAGTCCCGATGGACGTTGGTTAGCCAGTGGTGGTTATGAACAGACCATCAAACTATGGAACCCCCAAACAGGGCAATGCCTCACTACCCTGAAAGCTCACCTCAATCGCGTCTGGGCAGTTGGGTTCAGCCCGGATAACCGTTACCTGGCAACGGGTGGTGACGATCACACCATTCACCTCTGGGATGTGTCAACGGGAGAGTGCCTGCAAACCTTTACCGGACACACCAGTCAGATCATCTCACTCCTGTTCAATGCCGATGGTAGCCGTCTCATCAGTAGCAGCGCTGATAAAACAATCCGCATTTGGACAGTGGCAACCGGCGAGTGTACCCATGTTCTGCAAGATCACCAGAATTGGGTCTGGTCGCTCACCCAATCCCCGCATGATGGTATTCTCCTGAGTGCCAGTCAGGATGAAACCATCAAAGCCTGGGACATGAACACAGGCAAATTCCTCAAAACGTTGCGTTGCCCTCGTCCCTATGAAGGTGCGGTCATTACTGAAGCCGTTGGTTTGACAGAGGCCCAAACCGTAGCCCTACAAGCGTTGGGAGCGGTGACGGGGAACCTGGTATAACGGTGTTCTGGCGATCTCCCCTACGTTGATACCTGTACGGGCAGGTTTGGCGGATCACCTGCTAGCTGCAACAATCCAATTCGGCAAAACCTCCCCCCCACGGGGGCTTTTTTCACACCAGAAATCGCCCTGGAATTCTGGTGTGAAAACGTGTTGATGAGAGCCTGCGGCCGTAAAGCTTCAAATACGGCCCTTTGTCTCAGAATCAGGCTAATTTCCAGGTAATTTCGGAATTTGGCAAAGGGAGGCGTATCTGTATTATAATACTACTCCTGTAGCATGACATTAATGGGCGCTGATATCGTCGCGCCAGGTTCCGCTTAAACATTAACTAATCCATCTGCTCAAAAAGCTCATACATCTGCTCAAACATTCGCTTAAATTTTCAGCCAACCATTAGCTGCGCAAACCTTTTGTAATGCAATTTGCAACGGTCTATTTGACTGTTGCTATCGCCGTGTCTCAACGGCATCGTCTCTGTTTTCCCTGGAGTGGAATTATGGCTAAGTTTCAGGACATCATCTGCTATTACCGTAACTACTGGCGCATCTCATTGTTCAGTGTTGCGATGATGAGCGTGTTTGAAATTATGGATTTATTCGTGCCCTATGCGATCGGGCAAATTCTCAATCTCTTATCTAAAAGTCCCCTTGATCGCCCAGTGCAGGTTTTTGTTACCAGCATTGCCAACCTGACTGGGCAACCACAAAGTCAAACACTGTCACTCATTGTATTGTTGGGTTTAATTTGTCTGGTATCCGTTGGTCGCGCCCCCTTGCAACCCTGGCTAGGCCCCTGGTTCAGTTGGGATACGGCCTTCCGGGCTCGACGGGATCATTCCCAGAAAGCACTGGAAAAGGTATTAACGTTACCGCTGGAGTTTTACGACGAGAACAATCCGGGTCGCATTGCTGCCCGTGTTGCTAAGGGCATATCAAACCATACCTGGACCTATCCAGAAGTGACGGGACAATTACTACCCAAGTTCTTCCGAGTAATCGGGATTTTTGTTGTCATCTGGTTAATTGAATGGCGGATTGCGTTATTACTGCTGGTGTCGTTTGTCGGCATATTGGGTTACAACCTGTTGGGCCTGAAACAATTGGCACACCAGGAAGAGAAACTCGATCGCTACATGGAAGATACCGAAAGTCGCAATTCGGAAATCATCACTAACATCAAAACGGTGAAGGCATTTGCGACTGAGTCAGAGGAGTTAACGCGGCAACGACAACGACTCGACCGCGAGTTCAAAGTGTTGGACTATCGCATCCACAAAGGTTACGTCATTCTCGGTATGTATGAACGTACCATTGTGCAAAGTTGCGTTTTTCTGGTGCTGGCATTCACGTTGTGGGCAACCGTTCAGGGAAGCATTTCGCTGGGGCATTTCATTACCGTATTAACCGTTTCCAGCATGGCCTATGCCGAAGTCGAACCTATTACCCAACTGGCAGAAGTGTTTGCCCGTCGCTATGCTTCCATGATTCGTTTCCATGAATTCATGCAGTTACCGGCAGGACGAGATGCGGGTAGTCTGGTACGCGATCCCCAGTCCAGCCCTGACTACCAGTTCACGGGCAAGGTAGAGTTTTCCCATCTCACCTTTGGCTACAATCCCGATCGCCCCGTGTTGCAGGACGTTAACCTGCTGATCCAGCCCTACCAGACTGTTGCCCTGGTTGGTCGTTCCGGATCGGGTAAGTCGACACTGGTAAAACTGCTGTTCCGTTACTTTGAACCCAACAACGGTGACATTTTGATCGATGGGGAAAACATTGCTCGCCTGGATGTAACGGCTTACCGCAAACGGTTGGCGATCGTCCACCAGGAAGTCGATGTCTTCAACGGTACGCTGTTAGACAACCTCACCTATGGCAATCCCCATGCCACCTTTGCGCAGGTGCAGGCAGCCTGCCGCATTGCCCAAGCAGATGAATTCATCCGTCAGATGCCGCAAGGGTATGCCACGATCGTTGGGGAACGGGGAGTTCGCCTTTCCGGTGGTCAACGGCAACGGTTAGGGATCGCCCGCGCCCTGGTGATGGAACCCGATGTCCTGATCTTTGACGAAGCAACTTCCAGTCTGGATTACGAATCGGAACGGGCCATCCAACTGGCCATGCGTGCCATTTTAGGTACGCGGACACTGATCATCATTGCCCACCGTCTCAGTACGGTACGGGAAGCAGATAAAATCGTCGTGCTTGATCAGGGCCGTATTGTGGAAGTGGGTAGCCACGAAGAGTTACTCGATCACGGCGGTATTTACCAACGACTGCACTCCTTACAGGAAACCGGCGAGTTGTTGGCTTAATAACGTTGGCTTAATAACATTGATGTAACCACTGTAGAGGCGTAGCAAACCCTTCGGCAAACGAGCTACGACGGAGGGTTTGCGACTACATTACAGAATATGTGACCGCATGCTACGCCCCTACCCGTTCGTCCCTACGGGGTGTTACCGGGTTTAAATGTGAACCGGGATTTCGATGATGAACTCGGTGCCCTCTCCCACAACAGATTCATAGGTCAGGTGCCCATGATGTTTGTCCACAACGACTTGGTAACTGGTTGTCAACCCTAAACCCGCACCCTGCCCGACTGTTTTGGTGGTAAAGAAGGGGTCAAAAATGCGCGATCGCACATTTTCAGGGATCCCTAGAGCATTATCCCGTAAGCGAATGATGACGGATGTTTGATCCATAACCTCTGTCGTGATCCAAATGCACGCTGGATTAACGTCCAGATTCTGTCTATTGGCTAGTTTTTCCCGTACTTCTAACGCCTCGATCGCATTTGTCAACAGTTGCAGAAACACCTGATTCATTTGACGGGCATAGCAGGTCACGGCGGGTAACGTACCGTAGTTTTTAACAATCTTGATTCCTGCTATCTTACTGGACGGCCTGAACCGATGTTCTAACAACAGCAGGGTGCTATCCAACCCCTCATGGAGATCGACTGCTTTAATATCGGACTCATCCAGACGCGAAAAAATGCGCAGTGCCAGCATGATCGTATGAATCCGATCGACCCCTGTTTGCATCGACCCTAATAACTTTTGCAAATCGGCAATCAAAAAATCCAGATCAATGTCTTCACAGATTTGTTGAATTTCAGAGGTCGGGTTGGGATAGGTTTGCTGATAGATGCTTAACAGGTTCAGTAGATCTTTAATGTAACGACGGGCAGGCCCGATATTACCAGAAATAAAACTAATTGGATTATTGATTTCGTGGGCAACCCCCGCGACCAGTTGCCCCAAACCGATCATTTTCTCTTTCTGGATCAGTTGCGCCTGGGTGGCCTTCAGCTCCACCAGGGTTTCTTGGAGTTGTTGATTTTGTGCCTGTAATCTATTTTGTAAATTTTGCATCGTCAGTTGGGTTTGTACCCTGACTAAAACCTCTTCGAATTGAAACGGTTTTGTCACGTAGTCAACACCACCGACCTGAAATGCTTTGACTTTATCAATTACATCATCTAAAGCACTCAGAAAAATAACTGGAATGGGCTGAGTATGGGGATTTGCCTTAAGTTGGCGACAGACCTCATAGCCGTTCATATCCGGCATGTTAATGTCTAGCAAAATCAAATCAGGTGGTAACGATTGCGAAGCCGTTAACGCCATTTGACCGTTTAATGCTTTACGAACGTTATAGCCCTGTTCCAGCAGCATAGCCGACAAAAAGCGGATGTTATCCGGCGTATCATCCACAATCAAAATATCGGCAAGGGCAGAATTGGATGAATCTTGCGGCATCGGTTTCTTACCATTGTAGATTAGAGCTAATTAATTGGGTTGCCTTTTCTACGTCCAACGGTGATGCAAACAGGTAGCCCTGACCAAAGTCACAGTTTAACTTCCTTAATTGGGCAAGTTGTTCACTTGTTTCAATCCCTTCAGCCACAACGTTCATACCTAAGGTGCGGGCAATGTTAATGATTAAAAGAACCAGACCGTCATTTTCCCAATTTCCATCAATCCGTTGAACGAATGCCCGGTCGATTTTCAACGTATTTAGGGGAAACAAATGTAAGTAACTGAGTGATGAATAACCTGTGCCAAAGTCATCAATACTGAGTTGAATCCGCCGATCGCGCAATTGTTGCAGGGTCGCGATCGCTGTTTCTGATTTTTCAATAATCGTGCTTTCCGTAATTTCCAGATGCAAACAATGGGGATCAAGTTGGG
>CAZGDE010000192.1:10324-12865 GCA_964524315.1 uncultured bacterium
TTGGGTTGCCGCCAGGACTTGATCAACTTGCTCCACCAGATCGGATTGGGCAAACTGGATCGCTGACAGGTTCACGCTGATCGTGAGTGAGGTGTCTGCCAGCTTTTCCTGTTGCCACTGGCGTAACTGTTGGCAGGACTGCCGCAGTACCCATCGATCAATTGGCACAATTAAACCTGTGTCTTCGGCAATCGGGATGAATCTCGCCGGTGAGACTAGGCCCAATTGGGGGTGGTGCCAACGAGCCAGAGCTTCAAATCCGGTAATTTTTCCCGTTGTCAGGGAAATGATCGGTTGATAGTGTACGGAAAATTCCTGCCGCTCCAGGGCCCGCCGCAGATCGGTTTCTAGCTGCAACCGTTGGCTTGCTGCTTCATGCATGGTGACATCAAAAACCTGGTAACAGGCTTTTCCCGATGCCTTTGCCCGGTACATGGCGGTATCGGCATCGCGCAGCAAATGTTCGGGTTGATTATACCCATCATCGCCCAGGGCAATGCCAATGCTAGCGTTGATAAACACTTCACAATTCTCCAGGGCAAAAGGCTGGGAAAACGCTTTTAAGAGGCGATTGGCAACCTCGATGGGTGCGGTGTCGGCAATGGTTGGTAACAGAATGGCAAATTCATCCCCTCCCAACCGTGCCAGGGTATCGTTTGGCGACAGGACGGTTTCCAACCGGCGGGAGAGCGCAATTAGCAATTGGTCACCAACGACATGACCGAGGGAATCATTGATCACTTTGAAGCGATCGCAATCCAAAAACAGCACCGCAAATCGCTGACTCGGATCGGCCTGAACTTGCTTGAGCGATTCTTCCAACCGTTCCATAAATAATGCTCGATTGGGCAATTCGGTCAATGAGTCATAGAGCGCCATTTTTAATAGTTGCGCCTGGGCTGTTTCAAGCTGGTTAGTGCGCTCTTTTACCCGTTGTTCTAATTCGGCATTCAATTGTTCGTTTCGCAGAGAGGCCGCCCGCAAAGCTAGTTGATTACGCACACGGGCAATTACTTCCTGAATCTGAAAGGGTTTGGTAATGTAATCAACCCCACCCGCTTCGAAGGCTTTCGCTTTATTGAATCCTTCGGCGATCGCACTTAAGAAAATGATAGGAATGTTAGCGGTTTGGTGATTGTCTTTGAGCCGTTGGCAAACCATGTACCCATCCAGATCCGGCATCATAATATCCAGCAGAATCAGGTCAGGATGGGCTGCTTCTACAGCAGTGAGAGCCATCTGCCCATTGAGAGCTTTGCGGACGTTATAACCTTCCTTGGCTAGTAGGGTCGCCAGCAACCGTAAATTTTCCGGTGTGTCGTCAACGACCAAAATATCGTTACTCATCAAAATATCGTTACTCATCAAAGTATTGCTATCCATCAAAATATCGTTATCAATGAAGTGAACGTGCTTCATGTAATTAAAATGTCTTCGGAGATTTACAAGCTAGTTTTCTTAAAATTTTGACTAGTAGTGAAGTTGGATGTTGCGATGGGCCTAGCTATCAATCAATACAACTTTTTATCAATACAACTTTTTTAAAGGTACGTTTTTCAATCGAAAGAGTTTATGGATTAGTTCAGAATGCCCCCGATCTCTTTCATAATCAGCACACACTACCAACTGTTTATCCATCCTGAATATTAAAAAGATTTATTTAAAGATAGCGTGAGAGCTTCAAAGGTTCTATCTCTAGGTAGATGTTTTTGATAGTCTTACGTCTGTTTAGGAACGATTTTTCAATAACCTTTTTATATAGGATTTTCGTTAGAGCTGATTGACTGACAAATCTTTGTCACGGTCGGTTTAGCAAACTTTTATTGCTCTATCACGCATGGGCCGGCCAAACCGTTGGCGGGTAGCGAATGCTAGAGAAGTTAATTAGGGTTAAGTTTCGCAGGTTTTCGACAGGTCAAAATTTTCCTGGGGAAGCATTAGTACAACAAAACAAAAGTTTTGCAGAGGGGTGAAGGGGTTGGAACCCCTTCTTGGGGGCGAAGCCCCCAACCCCCCATGTTGCAAAATTTAGTGTTTGTAACACTAGGTTTGGTCAGAGTCAATGAGTGCAGCAATCTGATCGAAACGGAAGTTATCTGTCAGGTCGGTCAGGGCGTTTGCCAAAATAACTTTATCTGCAGGAATTTGCTCGATCAGATCAAAAATTAGGCGATCGCTACACTGCGCTGCCGCTTGTGAAAGTTTGGCAATCCAATCCGCTGGCATATCACGCATTAACACTGATAAATCTGCTAAATCAGGCAATGCGGCTGCACCACTGACAAATGCCATATCAGCAATGCCTGAATTTGACTCTTCGTAGAGATATTTCACACCTAAATGCTGGCTAATTTTGGCTAATAACTCTTCCTGCTTAAAAGGTTTTGGTAAAAAGTCATCACATCCGGCGGAAAGGATCACCTGTCGCTGTTCGGTAAAGGCACTGGCAGTCAAGGCAATAATCACTGTTGCCTGTCCTTTTACCGTTGATTTGATGTGTTTGGTTGCTTCGTAGCCGTTCATGATTGGCATCTGCATATC
>CAZGDE010000193.1:0-12816 GCA_964524315.1 uncultured bacterium
GGTTTAACATTCTGCTGCAAGTGTTGGACGACGGACGCATTACCGACTCCCAGGGGCGCACAGTCGACTTTCGCAACACGGTCATTGTCATGACCAGCAATATCGGTAGTGACCATATTCTGGACGTTTCCGGCGATGACTCCCGCTATGAGGAAATGCGTAAACGGGTTATGAATGCCCTGCGGAAACACTTCCGCCCTGAATTTCTCAACCGGGTAGATGACATCATCCTCTTCCATACCCTGAATCGAGATGAGTTGAGCCAGATTGTCGGTCTGCAAATCCAACGCATTCAGGCAATGCTGGCCGATCAGAAAATCCGACTGGAAATCAGTCCGGCGGTGCAGGCTCACATTGCTGCTGTTGGGTATGACCCCACTTATGGAGCCCGTCCGCTCAAACGAGCCATCCAACGTCAGTTACAAAACCCGATCGCCACCAAGATCCTGGAAAATGCCTTCACGGAAGGTGACACGATCGTCGTGGAGGTAGCTGACGACACCTTACTCTTTAACAAGAAGCAACCCGCCGTTGCCAGCGAAGCGGCGATCGCCTCCTAACCCTTTGGTGGGGCGTAGCATTGGGTAACAAAATCACGCATTAACCGAAGAAGGTGCCCCCAATGCTACGCCTCCAAATTCACCCTTCCCCCTGAAGTTCGTCCAACTTTGCCAGCACTTCCGCACTGTGAACAATTGGGTTAACGCCCGTGAAGATGGCCCTCAAGACTCCCTCCGGGTCAACGATGTAGGTGTGTCGCAGCGAGGCAACTCCTAACCAGGAACCATAAGCCTTACTCACCGTCCCATCCATATCCGCCAACAGGGGAAACTTCAAGCCTTCCGCATCGCAAAACTCTGCATGGGAATCAACCGAATCCACACTGACGCCCAGAATTTGGGTGTGACGGCGACGATACTGGGGTAAGTCCTGCTGAAACTTGCGGGCCTCTAACGTACAACCCGATGTGAAGTCCTTAGGGTAGAAGTAAACCACTACCCACTTACCCCGATAGTCTGTCAGGGAAATACTGCCATCACCCGTATTAGTTGGCAGGGTAAAGGCAGGAGCGGGTTGGTTCAGGCCAGGTAAGGTACCACCCAGAGCGATCGCGGCCGGGGCGATCGGGAACCAGGTCACTAACGACAAACAAACCACTAGCAACAGACGGAGCAGAAAACGATAGGTCATGGCAGAAAAGATGACAGCAACTTTACACAAGTTTACATCAGCCATCCTGCCAAACGGCCTGACACGACGAGTACCGCAGGGTTAACGTTGCCTTACCCCGGAGAACTCTATGATTTACCCAGCTAAATCACTGACCTAAGGTAGATGCAGCACTGGAAACAGCCATTGGGAGAAGTGTTAGCATAGTCCCAGAAACACGCTTACACAGTATTTCCGTCAAACTTTCTGGACAAGGAGAACCTATGTTTTTCCACTGGTCTTACCTGATTCTGATTCCGGGTGTGATATTAACCTTTTGGGCACAAAGCCGTGTCCAAAGCACCTACCGGAAATATTCTCAGGTTGCCTCCACCATGGGTATGACGGGGGCAGAAGTCGCTGAAACCATTCTGCGACAAATGAATGTCACTAATGTGCGAGTTGAGCCTGTGGCAGGTGAACTCACCGACCACTACGATCCCAGCGCGAAAGCAGTGCGGTTGTCAGAAGTTGTTTATAGTTCTAATTCCCTGGCAGCAGCAGCCGTTGCAGCCCATGAATGTGGGCATGTTTTACAAGATGTGCAGGGCTATAAGCCCATGAACATGCGAGCGGCATTAGTTCCGGCAGCTAATCTCGGTTCTAATATCGGGCCCATCCTGATTATCCTGGGCATTTTCCTCAGCAGCATGGGCGGCATTAGCAGTATGTTCATCAATTTAGGAATTTTGCTCTTCGTGGCAGTCATCCTGTTCCACATTGTGACGTTACCCGTTGAATTTGATGCCTCCAGTCGGGCACTCAAGTTGATCAACCAGTTGGGGATTCTCCAGGGCGAAGAAAACAAAGCAGCGCGGAAAGTATTAAATGCTGCGGCATTTACCTATGTAGCCACCGCTCTTTACGCCGTGTTGCAGTTAATTCAACTGTTACTGATGCGTAACGAATAAACAATTCCTGGCCAACAGGCGGTTGCGAATCTATCTACCACTAAGAATCTATCTACCACTAATAAGTTGCAATTAATATGGGCACACGGTTGTGTGCCCTTTTTGTCAGGGATTAATACCGCTTTAGACTGATTCAACCCGGCTAACTTTTGCGCGATACAGAAGCCGATCGCCCTGGCGATACCCGGTATATCTGACACGGACGCGATCGCCAGCCTGAGCAGTACCTCCCATCAATTGATGCTGTTGAGGGTCGTACTCAATCTCACTACCCACTGCGGCAATTGGTTCAATCCCCCAACTTTGAATTAACTGGTCTAGTGGTTGCAAGAGTGGCAATAACTTTATGGCGGGTGCCTGGGGGTTCTGCTGGGCGGCATGGGCCGCTGTTGGGAGTTGCAGCAAGAGGGACTCGAGAATTTGGAGACTGGACTGCTGAAATTCCTGGTGTAGCTCCTGCTGCTGTTTTGCCAATTTGGCTTGCAGGCGATCGTATTCCTGCTGTAAAGCTACCAGGTCAGGGGATGGAGGTGGTTGAGAGGGTACCTCGTCGGATTCCCCAGAAAACATTGACAGAAACTCGACCAGGGGAATCTGGAGAGCTTCACTCAATTTCAGCAGGGTAGCAAACCTCATCTGGGCGATCGCGCCTCGCCGTAATAACCGCACCTGTTTTTCAGACACGCCCGCCGCCTGACTCAAGGCGCGAAAACTGACAAGACCCACCCGTTGCATGAATAGTTGCAACAGGTGGGTTTTGTCGGTAGCAGATTTACCTGAATCAGATTTTCCCAAATCAGACAATGGTATGCCCCCTAAACACGTAACCGGAGCATTTGCACCACAATATCCAGGCTTTCTTCAAACAGAACATCCCGTCCCCAGCGTTGCAATTGCTGACTCAGGAGGAATTCCGCTTTCTGGTCACCCGAGTCAATCACCTGTTCCGTGCGACACTCCTGGGCACTACCACCTGCCTCCATCCGCATACAACCAGCCGTTTCCGAACACAGGATAGTACAACAGTTGGCGCTGGGATTGCTGGAGTTCAGTCGCACCCCTACCAGATCACCAATAATTTCACCCGGATCGGTAATGGGGATCGCTGCCAGTTCGGCCTGAATGGTGCGATCTCCCGGCCCCTTAAAGGTGATCCGCTTCAACTCGTAGATGTCATCTGGTACTTGACAGTACGAGATGGGGTGCCAGCCCAGTCGACTCGCCAACCAGCCCATATACATTAATGCCTGGGCATCGTTTCCTTTTTCATAGTCAATCGTTACATGGTCAATGTCACTTAAGGCGATACGACGTTCCGGTGGGTCAAAGGTAGCAGCCAGCAATTCCTGCCAGGGTGCCAGTCGGTGCCAGTTCAGGTCAGCCACATAGGTACCTGAATCAATCAAATTTTGAATCGTAAGAAACTCCGGCTCTGGATCACTGAAGTAGGACGAATCCAACACAATGCAGTTGGAGATTTCGACCATCTGCTTGAACAAGTCCTGATCCAGGTTGGGGGTGGCTTTCCACCAGACAAACTTGGGCAACTCAGGAATCACCAACGACTTGACCAACTCACCCACCTGATTTAAGGCCGGCTTCGTCCCCCGCAGCGTGATGTATTCACTGCAGATCAGATTGCTGCCTGTTTTATGCACTGGACAGTAGGCAGACACCTGAGCGGTCACCTCGTCTGCACCAATAGTTGGGCAGAGCGTGATAATGCGACAGGGATTCTGGGCGGCGATCGCCTCGCTGATCCCGGTTCCCCGCAAATCCACATTGGTCAACTTCTGCTTTTCGAGGGGGAGCTTGGCAACTTCCGCCCGTAATGCCGCCAGAGTTTCAGTGTCAAACCGTCCCGTCTCTTTCAAGCGGTAGGAACGTTGGGCCAGGGCGATCGCCTCTTTCGTTTGTGTCCCTAATAAGCCTTCAATCGGCCCCTTATAAAACCCCAGAACTGCCAGCAATTGCTGAAATTCTTCCGGCTCATACACTACCATACTGAAGGTTGATGCCCGCGTTGCCGCTCCAGCACCTTTCTCGCCGTTCTGACTGTGCCAAATAGCATTTAATTCCGCTTCGATCTCGTTGAGGTAAATCCCTTTAGGTTTTTGCAGTGCAACAAGTGGAGTCGTCATGGGTCAGGAGTAGGTAATGAGTGAGTAGTAGGTTTTGGGATGGGAGCAGTACGTCAGGCTAAAGACTCAATTAATGCTCAAACTGAGCTATAGCCTGCGCCAATTTCGCCCATCATGGTTCAAGAGCAGTTCCGATTCCACTGGCCCCCAGGTACCAGCCTCATAGAGGGGAATCGCATCGGGTGGAGCAGGCGCATCCCAGACTTCCAGCAATGGCGTGAGCAACCGCCACGATGCTTCTACTTCGTCACCCCTGGTAAACAGGGTTTGGTCACCTAGCATACAATCCACCAGCAAGCGGCTATACGCATCCGTATTGGGTTGGCCAAAGGCTGTGTCATAGCGGAAATCCATATCCACCGATCGCGTCCGCAAAGAGTTTCCTGGCGTTTTCACCTCAAACCGCATCGAAATTCCTTCATTCGGTTGAATGCGAAGTGCCAGCACATTGGGGTTTGCCTGTTTCGCAGCGGATTGGAACATGGCGAACGGTACCTGTTTAAATTGAATCGCAATCTCCGATACCTTCTTTGGCATACGTTTGCCCGTCCGCATGTAGAAGGGCACCCCCTGCCAGCGCCAGTTGTCGATATAGAGCTTGAGCGCCGAATAGGTTGGCGTGGTGGACTCTGCCGAGGCTCCTTCCTCCTGGCGATAACTCGGTACCTGCTTACCCTTCATCCATCCCGTCGTATACTGTCCACGCACGGCTGACTGGCTGAGGTCATCCAGGTTGGCTAACCGAGCTCCCTGAAGTACCTTCACTTTTTCATTGCGAATACTGTCGGCATCTAACCAACTGGGGGGCTCCATTGCGGTCAGGCAGAACAACTGCATCAGGTGATTTTGCACCATATCCCGCAGGGCACCGGATGTTTCGTAGTATCCGGCTCGCCCTTCCAACCCAACTGTTTCCGCCACGGTGATCTGCACATGATCAACAAACTGCCGATTCCACAACGGCTCAAAAATGGCGTTGCCAAAGCGGAACACCATCAGGTTTTGGACTGTTTCTTTGCCCAGGTAGTGATCAATCCGGTAGATCTGCTTTTCATCACAGATCCGCTGCACAACCTTATTGAGAGCCTGGGCCGAACTCAGATCGCGCCCAAACGGTTTTTCAATCACCAGTCGTTGCTTGCGGGGATCAACCAGCATCCCGGCTCCACCCAACTGTTGAATTGCCTCGGCAAAAAACTTCGGTGCGACAGACAGGTAATAGACACGGTTACCACGGGTTCCCCGCTTCGAATCCAGTTCTTCCAGGAAAATCCGTAACTTTTGGTAGCCTTCTGGGTTATCAATGTCCGAGGGGAAATAGAACAACCCTTTGGCAAACTCTTCCCACAGCAGTTCCGAACCAAGACCACTACCGAACTCTTCCACACCTTCCCGCATCTGTTCCCGGAAGTAGTCGTGGCTCCATTCACGCCGTGCCACACCCACCAGAGTAAACTCATTCGGCAAGCGCCGTTCGCGCTTCATTTGGTACAGTGCTGGTACTAACTTACGTTGCGTCAAATCTCCCGATGCCCCAAAAATGACGAGAATTTGGGGTTCGGGTACACGATCCTGTTGTAAACCAACGCGCAGGGGATTTTCGAGAAGTGCAACCATAGTGGGGGTAACTAGTAGGTGATAGGTGGAGGGGTAACGGACAGATAGGGGGATTAAGCTTCAATCCTAGAGGTTGAGAAAGGTTTGGCTGTATCACGCCTTACCAAGTGTTCTCCGTAGATAGGTCAGCCAACGACGAATGCTGCATGGGCCATAGAGGCTAACCAACCATTAATTAATCGTTAATTAGCTAACGTTTGGCGATTATTTCCGCTTCCTGTTCTCGCGCTCGTTCTTGAATAAACGACTCAACCAGAGCGACATCCTCCTGGCTACCAATAATTAATGGCGTGCGGGCATGAAGCTTATCGGGAACGACATCCAGAATATTTTGGGTGCCAGTACTGGCTCGTCCACCCGCCTGTTCAATCAAATACGCCAGAGGAGACGTTTCATAAATCAACCGCAGCTTACCTTCTGGCTTTTTCACCGTTCCGGGATAGAGAAATACCCCACCCTGAAACAGGATGCGATGGAAATCACCAACCAGGGCACCACTGTAACGAGCGGTGTACCCCTCATGACGATGCACATAACGGATGAAATCACGAATCGATTCGTCCCATTGCCAGAAGTTGCCTTCATTGACGCTGTAGATCGGCCCATGCTCCGGCACACGAATGTTTTCACTGGAGAGAATAAACTCACCCAGGCTGGGATCAAGGGTAAAAGCATGCACTCCCCGTCCGATGGAATAGACCAACATCGTACTGGGGCCATAGAGGATATATCCGGCAGCGATTTGTTTTCGACCATTTTGTAATAAATCACTGGCAGAACCATCTTCGTCAGCTCCTTCCTGCTGGCGAATGGCGAAGATCGAGCCAACATTGATGTTGATATCAATGTTGGAGGAACCGTCGATTGGGTCGTAAAGGAGCGTATAACGACCAATCGGGCAATTCTCAGGAATGTAATAGGGTTTTTCCATCTCTTCGGAAGCGAGACGGCACACTAAACCACTTTGCTTAAAGACAGAAATAAATACCTCGTTGGCGTAGATATCCATCTTTTTGACAGATTCGCCCTGCACATTGGTTTCACCTGTGAAACCCAACGCGCCTTCCATCAATCCGGCACGGCTCAGGCGACGGGCGATCAGTTTCCCTGCCAAGGCAATGCGATTCATCAAAGCACTGAGATCTTGCGCGTCAGCAGAAAAGCTTTGCAATTGCTGCAATACGTGGCGGGACAGCGTCGTACAATCGCGGTCTAAGACCTGTTCGTGATCCAGTGCTTGGTGGGCATCGACCATTGTTTTGTCCCTCCCTTTGTAGCGGGTATAACCGGTAATATCCCCAGGTTACTGACGCTTCTGTGAATCATCTCCTATCTTAGGTAGGCATTTAGGAAATGGGGTTTAACTTTAGAGGAACTAAAGAAATGAGAAAAAATTGTCCGGATATTAAGGAGATTTTTAGGAAGCAAAATACCTGTAAAGGCAGGTTTAGCACCCGAATGGCTGGCTGAAGCTACGGACTTTGGCAAAACCAACTCCGTCGCCCGGTCATTTTTTGCGTGCAACCCACCTCAGCACCAATTATCCTGTTTATTTACCGATACAAAAACGGCTAAAGATACGGTCTAAAACGGATTCCGTCACATCCTCACCCAAAATTTCGCTGAGGGCATGAATGGCACTCCGTAGATCAATCGTCCAGAAATCCAGTGGCAGGTGATTAGCGACCGTTTCCTGCACCTGTTGCAGCGCTGCTTTAGTCCGTGTGAGTGTAGCAGCCTGACGTTGATTAATGGCCAGATCAAGGTTGGCAGCTTTCAGCGTACCGGCATGAACCGTCTCAAGAATGGCAGTTTCCAGATCGGTAATACCCTGATTCAGTGCCGCAGCCGTCTGCACAGCAGGGGTCGAGATTGGCAACTTGGGATTCAAGGTTGAGACGGGATGGCTCGGATCAAGTAAATCAATCTTGTTAATGACAAGGATCAGAGGGCGATGGTTTACCTGGTCATAAATTTCCTGGTCAGCACTGGTCCAGCCAACGCTGGCATCGATCGCCAACAGTACCAGATCCGCATTCTGAGCCGCCAGCCGCGATCGCTCCACACCAATTTTTTCCACCGTATCCTCGGTTTCGCGGATGCCAGCCGTATCGAGAACCTGGATGGGAATGCCACCGACAACCAGTTGGGACTCGACAACATCGCGGGTGGTGCCGGGTAAATCGGTCACAATGGCGCGATCGCTCCGACTCCAAGCGTTCAACAAACTGGACTTACCCACATTGGGCCGACCGACAATTGCCACCTTTAACCCCGTTCGGAGTAGCTCGCCGGTATCAGCCGTGGCGAGAATCTGCTCGACCTCAGCCAAGACCTGACGTAATTGAGCTTTAATGGTCGCTTCATCAAGGGGTGGCAGGTCTTCTTCAAAGTCAATTCGGGCTTCGACTTCAGCCAGAATATCGAGGCAAATTGCCCGCAGATGGCGGATTGGCTGTGCCAGCTTACCTTGCAGTCCGGCGAGGGCAAATTGGGCTGCCTGGGGCGATCGCGCCCCGACAAGATCGGCAATGCTCTCTGCCTGGGTCAAATCTAACCGACCGTTGAGGAATGCCCGCAGGGTAAACTCCCCCGGTTGAGCCAGATGGGCACCTTGCTCCAAACACAATTGCAAGACCTGTTGCACTACCATAATGCCACCATGACAGTGGAACTCCACCACATCCTCGCGGGTGTAGGAACGGGGAGCCAGCATGATCAACAGTAGCGCTTCATCTACTGTGGCATACGTCACCGGATGACGGATGTAACCATAGAGGATACGATGGCTTTCCCAGACCTGCTGACCAGGGGCAGAGAACAGAGTACGGGCGATCGCGACCGCTTCACTACCGGACAAACGCACAATTCCGACACTCCCCTGCTGGGGAACGATAGCAGTGGCGATGGCGGCGATCGTAGTTGCCGAATGGGTCATGGGTTATCGTTCATTCGTGCTTAAGTATCGGCTTGCCAATTGGGATTGGGCAAACTGGTGAAAATGTGATCTTCCCACACACCATTAATCAACAAATAGTCTCTGGCGTAGCCCTCCACTACAAAACCTAATTTGCGGAGAACATTGGCGCTGCGCTGGTTGCGGGGCATGTAATTGGCCATGATGCGATGGAAATTTAATTCACCAAACACAAACTGAATCGCCGCACTGAGTGCCTCTTGCATATAACCGTTACCCTGATGCTTAGCGGCCAGACTATAGCCCAGAACACAGGCATGGGAAGGGTCACGAAAGAATTGGGTGAAATTAATGACACCCATGACTTCAGGTTGGCGGGTGTGATCGGAGATCGGGTCAAAGATAAACAGGCGGAGTGACCGATCATGGTTGAATTCGATCAGGTTATGCTCAACCTGTGATCGCCAGAAGACTTCTGTGAAGAACTCAGCGGGGCGGGTGGGTTCAACTGGGGTGAGGAACGCATGATTTTCCTCGTAGTAATGGGTGATTGCCGCCGCGTCCCGGTAGTCTGCCATCCGCACCACCAGTCGGGGAGTTTCCAGGTTTGGCATGAATAACGGTCGGTTTACCATTGACCTTACCTCGCCCGAATTTTCTTGACTAAATTATCAAATTCTGTCCAGTCATCCTCCTCTGTAATTGGTTTCCAGGCAGCTTCGATCAATGGTCGTAGGGGTACAGTCTCTGGGTTACTGGATTGTAACTGGACTTTAACCTGTGCCATGTCCGTATCAGGTAGGCTTAAGAGCTGGTTGAAATACAGGACTTTCCAGCGATCCCATAACTGGGCTAATTCTGTATTGGCGATGGTCGTGTCCGCAAAAATATTGGCTGCATCCTCCCGCCAACTGGGGTCAAACTGGCGCGCTAATTCGGCAAAGAACTCGTGGTAGCCAATCTGCGTATCCTTTAAGATTTTCCAGGTTAGCTCTAATAACTCCAAGCGTGCCGGGTTGGCAATCGCAAAGCCCAACTTTTTACCCATCAGGTCGTGGTAAGTCTGCTGGTAGCGATCGTTAAAGGGGGCTAACCCAGCATCCAGATCCGCCTGGGCAATCACCAGTGATAGGGGACGCTGCAACAATTCCAGGTTTTGCCGACAGATCCCCGGCTGGCTGCCGTAACTGTACAGTCCGTAATAGTCAAAGTAAGCAGCCGTAAAGCCCAAATTATAAGTGGGGAGGAAGGCATAGGGGCCATAGTCGAAACTTTCCCCCGTAATTGACATGTTGTCGGTGTTCAACACACCATGACAGAACCCCGTCGCCATCCACTGAGCCGCCAGATCCGCAAACCGTTCCACCAGTTCCGCATAAAAGCGCGTGTAGCGATCGCGCTCTGTTGCCAGATGGGAGTAGTAATGCTCAATCACATGGTCCAGCAGAATCGCAATGAGATCCTTCCGTTTGAAGTAATGCAGCCGTTCAAACGTCCCAAACCGGATGTGCGATCGACTCAATCGCACCATGACGGATGATCGAGTCGGTGATGGCTCGTCTCCCCGCCACAGGGCTTCCCCCGTCTCAACCAGGCTGAAGCAGCGAGAGGTGCGCACCCCTGCTCGATGTAAGGCTTCGGCGGCCAATACCTCCCGCACCCCGCCTTTGAGCGTCAACCGACCATCCCCCCCCCTAGAATAGGGAGTAGTACCAGAGCCTTTGGTACCCAAATCATACAGTTCTCCATCTGTTCCACACACCTGCCCATAAAGAAACCCGCGCCCATCACCCAGGGCCGGATTGTACTCACCGAATTGGTAACCGTGATACCGCAGTGCCAGTAAGGGACGGGGTGGTGTCTGAAACTGACCAAAAGCAGCAATAAAATCGGCATCACTGACTGTTTGCGGCTCCAGTCCTAGTAAGGGCAAAAGGTCATCATTACGAAACCGCAAAATATGTTGGGGAAACTCGGCTGCCGGAACGGGGTCATAGTAGTCATCCCCCAAGCGTTCCAGAGCCGGTTCATAGTCAAGGTTTAGGAGTGGGTTTGCGGTCATTGTTGCAGCCGTTAACAGGGAGTTTGTTCTATCATGCGGAAATATTCGACTGACTATATATACCTGATGACAGTGATTGTTAAGCAATTTCTCCGACGCTGGTTTTTGGTAATTCTGGTAGGTGTGGTCGCGATCGCCACGGCAGCCTGCAATCCTGAGCAATTTAAAACATCAGCAGCTCAGGTACCCGAAATCGTAGATTGGACGCTCAGCGACCCCAAAACTTTCAACTATGCCCTGAGCAACGAGTCGCCGAATGTCTTTGGTTATATCTATGAAGGACTCATTACTGAAAATGGGCTAACCGGAGAAGTTGAGCCCGCGCTGGCACAGTCCTGGCAAATCTCAGACGACAAGAAGCGGATCGTCTTCACAATGCGGGAAGGACTGAAATGGTCCGATGGTCAACCGCTTACGGTCGATGATGTAGTCTTCAGTTATCAGGACATCTACCTCAATCCGGCAATCGCCACGGATATTCAAGATGTCCTCAAAATTGGCAAAAACCGCCGTTTCCCCAGCGTGCGCAAGTTAGACGATCGCCACGTCGAATTCACTACCCCCGAACCATTCGCGCCCTTTTTACGGACTACGGGTATCCCCGTCATGCCCAAACATATCCTGGAAAAAACGGTCAAAACGAAGGGTAGTGATGGTAATCCCCTCTTTTTATCCACCTGGGGCACCGATACCGATCCCCGCAAAATCGTTTGTAACGGGCCTTATACGCTGGATGGATATGTGGTTAATCAGCGGGTCATTTTCAAACGCAACCCTTACTATTGGCGGAAAGATGCTCAGGGCAATGCCCAACCCTATGTCGAGCGGATCGTGTGGAGCGTGGTCGAAAACCGGGACACTGCCCTGCTGCAATTTCGCTCTGGTGGTCTAGATGTGAGTGAACCCATGCGCCCAGAGGATTTCACCTTGCTGAAGCAGGAAGAAGAGCGGGGTAAGTTTAAGGTACACATGGGTGGGCCACGCCCAGTGACAACCTTCATGGCATTTAACTTAAATCAGGGCAAGCGTAACGGTAAACCATTAGTTGACCCGATTAAGTCGCGCTGGTTTAATAACGTTTCCTTCCGGCAAGCCGTGGCCTATGCGATCGATCGCAATAAAATCAACAACACCATCTTTCGGGGTCTGGGGTCGCCCATTCACTCCACCATCATTCCCCAAAGTGAGTTCTACTTAACACCTGAAAAGGGCCTGAAGGCCTATGGCTATGACCCGGAGAAAGCGAAAAAGTTACTGGTAGACGCCGGCTTTCAATATAATCCCGCCGGCCAACTGCTAGATGCCGCTGGCAATCGGGTGAAATTCACCCTCATGACCAATGCTGGCAACAATATCCGGGAAGCGATGATTTCCCAAATCCGGCAAGACCTGGCCAAGATCGGGATGCAGGTAGATCTAAGTCCCATTAACTTTAATGTTTTACTGGACAAGCTAGATAATTCCCTGGATTGGGATGCCTATCTGCTGGCGATGGGGGGTGGACGTGACCCGAACGACGGTGCCAATATCTGGTTACCGGAAGGTTCCTCCCATAACTTTAATCAACCCCAACAGGCAGGTAAAAAACCAATCGAAGGCCGGGTCGTTGCCGATTGGGAAGCAGAAATTGGTCGTCTCTACATTGAGGGGGCACAGGAGTTAGACCCCACCAAGCGAAAAGAGATCTATTTCCAGACCCAGCGCCTCACCCAGGAGTACCTACCCTGGATTCCGATGGTGGTTGAGCGCATTATGGCCGCATCGCGCGATCGCATTGAAGGGATTAACTATCCCGAACTGGGAGGTGTCTTGTGGAATATCTATGAGTTGAGAATTGCCGCTTAAGCAATTCAAAGCAGGAGTAGGGGCATTGTCGCCCTGATACAGGCCAATGTGCAATATCCCTACTTCGCCAGGGCGATCGCGGCATTCTGCCCACCAAACCCAAAACTTAAACAT
>CAZGDE010000194.1:0-5181 GCA_964524315.1 uncultured bacterium
CGCATGCACACAGGTAGTGCTAAGCGTCTCCATAGAAATACAGAAACTACCAATTGCAGAACAGAGAGATTCCGCAATCCTGACAAGGGGATTTGGGTTCGTTTTTGCCATTGTTGTAATTACAGACCACCAATCGTTATCACTTCTCCGATTTTCGTCCTTAATTCTGCGCTGGCGATCGCGCAAGAAGGATGCCGTGGTCTGAGTTGCCCACCCCTGCTAGTTGGAACCTCTCCTATGATTTCACCTTACACGTCGCTGCGCTTTCCCCTCTGGCAATTCTTGAATCAACCGTTGTTTGATGCCAATCGTAGAGTGATTTTCAATCCCCACCGCTTCTGGTACGTGTATCAGGTACAAATTCTAGAGCGTTGTCTGGCAAAGGATTTTACCTCCCCCGATGGGCGACGGGACTAGTCCATCCAAATTGCGGTAGGGCCGATGCTCTACCGTTTTGCTTTTGCTTAATGCGATCGAAGTTTCCTAAAATGAACAGGTAAGTTGCGTTAAGCCAATACTAAACGTGGTCGTTAAACCAGAGTGGTTACGGGTAAAAGCTCCCCAGTGGGAGCGAGTTGGTAATGTTAAAGAGATTCTGCGTGATCTGGGACTCAACACCGTTTGCGAAGAAGCTTCCTGTCCCAATATTGGGGAATGCTTTAATCACGGTACTGCCACGTTTTTGATTATGGGGCCGGCCTGCACCCGTGCCTGTCCCTACTGTGATATTGACTTTGAAAAGAAACCAAAACCGCTCGATCCGACCGAGCCGCATCGACTGGCGGAGGCGGTACGTCGCATGCGACTCAATCACGTGGTTGTCACGTCGGTTAACCGGGATGATTTACCCGATGGTGGCGCGGCGCAGTTTGATCAATGTATTCAAGCGATTCGAGCAGCCTCGCCGACAACGACAATTGAGGTATTAATCCCTGACCTTTGTGGTAATTGGGCGGCACTGGCCACCATTCTGCAAGCGAACCCGGATGTCCTCAATCACAATACTGAAACAATTCCCCGTCTGTATCGACGGGTACGCCCCCAGGGTGACTATGGGCGATCGCTGGAACTACTGGAACGTACCCGTCACTTAGCCCCCTGGATCTACACTAAAACGGGCATTATGGTTGGGTTGGGTGAAACGGATGCCGAGGTGCGGCAGGCAATGGCAGATCTGCGCCAGGTGGGTTGTGATATTCTCACCATCGGGCAATACCTGCAACCGACCCAAAAACATTTGGGTGTGGCTGAGTTTGTTCGCCCAGAGCAATTTGATCAATGGCGACAGCACGGAGAATCCCTTGGCTTTTTACAAGTTGTGGCCTCTCCTCTCACCCGCAGTTCCTACCATGCTGAACAGGTAAGAGCTTTGATGGAACGTTACCCCCGAAAACGGGAAGAACTATTGCTGAGTACTGAGAATGAGGTCTGACGTCTGGAATTTTTCGTTCCTGACTGCTAGGCTAACCCTGTTTCCCTATCGTCTGTCCGATGCAACTTCCCCAGCTTTCTCGCCATTCTGCCCAATTGACGATCGCCATTGTTGGTGCTGGTGCCTGGGGAACGGCATTAGCCGGGGTGGCAAGTGCGAAGGGTCATGGGGTGCGGTTGTGGTCTCGCAACAGTGATGATCACCTGCAAACCGTTCTGGATGGGGTAGATATCGTTATCTCTGCCATTTCAATGAAAGGCGTCAGGTCAGTTGTCGAGCAGGTGCAGGCAGTGTCCATTTCGCCGCAAACTATTTTCGTCACTGCCACAAAAGGACTGGATCCAGATTCGGGGAGTGAGGCCCAGTTGCCCCTATTGCCCTCTCAAATCTGGCAGACCGCCTTTCCCGAACAGCCCGTGGTGGTATTGTCCGGGCCTAACCTGTCAAAGGAAATTCAGCAAGGCTTACCCGCCGCGACAGTGGTTGCCAGTGAAAACCAGCAGGCTGCCGAAATGGTGCAGTTAGCATTGTCGTCTGCCAACTTTCGCGTGTACACCAATGCCGATGTTCTGGGGGTGGAACTGGGCGGGACGTTGAAAAACGTGATTGCGATCGCGGTAGGAGCTTGTGACGGTCTACAATTAGGCACGAATGCGAAAGCGGCTCTCGTCACACGGGGACTGGCTGAGATCATTCGGATTGGTACCTACTGGGGGGCAAAGCCAGAAACCTTCTATGGTTTGTCTGGTTTGGGTGATTTGCTGGCAACCTGTAACAGTGACCTGAGCCGTAACTATCAGGTGGGGTATGGACTGGCGCAAGGAAAATCTCTCGCTGATATCATTGCCCACCTGGAAGGCACCGCCGAAGGAGTCAACACAACCCATGTGCTACTCAAACTGGCAACGCAGCGAGGTATTACTATGCCCATTTCCCACCAGGTCAACTTGCTGCTCAACGGTGCAATCACTCCCAAGACGGCAGTAGAAGCTCTGATGTTACGCGACTACAAACCCGAAAGCCACTAAAATCAGGATTCGATTCTTCAGTTCCCTATTCCCTATCTCTTGCTAACCTATGCAATGGCTAACAGTCGTTCAGGACGTATTCAATAAACCGCCTATTCCTTACGAACCAGCGAAACATACCTTGAAGGCTTGGGCACAGTATTGTCTGCGCGATCGCGGGTTCAAGGTGGTTTATACCGACAAGGCGGATTTTGCGATCGAGCTACGGGGTGGTGAAAAACTCCGCTTTCGGGTTACTGAAAACAAGACTGAATTAAGTGATACCGTTGGCTGGATTGTTTATGACGCGGCAACTCGCAGTACTCAAGTCATTCCACCTCCTGCCGGATAAAAGTTTTAGTAGGGGCACAAGCCTTAAGCAGTTCAATGCCAAATCGTGATGGTGATGCCCCGATGACTGTCTGAATCAGTGGACTAATACCCGTCTAAACTGGCATGTCTTCATCGCTGCGGCGTTCCTGGTAATCTTCCGAGGATTTGGGGTCTAGCTCCCAACGGGTATCATCCCGACGTAGCAGAATGTCATTGGTATGGAGAAACTCGCCATCATGCATTTCTAGCCCGACCGCTGCTGCCAGTTCTTCCACGATGTCCTGGTCAGGGGTGGCAACGGTACCACCGACAGCCTCATCACCAACTGCGTTTGCCTGTTCATAGTTGGCATCAATATCCCCACCCGTGAGAATGGCATCCGCTTCATTGAACTGGCGTTGTCGTCGTGCCATAGTTCGGCCACCTTCGTTGTAGCCTGGTAGGTCGTGTACACCCGTACCATAGGACTCTGTATATGCCTGTGGGATGTCCTCTACCACAGCATCGCTGTCCCGATCAATATCACCATCCAGCTCGTTTTCATCCTCATCTTCAACGGGTGCGCCATAGTTATGGAGGGCCGCTTCTAAATCTTCCCGATCGGTGGGACTGGTAAATTCCTGTTCTGCCTGATCTCGCATCGTACATTCTCCCAATTCGTTGCCATGCTTGCAGCCTAGCTAATTGGGCTGCAACCCGAAATCCCCAAATGGATAGAGCTACAACGGGTAAAGATTTCTTCCTGTCAGGAGCGACGCCTAGTACCTTTAGGGATATGACATGCGGTGACAAAAGCATAGAATTTTAGGGGCGAACGGTCGTTCGCCCCGACGATGATCTGTTTAGATGATCTGTTACCAGACCTCAAGGAAATGGAATTAATCAATCATCGTTGCCGCACACATTGCCCTCAATAGGTGCTGCAGTTGGTTGAGGCTACTTCCGCCGACCTTCAATTACACTCACAAGGGCAGAGGTTGGCACAATTTGGGTTAGTTCAAATCCAGCTGCATCAAATAATGCTCGATACTCAGAAGCGGTACGTTCCTTGCCTCCTGGACACATGACCAGCATATTCACATCCAGCAACTTACCAACAAAGGGTTCATTGCCGTTGGGAATAACATGTTCTACTACCAGTACCCGACCGTCGTCGGTCATTGACCGATGGCATTGTTGCAGAATCGCACAGGCTCGTTCGTCATCCCAATCGTGAATGATGTGTTTCAAGATATAGGCGTCTGCCCCCACTGGTACAGACTCAAAAAAGCTCCCGGCCTCCAGTTGACAGCGATCGCCCACACCACTGGCCGCAATTTGTGGTGTTGCCCGTTCAATCACATCGGGCATATCAAATAAAATTCCGCGCATCTGTGGCTGGCTTTTAAGAATGGATACCAGTAAGCTGCCATGCCCACCAGCCACATCAACCAGGGTCCGAACGGAGGAGAAATCGTACTCGGCGACGACTGCCGCCCCTTCCATTTCTGAAAACCCCGTCATTGCCTGGTCGAAAATTGCAGCAGGTGCAGGATTTTGAGCATAATACTCAAAAATATTCATGCCATTCAGGTTGTCAAACGCACTTTCACCGGTCTGAATACTATGCAGAATGTTGCCCCAACTGCTGTAATGCTCGCGATCGCCCATCATAATTGCAACATTACGGACTGAGCCAGGCGTGCCACTTTGAAGAAAGGTAGCCAATGGAGTCATCGCAAACGTACCCGGTGTGGTTTCTGCAAAAATTCTCACACTGGCAAGTGCGCGCAGCAACCGATAGAGTGCCTGCTCATTGGTATTGGTGATGGCTGCTAGATGCTGATAGGATTGCTCACCGCTCTTTAATAAATCCGCAATTCCCAACCTGGCAGCAGCATAAATGGATTGTGAAACCCAATAGCCCATAACCATTTGCATCAGGGCCATTTGGGGTAATTGTCCCTGGGGCTGATGCATTTCAAAAGCAGCTTCAACTTGATGGGGCGTCGTTGGCATCATATGTTGTTCCAAACCTTTCAGAAAGAATTACGTTAATTTGACGATCTTCACACTGTTGTCTACTGAACGGGGATGAGGATTTGTCGTTGCCGCTCTTGCACCAGGCGATCGCGTTCAGAAAGTTGGGATGACAGTGACTTTGCCTCTGGTTTGACCGCATCATCACCAGCATTTGCTTTATTTTGGGCAGATGTGGTTGGTTGGGTTGTCTCGGTTGTAGCAGTTTGACTCGGATGGGTCAGTTGCAGTTGACGCTCAATCCGGGTTTGGGCCTGGGTACCCGGTGCCACGAACGAAACTAATAAAACGGTTAAACCAGCGGTAATGAGGCGTTGCATAATCAATCTCCTTGCAGGTGTGCGAAGCGGTGGTGAAATGGTTGGTAAAAGACGTTCAGAGCGATTGCTT
>CAZGDE010000194.1:5191-12782 GCA_964524315.1 uncultured bacterium
CTGGAGTCAGTAGTTTCAGAGTAAGAAGCAATCGAGAAGAAACCGGGAAGAATTGCTCACCCAATCGGGTGTTTATTGGAAGCGATCGCAAACGTTTCTGAATTAATGCGGCTGTGCGGGAATTAATTGGAGTAAAAACCGTTCCTGAATCAAGCGATCACGCTCAGAAAGGGGTGCAATGGTTGGACGGCCGCCTGATTCATTAACCGACCATGGCATCAGCGAAACGGGTAATGGTTTGGGCGGCACAGTAACATTGCTGCCGATTGTAGGGGAATGGGTTTGTTGCAGTTGCCGTTCTATACGGGTTTCTGCTTTTGCCGCAGGCGTACCTACCACAATCAGTGCTAATAGGAAAAGGCCAGTACCAATAATGCGGTTCATCGGGAATCTCCTGAATCAATTATGTTGAGAAGCAAGCCAGCGACAGGGGATAATTCAAGTAAGAACTATCGCATTCGCTGTAATTGCTTTTAAAATGGTTGCATTTGCAACTAGTCTGCATATAGGTATAACATTGGATAGTTTCACCTGCAACTATTTCGGGTGAAACTTTAAATATCGTTGCAATTGCAGCTACTTTTGAGAGGCTCAAGCCATGTCGACCCGACTAGATGAAGCCAGGGGTGTTGCCTGGAGGTTGTTTCTCACGTCCTACGTGTTGGTGACGGAATTGATTGAGCGAGATTTGGCCGCAGCAAAGTTGCCGCCTCTGAGCTGGTACAGTGTGCTCTGGGCTTTGGAGCGATCGCCCAATCACAAGTTGCGCCTGCACGAATTAGCAGAACAATCCCTACTCACCCGAAGTAATACAACCCGACTCCTGGATCGCCTGGAAGCCGAAAAGCTGATTTGTCGGGAACGATGTCCCAGCGATCGCCGGGGTGCTTTCGCTGTCATCACCGATGAGGGGTTGGCTCTCCGTCAAAAAATGTGGACAGTTTATGCCAATGGCATTGCCTCATACTTTGCCGACCAGATGAGTGATAGCGAAATTGAAGTCTTGACGCGATCGCTAGAGCGGATACTGGGAAAAATTGAGCCGAATAGACACACGACCCCTTAAGCCAATCAGTCAGCCGAAAACAGGAAAGGGTTAAAGTTGACTAAAAATCTGGCATAGTGTTAGTTATTGAAGATTTTTTTAGCCCTTTAGCTAACTGGTTGTCGGCAATCGCATTCTGGTTAGCTTGTGGGAACCAGTTGAATTGTGAGACTGAATTGTGAGAAAAGCTCTGGATGAATTTTCCTCTCATTTGTTCTCACATTGCTGCTTATTCTTCCAGGTGGTTTAAGATCGCTCGCTGTAATCCACCGGCGAATAAACGCTTGTGTTAATTCAGCCATCAACTTTTGATCGCGGTTCGCTTTTTTATGATAATTAGCGATTTTGTTAATATCCTTCAAAGGGGAGGGAACTCTACATTTGGGTTAATGGAACTAACCGTTAGCTGATTCCGTAAGTGCTAACCATTTAAGAGCTTTAGGAATTAATGCATTTGCCCCTGTTGCTATTCTTGCACTGCTTGCATTTAGCTCGAAACTATCAGTAACTTTCGCCCGGAGTAGTCATATGTCTTCTGCGTTTCAGCAATTAGGGATCACCATCGCTGCTACTGCCGCCATCAGCACAGCAATGACAATCTGCCAACCCCTGTCGGCTCAGGCCGCAACCATTATTCTTGATAACGGTGCGGTCTGTGAAGGTAATTTCAAGGCACGAACCGGCAACGGAATCTGTGTTTTTCCAGATAGTAGTGCTGAGAATTCGCTGGTTGTAGTTGGGCAAACGTACAACTATTACCGGGGGCAAATTGTAAACGGGGTACCCAATGGCTCCGGCACATTTGTTTACAAAAATGATGATCGTTACGAGGGGCAGGTTCGTAATGGCGTACCCAATGGCCGGGGTATCTATTCATTCAGGAATGGTACTCGCTATGAAGGTACATTCCGCGATGGTTCATTTCATGGGACAGGTACCCTGGCCATGTGGAGCAACAACGTTTATGCGGGTACCTATACAGGTAACTTCCGGGAAGGTAGTTACTCTGGCAAAGGAAAATTGGTAATGTCAAATGGCGATCGCTACGAAGGAACGCTAATCGCCGGTCAGCCCCATGGCAAAGGAACAATTCAGTATCGTGGTAACACCTACAAAGGTGACTTTTATCTGGGGCAGGTGAATGGCCAGGGAACGTTGACAACGAATGAAGGGGTTGTCTGTCGCGGTCGGTTTTACAGTAGTCAATTAAGCGGTAAAGGTACCTGCACGTTTCCTGCTACCAGTGGCATCAAGAGCTACACTGGCGAACTGCGTGATGGCAAACCCGATGGCCGTGGCACGATGGTTTACACCAATGGCAAACGCTTCGTCGGCAAGTTCCGTGCTGGGAGTGCATTAGAAGGTCTGTAAAGAATCCAATGCACGACATTCATCAGGCTGATGTTTTAGTTGTGGGTGGCGGCACCGGTGGTACGGCTGCCGCCATTCAGGCTGCTCGTCGGGGAGCCAGGACTATCCTGGTCAGTGAGTTCAACTGGTTGGGTGGTATGTTAACCAGTGCTGGCGTGGCGGCTCCCGATGGCAACGAGTTGCTGGCATGGCAAACGGGTATCTGGGGTGATTTTCTGCGACAGCTATACCACCGTCAACCCCAAGGATTGGATCACGCCTGGGTTAGTTTTTTTACCTACGATCCCGCCTTGGGGGCAGGAATTTTCGCTGACTGGGTTGCTGCACTACCCAACCTTCAGTGGATTACTGGACAGGTACCTGTGGAAGTTTTACGCCGGGATGATCGAATTACGGGTGTGCGCTTTCCCGATATGACCGTGCGTGCCCAGATCACGCTGGACGGAACCGAACTGGGCGATTTGCTGGCCCTGGCAGAGGTACCTCACCGTTGGGGCTGGGAATTGCAAGCAGAATTTGGCGAACCCAGTGCGCCGGTTACTCCTAACCCGCTCATGCAGCAATATCCCGTCCAGGTGCCTACCTGGGTGGTGGTTCTGCAGGACTACGGGGCAGACGAGGGTGTGCCTATCATCCCCGCACCACCCAACTACGATCCCGACCGCTTTGTGGGTGCCTGGGAAAACTATGGGCCAACGCAATTTCTGCAATATGGCCAGTTGCCGAACAACCGTTTCATGATCAACTGGCCCAAGCATGGAAATGACTACGGTGAGGGAATTCAACGACTGATTGAATCAGATGCAGCCCGACAACAGTTTTTGCAAGAAAGTCTTTGGCATACCCAGGGTTTTGCCCACTTTATCCAATCTCAATTGGGCCGTCGTTATGGATTGGCAGAGGCAACATTTCCCCACATGCCTCGATCTCTGGGTGGAGGGGCCTATGCGATCCATCCCTACTTTCGTGAAAGCCGACGCCTCAAAGGCCAGGTAACTGTTAAAGAACAGGACATCCTGCCCCCGGCTGGCAGTTGGGTTGCGCCTTTACCCGTTGGGGTGACAGCGGCAGGATGCACGGTCGTTGAGAATCGCTGTACCGCAATTGCGATCGGTAATTATCCTAACGACCATCACTATCCTAGCGGTGACATCCAGCTAGCGCCCAAATCCCTGCGATGGGGTGGACGTTGGACAGGCACTCCGTTCACTATTCCCTACGGTAGCCTGATCCCCCAGTCGACAACAGGCTTGCTGGTATGTGAGAAAAATATTTCTGTCTCCCATATGGCAAATGGTGCCACCCGGTTACAGCCATTAGTTTTAGGGATCGGTCAAGCGGCAGGTATGGCTGCAGCATTATGTGTGGAAGCTAACTGTCAACCCCATGAACTTGATGTCAGAACTCTACAGGATGCGCTTTTGAATGATCCGATCGCTCCCGCTGCGGTCGTTCCCCTGTTTAACTTACCCACTCACCATCCAGATTGGTACTACTGGCAAAGTTACTACCTGGATCATCCAGAAACCTACCCAACGAATGGTAACTGTCCCTTGGACTATAAGGAGTCAGTTGCAGTATCCATTGGTCAAGCGAGTCGAGATCAGACGGGCGCTGCTGTTAACAGCGAAATTAGCGGAATATTCAAGCGGGTCAGCGACCAAAACTATCTAATTGAACTGCCCGAAACCAAATCGGGCAAGCAGATATCAATGAAACTGGTTACCCTCTGCCCACTTGTTAACCGGATAATGGCCAACCTGCCAGATGGGCAACCAGTTTACGCTGAGGGCAACATTAACCGGGCCGGTAATTGGTTTCTGGCTAGCGAGGTGAGAGTCGCTAATAAGTAATTACCAGCATGAAAATCACGAGCAAACCTGGCATTACTACAACCAGACATAACTATCGATGGAGGCGGAACTGGTCTCTAGCCAGAGACAGTAGACTTCTTGGGGCGATCACTACCGATTTAACTCGTATCGATCAACCACAACTATTCCCTCCACAGGAAGTCTACTAAAGTTGTCCACTTAGGGCACTATTAAGTCTCTGGCTAGTCTTTTCCCCCAGGTCGTCGGTCACCGTTAATCTGGCGGGTTTACAACGCTTAATTTCAACGGTAATGCCCTGAGCACCTTCTTGTTCCAGGTCGCTGACGTAACCACTTTGTGCTGCTGTTGCTTCCTTTGCACCACTGAAAGGGCCAAAGAAATAGGTACAGCGAGGATTTTCGGTCTTAATTTCAACCCACCAGGCTAACCCGAACAGATTCAACAGGTTTGTCAAAAATTCTTGCATGGTTTCTCTGCCGATTTACCAATGGTCTAATAAGTGTGTGCTTGAAAACCTCTGGTTTTCTTGCGTCGGGTGTAAGAAAACCAACGCTTTCTTACACCCAGGTTTTGGAAAGGCTCTGTGGTTACCTACCAGCAGATGACTCGATTATCCGTATTTATCCTTCAAATTTTGTTATACTTCGCTACTTTTTTTCAAGGATATAGGGTTTTCTAATCCATTGAGATGCCATACATTAGCCCAACGTTGACGGTAGATTTCGTATAGCACCATACCAGCAGCGACAGATGCGTTCAAACTAGGCACTTTACCAGACAGAGGAATTGAAATTAGGTGATCACAACCGCGCTGGGTCGTGAGGCTGAGTCCCTCGCCCTCGGCACCAATCACTAAAGCGACTGGCCCAGAAAACTGTACCGTATGAACAGGTTGGCTGCCATCAGCCGCAGTGCCATAAATCCAGAAGCCTGCTGTTTTTAGTTCTTCCAGGGCCCGACCGAGGTTCACAACTCTGGCAACAGGAAAAGTTTCTAGTGCCCCTGCTGCGACTTTAATCACAGTCGACGTCACCCCAACAGCCCGTCGCTGTGGCACAACCAAACCTTGCGTACCCATGGCCTCTGCCGTCCGAATAATAGCACCCAGGTTATGGGGATCGGTAATACCATCGGCAATGATCAGAACGGGATGTTCTGTTGCTGCTTTGGCAGCACTGATCAAATCGCCCAGTTCCTTATATTCATAGGCAGAAACCTGGGCCGCAACACCTTGATGGTTCGCACGGTGAGTTAATTGGTCAAGTCGCTGAGGCTCTACTTCATCAATGACCGTACCATTTGCTTTCGCCTGAAGTAAGAGCGCGTGGAAACGGGGATCGTACCGTAGACGGGACGTAATCCAAATTCGATTAAGATTACGTTGACTTTCTAATGCCATCAGCACCGGATGCCGTCCATAAATTAGATCGCTGTCAGTATCCTCTGCGTTGGACATTGGGGATCGGGAGGGTGCGCTCGCTACTGGCGATCGCCCCATCTCCAAGTTTTTGCCATGATTTCTGCTATGGCCCTTGATGGCCGAACGCCGTAACTTCTCCGGTTTGCGGGGAGCATTGTCATCGGGTACGGGTGAGCGATGCGATGACTCTGATTTGCCAGGTTTGCCAGGCTTTAAGATTGGTTTAGCCGTCGAGTCAGATTTGGACGATTTAATCACTGGACGACGTTTATACGAACTTCCTTGCTGCTCGCCAGGCTTGGCTGCCCGTCGCCGCCGGGGTTGGTTGGAAGAATTGAAGTTAGGTTTCTTGAAGTTCATGGCATTCACATGGGTAAGCAGACAATGAGGCACTTCCCAACCCCTCTGGTACTACTTGTCAGAAGGTACTGGGAATCAAACGCAAAAGTCAGTAGAGCAGCTAAAGGGAAGTCATTGACTAAAACAAGCACTAATTGCCTGGTGGCAAAACGACCGAACCAGTCTCGCAAACTGGAGGCTGAGAAAGCAGTGGTTCAGTTAAATCCCCTTTGCTTGGTTTTGGCGATGGGGCAAGCACGAGTCGGTTTAAAAGTTCAGTAAGACGTTCGGGATCGGTGAGGTAGAGATAGCCAATTAATGTTTCTAGAGCAGTGGCTTGCTGATAAGTGGCTAGATCAATTCGTTTTGGTTTACCAGTGGTGGCATTGCGCCCACGCTTCACTAGATCAAGTTCAGTTGAGGTGAGATGGGGAAAGAGAGCTTGTAAGTGTGATGCTTGCTGCTCGGCCCTCACTTGGGCAACCACCTGATGATGATAAGCATGGGAACGCTTGGGCGGAAATAGATAATATTGGCGAATATAAAGTTCGTACACTGAGTCGCCTAGGTACGCTAGGGCTGTGGGCGAAAGTTGTTGCACTTGAGCGGCTGACAGTGACGGTGATGATAACAAGACAGACATGGTTTCAGCCAACTCTACAGTGGGCGGCGATCACCGCGCCCAAAACATTTATCCCACAATACTTATATTAAAAATCCTTTGCCCAAACCTGGTTTAATCGCCCTTTTGTTTAACGATTATTCTAGCCTTATTTCCTAAAAGGAATATAGGGGGATGGGAACATAGGTTGTTCACGAACATGATGGACTGCTACGTATTTCTCTAAAACAGGCACAGCAATGTCCTTCAGCCATCTTGTCATGTCAACTCTTAAATCAGGGCATTCTTTGGTTTCCGGGGGATCCTCCCCTGGAATGAAGCCTGCTATTAGGTGATCCTGTAGATTTGATAAGGTTATTTTCCTTTTTGTGGCCTTTTAGTTAAAAAGAGAAATTCATGCCTGATCTTGGCTAAAACAAGAAATTCTCTAATTACCCTTAATTTTTGGCAGAGCAAATTTAACATAAGTAAACCAATTTCTTCCATCACCATGAGTTCAGCATCATCATCCAGGCTAGCCAAACCCGACCGAATTCTGGTGGTTGATGATTTACCTGATAATTGTTTTTTAATCCAAACCCTATTACGTGAAGAGGGTTATCACATTGATATTGCCAACAGTGGGCCAGAGGCTCTGGCATACATAGAAAAATCGCCACCCGATTTGTTGCTGTTGGATGTGATGATGCCCGAAATGGATGGCTACGAGGTGACCCGCCGAATCCGGGAAAACACTCGTCTACCGTTTCTGCCGATTTTATTAATTACTGCTTACGATCAACCTAGTGTTTCCCGAGGGTTAGATATCGGGGCAGATGAATTTATTCGGAAGCCGGTTGAGTTTGATGAATTAGTGGCGCGCGTGCGATCGCTACTGCGATTGAAGCACAGCGTTGATGAGCGAGATTGGATTGCCCGGCAAAGGGAAGATTTTGTCTCCCGGTTAACCCATGACCCTG
>CAZGDE010000195.1:0-12706 GCA_964524315.1 uncultured bacterium
AATCCGGTGCTGAAACAACGGATGGAGAGTCGTCAAAAACTGTTAAGGGATCAGGTCATTACGGATGATGTGTCCTTGCAAGCAGAACAGCAGTATCTCGATAACCTTGCCCAGGTCAGGGATCTGGAAGCCCAACTCAAGGAATTAGATACCCGTGAAACTGACACTCGCCGTTCCTACTTACAAAACCTGAGTTCAATTTCCTCCCTTGAAGCCCAGTTGCAGGAATTAGCTAGCCGCGAAAAAGCGTTGGATCAGCAGGATTTTGAAGCATCGGCCAATCGCCAGAACCAGGTGAAAGAGGTACAACGGTCGATCGCCCAACTCACACTCCAACTCAACAATCAGAGCAAAATTATTAGCCCTTACAATGGGCGAGTGCTGGAATTGTCGGTTTCTCCCGGCCAGTTGTTGGCAGCAGGGACGCGAATTGGCGCGATCGCCGCGGAAGATCCGAATAGCCCACTGGTAGCTGTCACCTACTTTCCCGTCGCCGATGGCAAAAAAATCAAACCCGATATGCAAATTCAAGTGACACCTCAAACGGTGAAACGGGAACGCTTTGGTGGCATTGTTGGCACTGTCAGCTCTGTCTCGGCGTTTCCAGTCTCCCAGGAAGGAGCCATCAGCCTGTTAGGCAATGCCGAACTCGCTAAAGCCTTATCCACCAGTGGCCCTCAAATGGAAGTGACCGCCCAGTTACAGGCCAATACAGCCAATGCCAGTGGTTATGAATGGTCATCCTCCAAAGGGCCCCAATTAACCATGACATCCGGTACCACCACCACGGCACGGGTTGTCGTTGAGGAACGGGCACCGATCACCTTTATTTTCCCGATCCTGCGATCATTTACTGGCATTTACTAAACTGGCATTTCATTTATTGGCATTTACTGATCGGCATTTACTAAACTGGCACCCATGACTGTTTCACCTCCCGCGCTCAAAAAACAACATCCCCGTGTCAGAACTCCTACTCTGTTACAAATGGAGGCGGTCGAGTGTGGTGCGGCGGCCCTGGGAATCATGTTGGGCCATTATCGGCGGATTGTGCCCTTAGCCGAACTACGGCAGGAATGCGGCGTTTCCCGCGATGGTAGTAAAGCCTCCCACATGCTGAAGGCGGCCCGCCGCTATGGTCTGGATGCGAAGGGGTTTAAGAAGAGTTTGGAATTGCTCCAGGAACTTTCCCCGCCCTACATCGTGTATTGGAACTTCAACCACTTCCTGGTGGTGGAGGGGTTTGAGCGCGATCGCGTTTATCTGAATGATCCCGCCGTTGGCCCCCGAACTGTCTCATTTCAGGAATTTGACGAAGCCTATACCGGCGTCGTCCTCCTCATGGAGCCGGGTGCCGATTTTCAACCAGGTGGGCGGAAACCGGGTTTGCTGCCAGCCCTGATCAACCGGTTACAAGGATCAACTCCCATTCTGCTTTACTGCCTGCTGGCTGGTTTCCTGCTGGTTATACCCAAATTAGTTGTTCCCGTCTTTAGCCAGATCTTTGTCGATAATGTTCTCATCGAAAGTCGTTCTGACTGGTTGCGACCCTTAATTTTGGGGATGGTCATTACCACCTTGATTCAAGGTCTGTTAACCCTGTTCCAGCTTCGCTATCTGCGTAAGTTGAAAATCAAATTATTTGTGGGCATGGCCAGCCGTTTTGTTTGGCACATTCTGCGTTTACCGGCCAGTTTCTATGCCCAACGCTACGCGGGCGAAATTAGTAACCGTATCGGTCTCAATAATAATGTGGCTGATATCCTCTCAGGTCGCCTGGCAACCACTGTCATCGATACCATCATGCTCGTTTTTTATCTGGTGGTAATGGTGCAGTATGACCTGGTACTGACAGCGATTGGTGTGTTCTTTGCCGTGGTTAATGTAATGGCATTGCGCTGGGTTTCCCGTCAACGGGTCGATACCAACATGCGCCTGGCGCAGGAGCAAGGTAAGGTCGCGGGTGCTTCGATCGCTGGCCTGCAAAGTATGGAAACTATTAAAGCCTCTGGGTTAGAGTCGGCCTTCTTTGCGCGCTGGTCTGGCTACTACGCCAAGGCTATGAATGCCCAGCAAGAACTGGATGTTACGAACCAATTTTTGGGTGTCCTGCCGACGTTGCTCTCAGCTTTAACCACTGCCCTCGTGTTAATCGTGGGTGGCTTGCGGGTCATGGATGGTGCCCTCAGTATCGGGATGCTGGTAGCGTTTCAATCCATCATGGGGAGTTTCCAGAGTCCAGTGAATAGCCTGGTCAGTTTTGGTAGCAGTCTGCAAGAACTGGAGGGCGATCTGGTGCGGTTGGACGATGTGCTGCGCAACCCGGTTGATCAGCAAGTCGCAGACATGCATACGAATAACGCCACCACCAACGGCAGTGCCAGACCCGCCATTGAGTACGCCGTTCCCAAGCTCAAGGGCCATGTCGAGTTGCGCCATGTCACCTTTGGTTATTCCACCGTTAACCCGCCTCTGATTGAAGATTTCAACCTCACCATCAAGCCAGGGCAACGGGTGGCATTAGTAGGCGGTAGTGGCTCTGGTAAATCAACAGTGTCAAAGCTAGTTTCCGGTTTGTACGATGCCTGGTCGGGCGAGGTCTGTTTTGATGGACAGCCGCGATCGCACATTCCCCGTCCTATCCTCACCAACTCGATCGCGATGGTCGAGCAGGAGATTTTGTTATTCGGTGGCAGTATCCGGGAGAATTTGACTCTATGGGATGCCACGATCCCAGACCATCATCTGGTACAGGCGTGTCAAGATGCTGCCATTCACGATGTCGTGTTATCCAATCCGGGTGGGTATGATGCTGATTTGTTGGAAGGAGCGGTGAATTTGAGCGGTGGTCAACGTCAGCGGTTAGAAATTGCCCGCGCCCTGGTGACCAACCCGACGATCCTGATCATGGATGAAGCAACCAGTGCCCTGGATACGGAAACCGAGAAAATTATTGACCAAAACTTACGTCGGCGCGGCTGTACCTGTTTGATTGTGGCGCATCGTTTAAGCACCATTCGGGATGCCGACGAAATTATCGTATTGGATCGGGGAAAAGTGGTGCAGCGGGGAACCCACGATGCCATGTGGCAAACCGAAGGGCCCTACTCACACCTGATTCGGGTAGAAGGAGAATCACTTTAGGACACGAACCGATGCTTGACCAAGCCAGTCTCATCAATTTACAGGGCACGCCCTTTTCCGCTAAGGCAAATCAACCGATTGATCTGACAGAGCCGGATGTCATTTGGTTCGTGCGATCGGGGGCTTTGGCAATCTTCGCCATTGAAGTTGCCAATGGGGAAGCAGGTGTACGCCACTATCTGTTTAGTATCCAGCCGGGGGCAGCAGCCTGGGGAGTTGCGCCCATTGAGGGAACAGGGTATCGACTGTTGGCAGTGCCGATGGAAGACACCGAATTGTTAAGGGTGTCACGGGTCAGTTTGGCCCGGTCGATGACTCAGGGCAACTCTCAGGTCATTGGACTGCTGGAAAACTGGGTACAGCACCTGGGCAGTGCGATCGAAATGCCCAACCAACCCGGCTATAGTACGGCACTGTTAGACGACTGGCACCGGGAGCAGGCTCTACAGCAAGCCATTGACATTGAGGCCGGTGAGGCTTTTCAACCCACTGATGACCAGGTGATCTGGGCTGAGGTGCAGCAGGGAAGCCTGCAATGGATGGGCGGAGACGCATTCCCGGTAACTCCGACAACGCCTGCGATACCCATTAGTGGACGGATGTGGCTCCGGGCCACTGAGGACAGTCAACTCCTGCTCCAAACTGCTATTTCCGTTCCCCATGCAGATACGTTATTGCTGGGGTTGGATACCTTGCACGGTTTTACCCTTCGCTGCATGGCGTTGATGCAGGAACGCGAAGCCAATGCCATCCGCGAACAATTTCAACGCAAGGAAACCCTCAATCGACAGGTCACGGAAGCGGCTCTGGGTGAACTGGCCTCCTTACTGGCACCACGGAAAACGTTTGTGCCAATGGAGGGCACCCCGCTGTTAGTGGCGATGGGTGCAGTGGGACATTCCCTGGGCGTACCGATTCGACCACCGGCCCGCTCCGAAGATTTTAGTCGGTTGAAAGACCCTCTAGATGGTATCGTCCGAGCGTCCCGGCTGCGTGATCGACGGGTGTTGCTGCGGGCGAATTGGTGGCACAAGGATGGTGGCCCACTGCTGGCTTACCGGAAGGATGGTGGTAAACCCGTGGCCCTGCTGCCGGTGAAGGCGACTCGTTACGAATTGTTTGACCCTGAAACTCTTACACGAACGCCAGTTGACGCGAGTGTGGATGCGGTGTTGTCCCCGGAGGCGGTAATGTTTTACCGGCCCCTACCCGATCACTTTAGTAAGGCCCTCGACATTATTCGATTTGCCTCCAGGGGCCGCTTTTGGGATCTGGTGACCATTCTGGTGGTGGGAATTTTGGGGTCATTACTGGGGATGGTTGTGCCGCAGGCAACAGGAATTCTGGTAGACTCTGCCATTCCCGATAGCGATCGCGGCCTGTTGATGCAGTTGGGCTTAGGGTTGGTTGCGGCGGCTTTTGGTTCGGCGATGTTTCAGCTCTCCCAATCGTTTGCCAGCATGCGATCGGAAATGGCTTCTGACTCTACGACCCAGTCCGCAGTGTGGGATAGACTGCTGAATCTGCGCATCTCGTTCTTTCGCCAGTACTCTACCGGAGATTTACAGTCACGGGTAACGGGCATTAGTCAAATTCGACAACAACTGAGTACTACTACCCTCCGCACACTCTTTACCAGTTTCTTTTCGTTGCTCAATCTGGGGCTGCTCATTTACTACAGTTTTAAGCTGGCGATGGTGGCGATCGCGGTTGCTGTGATTTCCCTGATCGTAACCATCATTTCGGGGATCTTAATCCTCCAAAAGCAACGCCCCTTGTTAGAAATGCAGGGTCTCATCTTTGGCACGATGGTGCAATTAATTAATGGAATCTCGAAACTTAGAGTTGCTGGTGCCGAGGAACGGGCCTTTGCCTACTGGAGTAAAAAATACAGTAAACAGGTCAAGCTAGAACTCAGCACTCAGTTCGTCGAAGACCTGATGGCATTATTCAACACCATCATGCCAACCATTACTTCAGCGGTACTCTTCTGGTTTGTAATTGGTTTGTTAAAGGGTGATGCCAAGGGAGATTCGGATGGTTTTTCCACGGGTACCTTCCTGGCTTTCAGTTCCGCCTTCGGCACATTTATTAGTGGTACGACCAGCCTGAGCAGCACGATTCTGAACGTTCTATCAATCATTCCCCTCTGGAAACGGGCTAAACCAATTCTGGAGGCAATGCCCGAAGTCAGCCTTGATAAAGCAGATCCGGGGCGACTGGTGGGCAAAATTGAAATTGACCATGTGGTGTTTCGCTATCGCCCCGATGGCCCCCTGACCCTGGATGATGTAAGCATTCATGCTGACCCTGGTGAGTTTATTGCCCTGGTTGGGCCGTCCGGTAGTGGCAAGTCAACGATTTTTCGGTTGCTTTTGGGCTTTGATGTGCCGGAGTTAGGCACCGTCTATTACGACGGGCAGGATCTTGCTGGGTTAGACGTTTATGCTGTGCGTCGCCAGATTGGGGTCGTTCTCCAAAATGCTCGCATCAATACGGCATCACTATTTGAGAATATTTCTTCGGGTGCCCAGGTGACGATGGATGAAGCCTGGGAAGCAGCCAGGATGGCAGGTTTTGCCGATGATATCAGCTCTATGCCAATGGGAATGCATACGGTGATTAGTGAGGGGGGGACGAACCTGTCAGGAGGGCAGCGGCAACGGTTAATTATTGCTCGATCGCTGGTGCTAAAACCTCGTATTCTGTTGTTTGATGAAGCGACCAGTGCGTTGGACAACCGCACCCAGGCCATTGTCAGTGAAAGCCTGGATCGCTTGAAAGTGACACGTGTCGTCATTGCTCACCGCTTGAGTACTATCCGCAACGCCGATCGCATTTATGTATTGGCCGGGGGCCGGATTGTGCAACAGGGAAGTTTTGACACATTAGCAGCCCAGACAGATGGTTTATTCGCCCAATTGATTGCTCGTCAAACAACTTAGTATGTCTAACGAATTATTAGCGTACTGGACTAATTCACGCCTGATTAGTGGGGGTTAATGACTAATTAGGGTTAATGATTAATGAGAGTTAATGACTAGAATGTTAAAGACTCAGTTCATGACTGGAATCTACCTAATCAACTAAGGCATACGCCCAAAAGCCATGATCGAACCAGCGAAGCAGTTGCGAAACCTTTTACTCGAAGACAAAGAACTGCTCGAAAGACTTGTCGAGTCAGTGCAGTTAACGGATGGGCAATATCTATTTCGCAAAGGTGACCCAGGGGATGCTTTTTACTTGATTGAATCGGGGGAAATCCGAATTACAACCCTGGATCGGAATGGTAAAGAAATCACTTTAAATACACTCACAAGTGGGGAAACGTTGGGAGAACTGGCCCTGTTTGATTTGCAGTCCCGCTCTGCAAATGCGATCGCGGTTGGGGCCTGCCAACTGGGTCGGATTAGTCGGCATGACTTCCTGAACCGGGTGAACACATCACCAGCTCTTTCCGCCTGTGTGATTCAAATCCTCAGCAGCCGCACCCGGCATATGACTGAGTATATTGAACGATTCAGTCTTTGGTCCCGCATGATTATTGACGGAGCCTATAATGAGGCCATTCAAGACATCGAGAAAGTTGATACAGAAGGAGTCAGGGCTGAAGCGGCGGCGGCAAAAGCGATCCGGGAAATGGTAAAGGCTGTGCAGCAACGCGAAGAGGTCTTACATCAGAAAGTTGCCCAACTCAAAATTGAAATTGATCAGGAAAAACGGCAGCGGCAGGTTCAAGAAATTACCGATTCCGAGGACTTTCAGGATTTAATCAACCTGGCTAAAAATCGCCGTCAATCCAGACAATGACATCTTTTATATTGATGATTATGCTCTAATCTTCAAGTTCATCTTCACTCTCATCTTCACAAGGAGATCGTTCATGGCAAAAGTTGTATCCATTCACTCGTTTCGGGGTGGCACTGGCAAGTCAAATACAACGAGCAACATTGCGACCCTCATTGCCAGTCAGGGAAAACGGGTTGGTATTGTGGATACCGATATTCAATCGCCCGGTATTCACGTTTTGTTTGGTCTGAATGAGGAACGAGTGAACCATACCCTAAACGATTACCTGTGGGGACGTTGTGGAATTACCGAGGCGGCTCACGATGTCAGTGATGTGCTGAAGTCCCAGAGTAGTGTGCCGGGTGGCAAGATTTACCTGGTACCGTCCAGTATGAAAGCGGCTGATATTTCTCGCATTATTCGCGAAGGCTACAGCACGGATATGTTGCTTGATGGCTTTGATGAACTCCTCAAGTCCTTGCAACTCGATTATTTATTTATTGATACCCATCCTGGTTTGAACGAAGAAACGCTTCTATCGATTACGGTTTCTGATATTCTGATTCTGGTCATGCGCCCCGATAATCAAGACTTTCAAGGAACTGCTGTCACGGTTGATGTTGCCCGGAAGCTAGAGGTTCCGATGATGTTTCTGGTGGTCAACAAAGCCTTGAGCAGTATGGACTTCAATCATTTACGACAACAGGTGGAACAAACCTACGATGCGGTTGTCGCAGGCGTACTACCCCTTTCGGAGGACGTTGTTCAGTTAGCCAGTGGTGGCATTTTTTCCCTACGTTTTCCCGACCACGCCTGGTCTAAAGAAATCGGTCGGGTTGCCCAGTGTATACTGACAGCGGCTGGTTAAAGGACAAATGGGTTAAATTAAAAAATACGACGGGTAAGCACCCGTCTTTGCACGATTAGTCGGTTGCTCTGGGCTGCCAAAGACATTCCTGTTTCGGGTTAGCGGCGATCGTAGAATTGGCTGTAGTGATAAAGCAATGCCTCTGCCCACCCCGTCTGGTTCTTCATGTTGTAAACCTCTAAATAGGCATTGATGCGTCCACGGCCATCTGCATACAGGAAAAACTGTTCATTGCCCTTGGCCCAACCGCTGGGTTGGCTGTTCGGTTGATCCTGAGCCGTTAAGCGTAGAATTTTACCAGTTTTCTTCTCTTGCTGAATCCAGTATTTTTTCAAGTTATTCCTGGTATCGCGGCAAACAATAACGAGATAGCGGGTGCTTTCAGCAAACTCCTGCAGACGAGAATTACCGGGACATCGTTGGAACAGTTTTGTCGCAGGAAGTGCGCCCAGGGATTGCCGGATTGTCACCTGCCCGGTTTGGGGCAAGGGTGTGGAAAACTCATAGTCCCGTTTGATATCAAAGGCGATCGCTGGTAATTGCAGGCCAACAGCCAGCACCAGGCCCAGCGTAAAGTGAAAGTAATGCTGCTTATTCTTCAAAACCTGTCATCCTTCATTCATTAAATTAGGTGCGATGTTCGTTTGATTGCACATTAGCCTGCCCCCGGACAGTCAGCCACAAAGGATTTGAGGCGGGGCGTTACAAGAGAAAAGTAACCGCGATCCTAACAAATTCAAATTACAGGAATTCAAATTGCAATCAAATTGCAATCAAATTGCAAAATGTTGATACCAAATAAAATTACGAATGGGACAGATCCGGTAGGGGTGGGTTTTGCTGGGATCTGTCGGTAAAACAGATACTTCATCTGCTAAACCCGCCCCGACAAACCGTTGGATCGGCACACAGTACTCTTTAAATTGGTATGAGACAAAGTATCCGGGTTTGGTGCGTCTACTCATGGTTCGCTGGGCAATAACATCAACGTGTCAAAGGAATGATGACAAAATCAGGCGATCGCCAGAGGATGACATTGGGCCTGTTACGCTTCAGTGAGTGCTAAGCCAATCAATCGTTAAGTGAGGTCTAAATCGTGGGCTCACGTCCATTGCCCCATCCCCAATCGCCTGCGTGGATTGGAATTGCGATCGCCTTCTACGCGTTCATTACGATTGGTATTGCCGAAAGTGGTCTGGGTGTTGTGCTGCCTTCTATTCTGGCGACGTTTCATCTCACCCCGGCGACGGTCACGTTTTTGTTTGTCAGCCAACTCACCGGTTATGTGATTGCCGCCTTTAGCAGTAGCCTGATCAGCAGTCGGTTGGGGTTGGCTCCCATGCTGCTGTTTGCTGCCATCACAATGACGATCGCCTTAACCATCTATGGACTGGCTCCGTCCTGGTTCATCATGGTTGCCGTAGGAACGTTATTGGGCTTAGGCATTGGTCTAATTGATGCAGGCATCAACACCTATATGGTGGATGACCAGCAGGATGCAAAGTGGATGGGGCTATTACATGCATTTTATGGAATAGGGGCATTATCTGGCCCAGCGATTGTGACCACGTTGCTTATGGTGGGATTAAGCTGGCGGCAAATTTATCTCGTGATTGCCAGCATTGGTGCTTCCCTCATTGGGGGCGTGATTTGGATCGTTGTTACCCGTTACCCACCCATGATGCGCCGCACCGCATCGTCCAGCACCCACGCGATCGCCAATCTCCGATTTGCCCTCAGAACTCCCGTTGTGTTGCTCTCTGGCCTATTCCTCATGATGGGTGTGGGCATCGAATCTTCATTAGGCAACTGGACCTATACCGTACAGCATGTCAGTCGAGACATTTCAGCCGCGATCGCAGGCTATAGCGTCAGTGCCATGTGGTTCGGGTTTACCGTAGGTCGTGTTTTGTTGGGGATTCTGGTGAACCGTTTAGGGGCCGTGCGTTTGGTCAATGGTTCCCTGGGGTTGCTGGTTTTAGGATTGGTAAGTTGGTGGTTGTTCCCAGGCCAATGGCTGAGTTTACCCCTGATCGGGTTTGCCATTGCCGCAGTTTTTCCAACCACTATCTGGTTAATGCCGCAACGAGTACCCGTAACGGTTGTGCCTGCGGCGATCGGCTTCGTCACCAGTGTTGCTAGTTTAGGTGCGGCCATCATTCCCACTGCTATTGGTTGGATCGCCAATCGGGCGGGTCTGGAACGAATTCCCCTATTAATTTTGTTGCTGGCGATCGCCATATCAATTCTGCATCGCCGGTTGCAGAGTTTTTCCGTTGCGACCAAATTTTAATTCCCACCCAGGTGCTAAGGCGGTTTCCCAGAAAAATGTACCTGGGACAGGGGCAGGTTTTGCCCAAGTCTGTAGCATCAGCCAGTCATTCTGTTGCTAAACCTGCCCTTACAGGTATTTTGTTTGCTAGAAATCTCCTAAGTGCGGAATTTCATCCTGATTTCATTTCTCTGTGAAACACTGGACAACAGTACCAGCGGTAAGTCAATCAATGATTGATGGCGATCCCAATTCAGGTATTGATGGGGGGTAAATTTTGTCCGTCTCTGACCCACACAATTTTCCTGACGGCCAATTAGTCTGACAGGTTAGTCTGACCAGTAAATTTGGCAATAATAACGTTCTTTCACCTTGACTATCCAGTCAACTGGAGAGAGCAGAATGGGAAAAGTCGTTTTACCGAATCCTGAACGTTCAACTGCATGCAACCAACCAAGCGAAAGACTCAATTTCTGGGGCTAATTATTGCCACTCTGGCTGCTACTACTGCGGGGGCACTGGCGGCCTGCTCCACCAATGCTCAGAACGAGACGCAAGCACCCAGTCCAACTGTAACCAGTGCCAGTAACCCGAATCCAACGGTGACTCCTGGTACCATGAACCACGGGAACATGGAACATGGGGCGGGGCATCACATGGAGATGGACTTAGGCCCTGCCGATGCTGAGTATGATTTGCGATTTATTGATGCCATGATTCCCCATCACGAGGGGGCGTTAACGATGGCACAAGATGTGTTGCAAAAATCCAAACGTCCTGAACTCCGCAAACTGGCCCAGGATATTATCAAAGCTCAGGAGAAAGAAATCAATCAGATGAAGCGATGGCGCACGGCTTGGTATCCTAAAGCGCCGACTCAGCCGGTTGCCTGGCATGCGCAGATGGGCCACTCCATGACCATGTTTCCAGAGCAAATTAAATCGCTACGGATGGAAATGGATTTGGGTCTGGCGGATACGGAGTTCGACTTACGCTTCATCAACGCGATGATTCCTCACCATGAAGGTGCTGTAGTCATGGCGCAGGATGTCATTGGTAAGTCCCAACGCCCTGAACTGCAAAAGTTAGCGCAGGACATTATTACTTCCCAGGAAGCTGAAATTGCCCAAATGAAGCAATGGCGGAAGACCTGGTACGGCAAATAAGTCAAGCCCTGGAGCGGGCTGCGATCGCCCACTCTGACAATTTTTCGTGGAGCTAATTTTAAGTATGAATTAAGCGTTGACTAAATTGGAACTTCGTTCTAATTCATCCTGCTATTGACACCACCAATTTTCCTTCCCCATTCCCTAAAATCTCCTATGGCCCGTTCTCTCCACTGCTGCCATCCTGCCGTTGCTGCCCGTCGTCTTCCGGGGGTGTTGCTCGGCCTGATGCTGTTGACCCCTGCCGTTAAAGTGCTGGCGCACGCGGGGCATGGGAACGAGTTTCAGGGGGGAAGTCAGGCTACTCCAACGGTGGGTGCCGTCCAGGTTGATACAGACACGGCTAGACGGTTGGGCCTGAAGGTGGAACCTGTGTCTCGCAAACGGTTGGCGTTTGGGATGACAACAACGGGACAGATTGAGCCACTGCCCAATCAGCAAGTTGAGGTGACAACCCCGGTGGGTGGTACAGTGGTGCGCCTGCTGGTGCGCCCAGGGGAGGCTGTCGTGGCAGGGCAGCCCGTCGCCATTATGACCAGTCCAGAGTTGGCGGAGTTGCGGACGACGGCATTAGATCGGCGGGCCGAGGCGATCGCGGCTGTGAAACAGGCCCAGGCCGATCTCCGTCTGGCTCAGGAAAATTATCGGCAGCAACAGACAATTGCAACTACGGACGTACAACAAGCACGCACGGAATTGAGCTTTGCCGAAGAACGGTATCAAAAAGATCAAGAGTTGCTGGAACGGGGAGCCATTGCCCGTCGTACCTTTCTGGAGTCAGAAACTAAATTTGCGGCGGCCAGGGCGGCCCTTGCTAAGGCGGAAAGTCGTCTTGCCGTGTCAGAAGCAACGGCCCAGCTCAAGCGGGCCCAGTCCAGTGTGGAAGTGGCCCAATCCCGTGTTGCCCTGAGTGGTGAAACCTATCAGACGCGTCTACGCCAACTGGGAGCCCATCCCAATTCGGATGGCACGATTACCATTACGGCTCCCATTGCCGGAACTGTGGCCGATCGCGACACCACAACCGGCGAGTCGGGCGAGGATGCGGGTAAAAAGATCATGACCATTGTCAATGGTAGCCAGGTGCAAGCGTCAGGCAACATTTACGAGAAAGACCTGAAACAGGTACGACTCGGTCAACAGGTACGCGTCAGAGTGAATGGATTACCGGAACGCACCTTTGTGGGACAGATCAGTGTGATTGGGGCAGTCGTCGAAGGAGAAACCCGGATTGTCCCTGTGAAAGCAGAACTGGAGAATCCGAATGGCGCTTTAAAGCCGGGAATGTTCGCCCAGTTGGAGGTTCTGACCAATCGCACGACCGCACCAGTGCTGGCCATGCCGAAATCAGCGTTGATTGAAACCAACGACAAGAAAACAATTGTCTTCGTGCAAAATGGTACGGCCTTTCAACCAGCCGAAGTGGAGTTAGGCCGGGAATCTGGTGATTTTGTCGAAGTCAAAAGT
>CAZGDE010000196.1:0-3438 GCA_964524315.1 uncultured bacterium
AAACAATACTGGTGCGAATCTTATCCACCCCAGGCAGATTTCTTACCTTTGTTGTCAGAAATTTTTCTAGATGTTGCGGATTAGACACAACCACTTTCAGCAGATAGTCAAACTCGCCCGTTAAGTGATGGCACTCCAGCACTTCGGGCAAACCCTTTACCTGCTCACAAAACTGTCCGGCGCATCCCGGTTGCTGGTGGGATAACGTGACCTGCGTAAAACACAACAGATCCAGCCCCAATGCTTCCCGCTTTACCAGCGTCACATACCCTTCAATAAAACCATTGTCTTCCAACCGCTTCAATCGCTTCTGTAAACCGGGTGCAGAAAGTTTCAGCCGTCGTGCTAATTCAGCACTACTCATCCGACTGTTTTCTTGAAGCAATTGCAGTAGCAGTCGGTCTTTGTGGTCAAGTTGGGGTTTGGACAACTTATTTCGCTGGACGTATGAAGTAATCAAAATTCATCAGTAGTTTAGTAGAAGCAGCCAACCAATTCAAGCCGGTCAGTTTATATTTCTTACTGGACGCACCTGAAAAGTTAAATCTATAATCTAATTATGGCTTCTTAGTTTTGTTTTTAAACCAAGACTGAGAAGCCTTAGGGATTTCGGTAATTTTCATACTGCTTGCTTGTTGCATTGTTGGGTGCCATGCAGTTGATTGGGAAGCATGACAATTTACTGCATTTACCCACAGGTCGGGAAAACGCTATGCGGGAGGAAGCTAAATGACTGATATTTTTCCCATTCTCGGCTTTGATCACCTCGAATTTTATGTTGGCAATGCCAAGCAAGCAGCCGGGTTTTATGAACGTTTTTGGGGCTTTACTACTACAGCCCGTTGTGGGTTAGATACCGGAAACCGGAAAGTTGCTGCCTACGTTATGGAACAGGGCAATATTCGCTTTGTCCTGAGTACGCCTCTACATCCGGATGATGAAAGTGCCCAACGGATTCTGAAGCATGGTGATCATGTAGCCGCGATCGCCCTGACCGTACCGGATGCCGTCACAGCGTACAGACAGGTAACAGCAAAAGGAGCGATCGGCGTTATGCCACCGACGATCGCCGAAGATGAGTCTGGAATACTCCGATATGCCGCCATTCGTGCCTATGGCGATGTCATCATTAAGTTTATTGATCGTTCTGCTTATAAGGGAGTGTTTGCACCCGGTTTTCAGCCGCAACAATCGGTTCAGGGTGATCAGGGTGTGGGATTGCAGGCGATCGATCACATCGTTGGTAATGTGGAATTAGGTGCGATGGAACGGTGGGTGAAGTTCTTCATCGAAACGATGGGGTTTCATCTCCTGGTGCAGTTTGATGACAAGACGATTGCCACAGAATCCTCAGCATTGATGTCCAAGGTCGTGCAAGACCAGTCTGGCAAGATTAAACTACCCATTAATGAACCAGCCCAGGGAAAGGGCAAATCCCAGATTCAAGAATACCTGGAATACAATCAGGGAGCCGGAGTTCAGCATATTGCCTGTGCTACTGATAATATTCTGGAAACGGTTACCAAACTACGGCAGGCTGGTGTGGAATTCCTCCATGTTCCAACCACCTATTACACCAATTTGAAAGCACGAGTAGGCAATATTGATGAGCCAATTGACCAACTCGCTGAACTGGGCATTCTCGTAGACCGGGATGAGACGGGCTACCTCTTGCAAATCTTTACCCAACCCGTGACAGACCGTCCCACCCTGTTCTTTGAGATTATTCAACGACATGGTGCCCAGAGTTTTGGGGAAGGTAATTTCAAGGCATTGTTTGAGGCGATCGAACGGGAACAGGCGTTAAGAGGCAATCTTTAAGTCAAACATTTCATTAAATGGTACTCCACCATGACGTACTATTATCGTCTGGGTACGATTCCCCACAAACGCCATACCCAATTTCGCCAGCCCAATGGCTCGCTACATCACGAAGAGTTGATGGGGATTCATGGCTTTGCTGGCAAACAATCGCTTCTGTACCACCTGCACCCGCCCACCCAGATCACCCAGATTTCACCCGAACAACCGATCGCCCTGGCATTTGAAGAACTAGATACCTTACGCCATCGGCACTTACGCACGCAGCACTTAACCACAGGTGAAATTGTCAGCACTGGGGATGCGATCGCCGCCCGGATTCCTTTACTGGCGAATTCGGATCTGTGCATCTCCGTCGCCCACCCCACCGAACCGATGTCCTACTGGTACCGATTTGCCCACGGAGATGAACTGATCTTTATCCATGATGGCAGTGGCACACTGGAAAGCCAGTATGGTACCCTCCGCTACTTTCCGGGGGACTACCTGGTCATTCCCACGGGTGTCATGTGGCGGATTCTGCCCGATGCGGACATTACCCAACGGATGCTGATTGTTGAGGCGCAGGGACATATTGAAACCCCGGCGCGGTATCTCAATCGCTATGGGCAACTGCTCGAACATGCTCCCTATAGCGAGCGGGATCTGCGCCCCCCGGAGCGACTCGAAACCCACGATGAGCAGGGAGAATTTATCGTGCGGGTCAAAGCCCGCGATCGCATCACCACCTATCTCTACCAACACCATCCGTTAGATGTGGTGGGTTGGGATGGCTACCTTTACCCCTATGCCCTGAATATTGCCGACTTTGAACCGATTACCGGACGGGTGCATCAACCTCCCCCCGTGCATCAAACCTTTGAAGCACCAGGTTTTGTCGTGTGTTCCTTTGTGCCCCGCCTGTTTGATTACCACCCCTTAGCCATTCCAGCCCCCTATAACCATTCCAATGTCGATTCGGATGAAGTTCTCTACTACGTCGAGGGTAACTTTATGTCTCGCAAAGGAATTGAGCGATCGTCCCTTACGGTACATCCCAATGGTATTCCCCACGGGCCCCATCCCGGTTTGTATGAAGGCTCCATCGGTAAAGACCGCACCGATGAATTAGCCGTGATGATCGACACGTTTCGTCCGCTCCAGTTCACCCGTCAAGCGGTTGCCCTGGAGGACAGTCACTATGCCTATAGCTGGTTAGTTTGATGACTGGTGTGATGACCAGTTGGATGACTAACTAATCATGCTTTTATTCTTCTGGAGGCATTATCTATGCCAGTTCTCAATCCGTCCCAACCTCTTGCAGTTTCCCCCCGCATTCAGACTCGCTTGCAACGGGGAGAACTCACACCAGCCCAGGTGAAGGACTTTCAGGATTTCCTCAACCAGGTTGATCGCGAGTTTTTGCAACACCGCATCATTACTAATAACACCTATACAAAATGGTTCCAGACGGGAAATGCCACCGATGACGAATTACGTCACTTTCTGCGGCAATTTTCAGTCTTTTCGAACCAATTTTTGCTTGCCGCGCTATTAAAGGTCATCAATTCGCCCACATTGCAACAGTCACGGGCCAGCCGGGAAATTTTGTTGAACGAACTGGGCGTGATCTATCGC
>CAZGDE010000196.1:3448-12063 GCA_964524315.1 uncultured bacterium
CTATCGCCAGGTCAATGGTACAGCCACCACCCCGACCAGAACCGATGAGGAGAAGGATCGAGACGGTGATCCAGAAATCGTCAGTACCGAGGGCACCGTAGACGGTGGCATTTGTCGCTTTCGTGCCGCCCACTTTGAATGGCTCATTACCGTTGCCGCCAGTCTGGGATTGCAGTATGAGGATATTGGTCAACGCAAACATGGCACACCCAGTACGCTCCATTTTTGTGACGAACTACAACGTCTCTATGGAAGTGATGACCCCATTATTGCTGAAGGTGCCAGCTTTGCTGTCGAACATTGGGCGGCCGCAGGCTTCTGGCAAGAACTGGAAGACGGCCTCACACGGATCAAACAAACCCGCCATCCCGACCTCCGCCTTGCCTTCTTTACCTGGCACAATCGCGTCGAAGCCCAGCACGCCGGACATACGCTGGAAGAACTGGAAGACATTTACTTTCAACCGCATTTTGATCGCATCAAATTTATTCAGGGTGGGAAGGAGATTTTGCAGGCGATCGCAGTCTTTTGGGATGGGTTAGGAATGGAAATTAAATAAGTTCGATCTTGGGTAGGGGCGTAACATTCGGCAGCAGTTTTGGGTGGGCTACCGAGGATTCTGCCCGAATGCTACGCCCTTACAAGAATCGCGGAATATAGCAGAGATTATTTAATTCATAATCCTTTAAGTTCGATCTTGGGTAGGGGCGGGCTTAGCAGACTAGTTTAAATCCTGGAAGAGTTTGACAGCAAAACCCACCCCTACAGTTTGCTCAATCCAACGAGTGACAGATGAGGCAGCGATGGTTCAGCAGGTGACACTAGAGGAATTGATCCAGTGCGGGGTCGAACGAGAAACGGCGATCGCCCTCCTACCCCGCATTAATCAATGGTTAGCGGAACTACCCGCAACCGAGTGCTGGCAACGATTGACCCAACACCTGCTCACACCTGACCATCCCTTTGCGTTGCATCAGTTCTTATATGAAATCACCTATGCGGACTGGGCAATGGAGCAGAGCCTACCACCCGCCTGGTTTCCTTCGCCGGATTACATACAGGCAACGAATATTGCCGCCTTGATGCGGGACTTAAACCTGTCCTCCTACGCGGATCTGCATGCCTGGTCGATTCGCGATCGCGCCGCTTTCTGGTCCGTCATGGTGCAACGGTTGGGAATACGCTGGCGACGACCTTACACCCAGATGGTTGATTTGTCCCAGGGAGTTGAATCGCCCCAATGGTTAGTCAATGCCTCCTTTAATATTGTCGAAAGTTGTTTTCAAGCACCGGTTGATGCCACAGCGATCATGTTCCAGTCCGAGTCCAGTTCCCTCTCCCGCTGGACTTATCGAGAGTTACAATCACTCACGAACCGGGTTTCTAATGGTTTAGTTGCCGTAGGATTCCAACCGGGAGACGCGATCGCCATTGCCCTGCCCATGACGGCACAGGCTGTCGCCATCTATCTGGGCATTGTGCAGGCGGGTTGTGTGGTGGTGGCGATCGCGGACAGTTTCGCGCCACCGGAAATTGCTACCCGGTTGAAATTGGGTAATGCCAGAGCGATTTTTACCCAGGATTACATTCTCCGGGGCGGGAAGCAGTTACCACTCTATAGCAAAGTCGTTGCGGCAGAGGCTTCCCGCGCGATCGTGCTACCGCAGGGGGAGACAATCTCCCTATCGTTGCGATCGGGGGATATTGCCTGGGCTGATTTCCTCAGTCCGGATGACACTTTTACAGCGGTAGCAGCCACCCCCATCAGCCACACCAATATTCTGTTTTCGTCCGGTACGACGGGCACACCCAAGGCAATTCCCTGGACACAGACGACTCCCATCAAATGTGCCGTTGACGGACATTTACACCAGGATATTCGTCCGGGTGATGTGGTGGCATGGTCTACCAACCTGGGTTGGATGATGGGGCCGTGGCTAATCTACGCCAGTTTAATCAATCAAGCCGCGATCGCCCTTTACGATGGCGCACCCACCACTCGCGAGTATGGACAGTTCATCCAGTCTGCTGGAGTCACAATGCTGGGAGTCGTGCCCAGTCTGGTGAATGCCTGGAAAACGAGCCAGTGTATGCAGGGGGTAGACTGGAGTGCCATTCGTGCCTTTAGCTCCACGGGAGAATGCTCCAATGCCCAGGACATGCTATTTCTCATGGCACTGGCGGGCTACAAACCCGTGATCGAATACTGTGGTGGGACAGAAATTGGGGGCGGTTATATCACAGGAACCGTTGTCCAACCCTGTGCGCCCTCGACCTGTACGACACCTGCCCTCGGTTTAGATTTTGTCATTCTGGATGGGAGCGATCGCCCCATTACCAAAGGCGAAGGGTTTATCATTCCACCCGCGATCGGATTGTCTACCGAATTGCTCCAGCAAGACCACCATCAGGTTTACTTTGCCCAGACGCCAAAGTTACCCCTATCGCCTCCCCTCCGTCGCCACGGTGATTATCTGGAACAGTTGCCCAATGGTTACTACCGTGTGTGTGGTCGGGTGGATGACACGATGAACCTGAATGGCATCAAGGTCAGTTCTGCGGATATCGAACGGGTGATTCATCAGGTCAATGGCATTGAGGAAGCGGTGGTGATCGCCCTGCCTCCTCCCACGGGCGGTCCCAGCCAACTGATCATTTATGCCGTCGCGACACCTGACACGCAACTATCGTCCACTGAACTCCAATCGTTGCTGCAAACGGCGATCGCCCGTCAACTGAACCCCCTGTTCAAAATTGCGGATCTGGTGCTGGTAGAAACCATTCCTCGCACCGCATCACAGAAAGTATTGCGGCGAGTATTGCGCGATCGCTACAGGGCTATGATGGCAAATCAGCCCATTTCTACCCAATAAAAGGTTGTCAGCCATGAGCCAGTTCAACGTCTTTGTCACCCGTCGCCTACCAGCTTCGCTGGAATCATTAGAATCACTCGCAACTGTCGAAGTGTGGCCCGAACGCCAACCCCCACCAGTGGATGTGTTACGCCGCCAGGTAGCGACGGTGGATGGCTTACTCTGCCTGCTCACTGACCCGATTGATCGCGCCTTGATCGAGGCTGCCCCCAACCTGAAAGTGATCAGTCAGATGGCAGTCGGTTACGACAATATTGACGTTGCCGCCGCCACCACCCGTCGCATTCCCGTCGGACATACCCCCGACGTGTTGACCGATGCCACTGCCGATTTTGCCTGGGCATTGCTGATGGCAGCCGCGCGGCGGGTCGTGGAAGGAGATCGCGCGACCCGTAACGGTCAGTGGCTCACCTGGGAACCCGATTTTCTCCTGGGTCCGAATGTCAGTGGAGCGACGTTAGGCATCGTAGGGATAGGGCGCATCGGACAGGCAATGGCACGACGGGCGCAGGGATTTAACATGCGAATCCTTTACACCAGCCAGCGGCGCTGTGATCCAGACCTGGAGCGATCGCTGGGACTGGAGTTTGTCAGTCTGGATGAGATGTTGCCCGTGGCAGATTTCATCACGCTCCATACGCCCCTGACCCCGGTGACCCATCACCTGTTTGGCGATCGCCAGTTTGCCCAAATGTCATCCAGTGCCATTTTGATCAACACGGCGCGTGGGTCGGTAGTAGATCAGGCGGCACTCTATCGCGCCCTGACGACGGGGCAGATTGCCGCAGCAGCACTGGATGTCACCGACCCGGAACCCATTCCGGCGGATAGTCCCTTACTGACGCTGGACAACCTGATCATCACGCCCCACATTGCCAGTGCCAGCAAACAAACCCGCGCCAAGATGGCGACGATGGCGATCGCCAACCTGATCGCCGGACTGCGGGGCGATCGCCTGCCCCATTGTGTCAACCCCGATGTATACCCGTGAGGTAGCTCTATGGAATTTGCCGAACGCATGAGTCGATTAGGAACTGAATCGGCATTTGATGTTTTGGCGAAAGCGAAACATTTAGAAGCCCAGGGACGTTCCATTATCCATCTGGAAATTGGGCAACCCGACTTTCCCACCCCATTTCCCATCTGTGAAGCGGCATTTCGGGCAATGAAAGATGGGTACACAGGGTACACTCCCGCTGCGGGTTTGCTGGAATTTCGGGAAGCGATCGCCGCCCACATTTCCACCAGTCGCGGTGTGGCAGTCCATCCCGACGAGGTAGTCGTCACACCGGGGGCAAAACCGATTATTTTCTTCACCGTCCTGGCACTGGTGAATCCAGGCGATGAGGTAATTTACCCCGATCCGGGCTTTCCGATTTATGAATCGGTGATCAACTTCGTGGGTGCCAGGGCGGTGCCCTTACCATTGCGCGAAGAGATGGGGTTTCGCTTCCATATCGATGATTTACTCAGTGCGATCTCCAGTCGCACCCGGTTGTTAATTCTCAATTCGCCCCAGAACCCCACGGGTGGTTTGCTCCAGAAAGAGGATTGGCAGGCGATCGCTCAATTAGCCGACAAGTATGATTTCTACATCCTCTCGGATGAGGTCTACTCGCGCATCATTTACGAAGGTCACCACGTCAGCCCGATCCAGTTCCCCGAACTCCGATCCCGCACGATTTTGCTGGACGGCCATTCCAAAACCTACGCCATGACAGGTTGGCGCTTGGGCTATGGCATCGTTCCCCAACCGCTCGTCGCCGGATTGGTCCGGTTAATGATTAACTCCAATTCCTGTACCTGTGCGTTTACCCAAATCGCTGGCATGGAGGCATTGCAGGGTTCCCAGGAATACGTGACCAATATGGTTGCCGAATTTCAACGTCGCCGGGATGCGGTGGTGGCAGGCTTAAATGCGATCGCCGGTATCCATTGCAGTCAACCCGCCGGTGCCTTCTACGCCTTTCCCAATGTGCAACAGTTACCCCTACCCTGTGATGCCCTCGCGGATTATTTACTTCAGGAAGCGGGGGTGGCTCTCCTGTCCGGTACGGCATTTGGTAAGGGTGGGGATGGTTACCTGCGCGTATCCTACGCAAACTCGCTGGAGAATTTGGAAATGGCGATCGACCGGATGAAAACGGCAATTCTCAAACTATGAGATCAAATCCGTCTATGGAGTAGCAATATCGGTAGGGGCGTAGCACTTGGGCATACATCCTGTTATATATCACCCTCTCTCTGCCAAATGCTACGCCCGTACACATATAAGGCTTCTCTACGAAACGGATTCCATATAAATCAAGTTTGTCATGCTGCTGTTCGGCAATGCCTGAAGTCTGCTTGAGATTTCTAGAAAACAAACTACCTGTAAGAGCAGGTTTAGCAGCCAAAGACATGGCTGATGCGAAGGACTGTGGCAAAACCTGCCCCTACGCCATTTAATGACACTGGTGGAGATGGGGTGCTGCAATCGCGACCAACCCCTGCTTGGTCAAAGCGTGAGCCGTCTGATTAACAGCATCCAGTTTATCCAGGAAATTTTGGGTTAAATGGTGCCAATCACCCGACGCGATGATCTCGCTCTTAGACCGAAAATAATCCAGAATATCGGAGGGATGCTCACGGGTTTGTTCGACTTCTGGATCGCCCCCTTCATGTTTTGCCGAAATATTGGGGACGTGTTGAGCCAGTTCCAGCAACTCATCCCGCCGATTGTAGGGTTGGCGGACAATACTTTTCCAGGTTTCGGTAATGTGATGTTCAAACCGTACCTGTTGTTCTAACTCGAATGCATGTCGCAGTTGGGCAGCGAGAGCGATCGTGTCGTTATTGACTGAATTACTCCAATTAAATCCCACCAGTGGCGTTGTACCATCCTCCCTGGCAAATAACTTTGCTCCCAACAACGTCCACAATGCCGCATAGGGATTATCGTTACCCATGAACACCGAAATTTTAAATTCAATATCAATCCCAAGACGATGCACCAGATAACCAATTAACACCGTACCGGGATTGAGATTCAGCACCTGCCGCACGCCATAGTGGGTGTAGTAGTAAAGATACTCATCCAACCATTGCAGCACATGGTTATTGGGTTGCCCCACCCCACCCAGATAACCCATGATCGTACTGGCACCATTGAGATGAACATTCGTGCCATCCGTCCCTTTCGTGTCCAAAGTCGCAACGAAACTGGCACCCATGATTTGCATGGCAGCTAAAATGGCACAGAGGTCACCATCCTCCTCCTGTTCACGCATCTGGCGGACCTGAATGAACCGTCCCGGCATCAGATAGCGTTGGGCGATCGCCCGTTTCGCCGCATCAATAATCCAGGGAAAATACTGGCAGGCACTAATTTCTAACGTCACCGCGCAGTCATTTGGTACCGTCACCGGGTCAATGAGATCGCCCAAGACCTCACGCTGATAGTCCGCCAGACTGATGAATGCCCGGTTGTCTGCCTGGGACTGCAACCAGTCCAGCGATGCCAGATAGTCCGGTCGCTGATGTTCGACTTTTTGCCGCAGAACAGGCAACTGCATGGCATAGTTTGCCTTAGCATTAATTTCTGCCGGGGTGCCATATCTGGCAATGACATCCAGAACATCATTGATAACTTGAATATCTGCATTACCCAGAAGCGAATTAATTGCATCCAGACGATCCGGCGGAATGGTCAGGCGATCGCGCAGGCTGGTAGTCATACCACACCTCCCGCCAAATTTTGGCAGATGCCGTAGCGACGACCCACCCGCGCAAATGCCTCGACACATTGATCAATGTGGTCACGGGTATGCAGGGCGGATAGCTGCACCCGAATCCGCGCCTGACCTTCGGGCACTACCGGATGACTGAAGCCAATCACATAAATACCCTCCGCCAACAATGCCTTGGCCATATCCTGGGCTAATTTTGCGTCGTACAGCATAATGGGCGTGATGGGATGGTCACCCGACTTAATCTGGAACCCCCGATCGCCCATTTGTTGCCGGAAATACTGGGTATTGTCCATCAGGCGATCGCGCAATGCGGTCGACGCACTCAGCAGATCAATCACTTTAATACTGGCAGCCACAATCATCGGTGCCAGTGTATTCGAAAACAGATAGGGGCGCGATCGTTGCCGTAACAGATCCACAATGGCTTGATGTGCTGCTGTAAACCCACCCGATGCCCCTCCCAGAGCTTTCCCCAGGGTACCTGTGATGATGTCTACCCGCCCCGTAACACCACAATATTCTGCCGTGCCCCGTCCCGTTGCGCCTAACACACCCGTTGCATGGCTATCGTCCACCATGACGAGGGCATCGTACTGTTCGGCTAGATCACAGATTTGTTCCAATTTGGCAATATCGCCATCCATGCTGAAGACACCATCCGTTGCGATCAGCCGAATCCTGGCAGACTGGGCAGATTGCAGACAGTGTTCCAATTCCTGCATGTCACTGTGGGCAAAACGATAGCGTTGGGCCTTGCAGAGCCGCACCCCGTCAATAATGCTGGCATGGTTCAGGGCATCACTGATCACCGCACAGTCCGCATCCAGCAATGTTTCAAACAATCCCCCATTGGCATCAAAACAGGAGGTGTAAAGGATCGTATCGGGCAGTCCCAGAAAGGCTGAGATCTTGGCTTCCAGTTCCTTATGAATGGTTTGAGTCCCACAAATAAACCGCCCGGATGCCAACCCAAAGCCATACTGGGTCATTCCATTCTGTGCTGCTGCTACAACATCGGGATGATTGGCTAATCCCAGGTAGTTATTCGCGCAGAAATTCAAGACCGGGTGATCGCCCGCGATCACAATCTCAGCACCCTGGGCGGTTTGGAGCACCCGTTCGGTTTTGGTGAGGGACGATCGCTCAATTTCAGCCAGAGCATCGGTGAACATGTTGATCGCAGTCTTCTTCATCAGTGTCATACCTCCTGAGGTAGGCTAATTAAGCGTTCCGGCAAGCGGGCACTCAGTTTTGCCAGCATATCGGTTACGATCGCCGCCAGATCATACTGATGTTGCCAGTGCCAGTCGGCGCGGGCTTTCGAGTCATCAATGACCGAAGGCCAGGAATCGGCGATCGCCTGCCGAAAATCGGGCACATAAGTGCAGCGAAAATCTGGTAAATGGCGCTGGATTTCGGCGACCAGTTCCGCAGCAGAGAAACTGACCGCTGCGATGTTATAGCTGGAGCGAACCGTAATCCGACTTGGATCAGCCTGCATCAGGCGTAAAATTGCCCGAACCGCATCCGGCATATACATCATCGGCAACCGGGTATCGGGACGGACAAAGCAGGTGTAGGCATTCGCCTGCAATGCCGCATGGAAGATCTCGACCGCAAAATCCGTCGTGCCACCGCCGGGAGGGGCACTGTAGCTAATGAGTCCGGGTAATCGCAGACTACGCACATCCACCCCAAAGTGATGGGCGTAATAGTGACAGAGCAATTCTCCCGTAATCTTGGTAATGCCATACATCGTGGCCGGATCGGCAACCGTAACCTGGGGCGTGTCCAGTTTGGGTGTGTGTGGCCCGAAGACCGCAATGGAACTGGGGAAAAATACCTGAAGTCGCCAGGTTTTAGCCACCTCCAGCACGTTTCGCAAGCCATTAATGTTCACTTCCCAACAGCGATCCGGTTGCTGTTCACCCCTGGCTGATAAAATGCCTGCCAGATGGTAGATGGTATCAACCTGATAGCGTTCAACCAGGCGTTGTAACTGGTTGTAATC
>CAZGDE010000196.1:12073-12491 GCA_964524315.1 uncultured bacterium
TCCAGAATCTCATCCAGTGATAAATCAGAATACTCGGAATGTTGACTGCGACTACTGGCAATCACCTGATCGGCACCGTAATGTTGACGGAGAGCAACAACCAGGTCATTACCTAGTTGCCCATTTGCGCCCGTCACTAAAATCGTAGACATATTCGTTTCGTTTCGAGATTTAGTTTTTAGACAGCAACGGGATGAACGGCCAATTCCTGCAACGACTGTAACAACCAATGAATTTCAGCAATCGTGTTGTAGTGGGTACAGCCAATGCGTAACAACCCACCACTCGTTTCAACACCCAAACGCTGGGTCAGGTTCAGGGCATAAAAATTACCATTCCAGGTAAAAATGCCTCGATCGCCCAATGCCTGTGCCAACTCTCGTGGAGTGTACCCCTGCAAGCGCATCCCTACAGTGGG
>CAZGDE010000197.1:0-3899 GCA_964524315.1 uncultured bacterium
GCCTAAGGCCGCCCCGTGATATTTGCTGAGGCAGGCTAAACCCACGAACAACCCCAAAAGCGCCAGCCGATAGGTTGGGACATAGGGACGATTTTCCGGCGGGAAAAACTCACACGTTGCCGTATATAAGGTTGCCGTCCAGAAGAAAATTAGGGGCGCATCGGGTAAGGTCAGCACCCCAAAGGCAACCAGAAAAATGGGAATGATACTGGCGATCGTCAGGGTCAAACGAGCAGACCGGGCAGAAAATAGCCGGCAACTGGTGAGATACAGCAACAGTAATGCCCCAGTATGCAGCAGTAACGGGCCCAGGCGGATCGTGAATTGGGAAACATGACCCGTTAACCAGGGCCCCAACCCGGTCGATAAGGCCACCATCATAGGATGGTCAAAATAGCTCCAGTCCAAATGGCGGGTATAGAGGTAGTAATAGGCTTCGTCAAAACCGGGTGGGAGAACCAGGGCGATCGCCCCCCGCACCAATAGCCCTCCCAACAGCAACCCACCGACTAGTTGCCGATCATTCTGTCCCAGCCACTTCAAGAGAAAAGTTCCCACTGATTTCGTCTTCACACTCCCTCATCATGCTCATCATCCATCGTCTCTGATGGAAGTACCAATTGCGCCAACACTGGTTTAGCAACCCGCACCAATTCGTAATTCTCTACCTGCCCCAGTGATTGATAATGCGCGGGTGATAATCGACTTTCCGCTAGATGTTGCGACGATGCCAGCAGCAGCATTGTGGGAGGAGTCGGTTGCTGCGTCGCCACTTGCCGCAAATAGGGAACTGCCGTCTGGGGTCGTCGTTTAAAGGTAACTTGCTGGTGGCTGTAGAAAACGACACTGGGCTTCTTAAAGCCAATCATGACCAGTTCTTCGCCGGGTTGCTTTTGCTGAAGGGCAATTTGGGAGAGTTGCCGGAGGGGTAATTGCCGTTGGGCATCAACCAGAAACATGGCAGGAGTCAAAACCACCACCAGTAATGTCAGCAAACCAACCGTGTTGACCACCCAGACCCAGCGAATCTGGCGACGGAGCAGCAGTAACGCGATCGCCACGGCAGTACTGCCAGCAACAATTGCTCCCATGACTGGCAAACCAGAGTCCTGCAACAGGATTGGCAATTCTGGCATTTTGCGATCGCCCTTGAGCAATTGCGGCACATACAGCAGTGCCCCGGCGATGATGGCAAACACGAGGGCATTCAACCCCACACTCAATTTGATGCCCCACCCCGGTCTAGATCCATTACTCAGAGGGTCACTCAGACCCAATGCCACCAGAATGGCAGCGGCGGGCATGAGGGGCAGGACATAACTGGGTAATTTGGTGACGGCAATGGTAAAAAAGCCAAAGATGACCACAAACCAGATCAGGGCAAAAATCCCTAAATGATTGGTGCGGGGTTGGTGTTGCCAGAGCGAAGGCTTCCAGAACTGTAAACGGGCGATCGCCATCGGCAGGTACACCGACCAGGGAGCAAACCCCACCAACACGACCACAAAGTAGAAATACCAGGGTGCCCAATGGCGATTAACGACACTGGTAAACCGCTCGACATTGTGGTAGCCAAAGAAAGCATCAATAAATGCCTGACCATTCGCCAGGAAAACCAACACGTACCAGGGCAGGGCGATCGCGACAATGATGCCCATCCCCCACCAGAACCGCATTTCCCGCAAAACGCCGCGCCAATTACCAACAAAGAGCAAAAAGCACCCAATGATCAGACCCGGTAGAACAATCCCAACAGGGCCTTTGGTCAAAATTGCCAGTGCCGTCAAAATGTAACAAGCCAGATACCAGCGAGACAGGTGACGGGATGGCTGCGCCCCGGTCGTTGCATAGCCACAAAAGAATGTCATCAATGCCAGCCCCATACAACCGCTCAACAGCATGTCAGAGACACCCGTTCGTGCCCAGGCAATGGTCGAGGGATGCAACCCGATCAGGGCAGAGCCAATGGTGGCAGCCAGCCAGCGTTGTGGGGAGGTGTCCGGCGAAACCCCATTTAGACTACCAAAGCGCCGCAGGAGATAGAAGCCCATGCCCATGAGGGCGATCGCAGCCAGGGCGGACGGCAACCGCACCGACCATTCGTTGACTCCTAACGTCTGGTAGAAAAATGCCATGCACCAGTAAATCAACGGTGGCTTATCAAACCGGGTTTCGCCATTGAAATAGGGCGTAATCCAGTCTCCCGTCACGGTCATCTGGCGAGCCGCCTCGGCAAACAGGGGTTCGGTTTCGTCTACCAGACCCGTACTGCCCAGTTGCCAGAGCAATGACAGCCCACCCACCAGAAACACCCACAACGCTGGCAGCACCCAATTTGCCTGGGGATATTTCTCGAAATAGCGCCCGACCCTGGCAAGCCGCGGCTCCACACCTGCATTCATTTGCCCTAACTCCCGATCCAAAACATACCAGCGGTTCTGCCACAGACCTTACTTTAGCGGTAAACCTATTCTCTTTGATGGTTTAACCGCCAAGCTGTTCCCCGAGAAGACAGATCATGGAAACCTGCCGGAATTGGTAGAATTGAAGACTGAATCATTCCTGCGATTGAGGACATATGAGCAAAGGGACGTTATTCGACAAGGTTTGGGATGCACATACAGTGGGTGTTTTGCCATCTGGACAAACGCAACTATTCATCGGTCTGCACCTGATCCACGAAGTCACCAGTCCCCAGGCGTTCGCCATGCTGCGCGATCGCCAGCTAAAAGTCCTGTTCCCAGAACGAACGATTGCCACGGTCGACCACATTGTGCCAACGACCAATCAGGCCCGTCCCTTTGCCGATGATCTGGCAGAAGAGATGATGCAAGCATTGGAAGCCAGTTGTCAGGAACATGGCATCACCTTCTATAACATTGGTTCTGGCAGTCAGGGGATTGTGCATGTGATTGCCCCCGAACTGGGTCTGACCCAACCCGGCATGACGATCGCCTGCGGTGATAGCCACACTTCGACGCATGGTGCCTTTGGGGCGATCGCCTTTGGGATTGGTACCAGCCAGGTACGGGATGTACTGGCTTCCCAAACGCTGGCACTGGCAAAACTCAAAGTCCGCCGGATTGAGGTAAACGGTACCCTTCGACCGGGCGTGTACGCCAAAGATGTCATTCTCCATATCATCCGCAAACTGGGTGTGAAGGGTGGCGTTGGTTACGCTTACGAATACGCCGGCACGACGATTGAGCAGATGAGCATGGAAGAACGGATGACCATCTGTAATATGGCGATTGAGGGGGGTGCCCGCTGTGGCTATGTCAACCCTGACCAGATCACCTTTGACTACTTGAAAGAGCGGGATTTTGCCCCCAGGGGATCTGCCTGGGATCAGGCGGTTGCCTGGTGGACGAGTATCGCCAGCGATCGCGATGCCCAGTACGATGATGTGGTCGTCTTTGATGCGGCTGATATTCCGCCCACCGTTACCTGGGGCATTACTCCCGGTCAGGGCATTGGGGTGAATGAGGCAGTCCCGACCCCGCAGGATTTACCGGAAGATGAGCGGGCGATCGCGCAGGAAGCCTATGTGTATATGGATCTGCAACCGGGTAACCCGATTCAGGGTACCAAAGTAGATGTTTGCTTCATCGGCAGTTGTACCAACGGCAGAATCACCGATTTACGGGAAGCCGCCAAGTTTGCCAAAGGTCGTCGGGTTGCCGAGGGGGTCAAAGCCTTCGTCGTCCCCGGTTCAGAACGGGTTAAACAGGAAGCCGAAGCCGAAGGGCTGCACACCATCTTTGAATCCGCCGGGTTTGAATGGCGCGAACCGGGTTGCTCCATGTGCCTTGCCATGAACCCGGATAAATTAGAAGGTCGCCAGCTCAGTGCCTCCTCATCCAATCGTAACTTTAAGGGTCGTCAGGGTTCTGCTGCCG
>CAZGDE010000197.1:3909-12416 GCA_964524315.1 uncultured bacterium
CTGTTAATGAGTCCGGCAATGGTGGTGGCTGCCGCTGTCACGGGTCAGGTGACGGATGTGCGGCAGTTAATCGAAACCGCCTGATTTCCCATCTATGCCCTATCCCATTCTCTATGTGGCGATCACGAACCATGGCTTTGGGCATGCCACCCGCGCCACCGCGATCGCCGCTGAAGTCAAGCGACTCGACCCCAATATCACAGTCATTCTGACAACGACGGCTCCTTACTGGCTGTTGGAGTCGTATATGCAAGCGGACTTCATTCACCGTCCCCGAGCGTTTGATGTGGGGATTTTGCAGCAGGACAGCGTGACGATGGACAAGGTCGGCACCCTGGAGAAGTTACAGCAACTCCGCGCCCAGCAGAACAGTCTGATCGCGTCCGAAGTCAACTTCCTGCGGCAAAACCGGGTGGGGTTGGTCTTTGCCGACATTCCCGCGATCGCGCCCCTGATTGCCAAAGCGGCAGGTGTGCCTTGCTGGATGTCGAGTAATTTTGGGTTTGACTTTATCTATCGCCCCTGGGGTGGGGCATTTGAAGCAATCGCGGATTGGCTGGCAGACTGTTACGGACAGAGCGATCGCCTCTACCGCTTACCCTTCCACGAACCGATGGGTGCTTTTCCCAACGTGATCGACGTCGGCTTTACGGGGGGTACTCCTCGCCATAGCGAGGCATTCCTGCGTCAGACCTTTGGGTTACAGGCTCCCCCCGAACAAACGGTGTTAATGACCTTCGGCGGCCTGGGACTGAATGAAATTCCCTATCAAAATGTGTCCCGGTTTCCCGATTGGCAATTTTTGACCTTTGACCGAAATGCTCCCGACGTACCGAACTTAATCAAAGTCCTGGATCATGCCTATCGTCCGGTTGATCTGATGCCCGTTTGTGGGCGGGTACTGTCCAAACCGGGTTACAGCACCTTCTCAGAAGCCTGTCGGACAGGTACGCCACTGGTTTCGATCACCCGTGATGATTTTGCCGAGGCCCAGATTCTCCTGGAGCAGGTACAGTCTTACATTCCCCACCAGATCCTTACCCCAGCAGAGTTTTTTGCCGGAGACTGGAGTTTTTTACACGCACCCTTGCAACCACCGACCCGTTCAACAGAGACAGCGCTGGATGGGAATGGGGCGATCGCTCAGGATATTGTTACCTTCCTGCAAACTCCCTCTTAGACCTCGGAGGTCTGTTTTCGTATGCCACAGGTTCTCGCTGGCATCGTTCATACTAGAAAGCAGTTCCAATCTATTCACATTACTTTTTAACTCATTCAGAGGGGATGGTTGTGCCAAGTATTCAAGAACTGGCGACCCAGGCAAAAACAATCGCCGATCGCCTGAGTATCCGTAAATTTGACATTTATGGTTCTACCGTTGATGAAACCAGCGTCAAAGTCGATCAGGGCAAACCTGACCAGGTAAAAGCCTCCCAGCGTTCCAGTGTCACTGTGCGCGTCTGGAACGAAGAAAACACAGTCGGGATCACCTCCACCACGGACATTGACCCAACCGGGTTAGAACTGGCACTCAAGACTGCCTACGAAGCCAGTTTTTTTGGCGTGAAGGAAAATGTGCCAGACTTTAGCCCTGAGGCAACAGTACCCCTCTCCCAGCAGGGCAATGAAAAGACCCCCCAGGCTCCCGTTGCCGATCTCTTAGAACGGCTCATCGTGGCAGAAAAGGAAGTAGTCGAAGCGCATCCGGCGATCGCCAGCGTTCCCTACAATGGCATTGCCCAGCGGGACATTGACCATTTCTACCTCAACAGTGATGGTGCGTTGCGGTTAGAAGGGTACTCCACCGCCTCGGTTTACCTTTACAGCAAAACCGAGGAAGACGGGAAGAAGCCCCGTAGTGCGGGTGCATACCGCATGAGTCGGAGCCTGGAAAAGCTGGATATTAGCGGGTGTCAGCAGGAGGCGATTGAAAAAACCATCAGCCACCTGGACTACGCCAAGGTGACCACTGGCAAATACCGTGTCGTATTCTCGCCAGAGGCATTCCTCAGCCTGTTGGGAGCCTTTTCCAATCTGTTCAATGCCCAGAGCATCCTGGACAATCAGAGCCTGTCAACGCCGGAATCGTTAGGAACGGCGATCGCCTCTCCCCTATTGTCGGTCGTAGACGATGCCTTACATCCAGACAATGTGGCCACCTCTACCTTCGATGGGGAAGGCACCCCGACCCGGCGAGTCGAGCTAATTAAAGATGGCATCCTGACCAGTTTTATCCATAGTGCCGGGACTGCCAAACGGTTCAATACCCAACCCACCGGACACGCCAATATCGGCGCGAAGGTGACGGTCAGCCCCCATTTCTACCATGTCCTACCCGGACAATCAGCCCAGCAGGAATACAGCCTGGAAACAGCCGAGAATGTGATCCTGGTTGATGACCTACACGCACTCCATGCGGGGGTGAAAGCTCTCCAGGGAGCTTTCTCCTTGCCGTTCGATGGCTGGCTGGTCAACCAGGGCAACCGTACCAGTATTGAATCGGCAACCGTGGCCGGCGACTTTCTCGAACTGCTGAAAACGATTATTTACGTCGAGAAGGAAGCCCATCTCACGCCGGGTGGCATTTGCCCGTACATCTGGGTGAATGAACTGTCGATCACGGGTGAGTAATTTATCCCAATACCACGTCCGGTTTGAGACCCAGCGATCGCAGGGGTAGTTCCCCCCCCTACAAATGTCGCAACGAACCGTAGGGGCGTTCGGCTGAACGCCCAAGGCAGCAAATAGCGGTATGTCACGTTTCTAGAGCAGGGCAAACAACCGTTTCCCCCTACCAAATCGTAATTCTCTATTTATCTGCAACGCCAGCCGACAAAACGTAGGGGCGCAGCATGGGGCAGATGAGCATTGGTTCAAGCCGGCCGTCTTGCCCCATGCTACGCCCGGTTCGGAGCATCCAGACCAACACAATCATTGGAGTTATCCGTTGCGCCTATGTGTCGTTTATTAGGCTATTTTGGTTCGCCGGTTCAGCTCGATCGCCTGATCAGCGAACCCGACCATTCCCTGATAGTACAGAGCTATCAGCCACGGGAGATGACATCCGGTGTAGTCAATGCCGATGGGTTTGGCCTGGGCTGGTACCATCCTGACAGAGAGACCGAACCCTTTACCTACAAAAACACCCTCCCCATCTGGAGCGATGTCAACCTGTCCAGCCTCAGTCGCTTTGTGGAATCGGGATGTGTCCTGGCAAATATTCGCAGTGCTACCGCCGGTCATACCGTGGATCTGGTCAATTGTCAGCCGTTTCAGCATCGTCTCATCTTGGGCATTCATAATGGCTTCATTGCCAATTTTCGGCAGACCCTTTACCGTCCCATGCGCGATCGCCTGAGTGATGTTGCCTACCAATCCATTTGTGGCAATACCGACTCCGAGCATCTGTTTGCCCTGGTAGTCAACGAACTGGAACAGCAGCCCGATCTACCCCTGGCAGCAGCATTACACCGCGCCCTGGTACTGGTCAAAGATCTGGCAGAAGATGCCCAGGTTAGCTTTTCTGCCAATGTGATCCTGACCGATGGTAAACAACTCGTGGCATCCCGCTTTGCTGGACGGACGGCGAATCCGAGCCTTTACTGGCTCAAGGACGACCCCCACTTCCCCCAGGCAGTACTGGTTGCCTCAGAACCATTGTTTGCCGGTAACTGGGTTGCCTGTCCTGAACACAGTATCCTCACCGTTAACTATGACCGGGCTATCCAAAACGATCCCATTTGAGCCGATCGCTCCAACAATAGAGGGCGATATCACTGTTCAGAACCTCCGCCATGAACTACAGGAGAACATGATCCGGTGTCGCCAGTTAACGCGATCGCTGGTTGAGCCGGTTGATTACGCTACCTGCTGTCGGCAGGCACATCCCGACTTCAGCCCCATTGGCTGGCACCTGGGACACATTGCCTTCACCGAATCCCTCTGGTTACTGGAACACTTTGGCGGACAGGCTCCCCGGTTTCCCCGGTACAAGCGGTTATTTGCCGCCGATGGCTTGCCCAAGTCAGAGCGGGTCAATCTCCCGACAATGACTGAACTTTGGGAGTACCTGGATACCGTCAGAAACGATGTGTTCGTTTACCTGGAACAGGCTCCCCTCGCAGAGCAAAAGCGAATTTGGCGGTTTCTGCTGCAACACGAAAGTCAGCACTGTGAGACGATCGCCATCCTGCTAGAACTGCTGCACAACCCGGCCACACCAGTCTCCACTTTGCCCCAGCCGACGACGGATGACTTGTCTACCACAGAGATGGTCTGCATTCCCGCAGGGGAGTTTACCTATGGGAGTATGGCGATCGCGGCGCTGGATAATGAACGACCCCAGCAACGACTCTATCTGGATACTTACTGGATCGATCGCTACCCCGTCACCTGTCACCAGTACCGCCAATTTATCGCAGCCGGTGGGTACACCCAACAAGAATGGTGGTCACCCGCAGGGTGGGAGTGGCTCCAATCCACCAAAATCACCCAACCGCTGTACTGGCGGAACCACCCCGATTGGAACGACCATCCGGTATGTGGAGTCAGTTGGTACGAAGCGGAGGCATACGCCCACTTTGTCGGCAAACGGTTGCCCACCGAGTTTGAATGGGAAAAAGCGGCCAGTTGGAATCCTCTGACCAACACACAACAACTCTTTCCCTGGGGAGAAACCGCACCCGATGAGACCGTCTGCAACCACAGCCATCTCATCGGGCAAACTACCCCGGTCAACCATTATCCTGCCGGTGTCAGTCCCGCCGGCTGTTATGACCTGTTGGGAAATGTGTGGGAATGGACCATGTCCTGGTTTGATGGCTATGAGGGATTTGAGCCGTTCCCTTACCGGGGTTACTCCCAGGCGTACTTTGATGGGCAACATCGGGTGTTGCGCGGTGGTAGCTGGGCAACCCGTTCCTGGGCCATGCGCGGTTCCTTCCACAACTGGTACTACCCCCATGTCCGGGAAATTCTGGCAGGTTTTCGGTGTGCGAGCGATCGCCAACCTGGTAGTACGACTTAGCAGGCTGAATTGGAACAGTTTCAATTCAACCAACGCGTGATTCATCGCTGAAATCAGCAACGATCGCCAACCCTGATGACGGATGGCGATCAGGGAAAATTGGTTACAATTCTACATATTAGTTAATCCGTTGCCCCATTCCTCTACCATGCCCCTCAATCCTGCCCAACGCACGAAACTGGATGACACCGACGATACGCTGTTTTACGAGTATCCGCGCTTCGTGACCCATGTCGATGAAAATTTCATCCAGCAATTGACCAACCTGTATCAGGAACGGTTACAACCCCATACTCACATTTTCGACCTGATGAGCAGTTGGGTTTCTCACCTGCCCGATGACGTTGAGTTTGCCCATGTAGAAGGGCACGGTTTGAACGCCGAGGAACTAGCACGAAATCCCCAACTCAACCATTACTTTGTTCAAGATCTGAACCAAAATCCCAAATTGCCGCTAGAAGATGCATCATTTGATGCGGTACTCAATACGGTCTCAGTCCAATATTTGCAGTATCCCGAAGCGATTTTTAGTGAAATTCACCGCATCCTCAAGCCGGGTGGCATCGCCATTGTCAGTTTTTCCAACCGGATGTTTTACCAGAAAGCAATTCAGGCATGGCGGGATGCTGCGGAGGGCGATCGCGTCCAACTAGTACAACACTACTTCCAGTCCGTCCCTGGCTTTAGCAAACCCGAAGTAATTGAGCGGCAATCATCCCTTCCTACCATTTTGCGAATGATGGGCATGCCTGGTAGTGATCCCTTCTATGCGGTCATTGCCACCCGACAGTAAATCAGGCCGTAAGGTTAGACCGTGAATTAGACCGTAGATCAGCAGGAGCCTAAATCGTCGCTTGAACCTCCAGATTCACCGTTAAAGGTTCATCCCAGGTCTGCCGTGAGTGCTTCAAAATCCCATTTAGATAGTCCTGCAACTGATCACGCTGATTTGCATTAACCCCGTAGACCTGATTGCCCTGGCGTGAGAATATCGGCATTGCGGTAAGTGCCTGGTAATCAGAGTTTTGTTGTGATGCCGATGTCAGTAAATGGATGTCAGCAGGAGCAGGAACGAGTCCTGCTGGCAGTTCACCCTCCAACAGGCTCAGTATGGTCTTTTGACAGGCTTGGGTGTTAATCCCCTGGTTTTCCAAGATTTGGAGAATTCGACCGAAAGAGACGGGCTGGCTGGGTAAAATCCGTAACAGCTCGTGCAGCAGGAAGTAAGCGCTGTATTGATGACGGGTCGAATCCAATAGCTGGGGATACAGGGGTAGTTTGGCTAAACCAGCGGCGATCGCACTACTAACAGCGGTTAACGACTCCACTCCCGGCAGAATTTTAGCGTGGGGAAATTTCTGCTTCAGCCATTGGGCGATCGCCGGAAACAATCCAATCTCGCCCGCACAGATCACTCGTTGCACTGCCTGTACATCCATTCCTGCCTGAATCAGCAGAATGTTCAATTCCCGGTTCAGCAATTGCATATAAGGAACAATAATCCGGTCACGCAAATCCTGTTGCGTAAACACCCATTGTTGCTCATTTACATTTACCGTAACCGTGTCCTGCTGTTGCAGCGTTCGTTTTACGAGACGAGCACCGCGTAAGAGGTCCCGTCCCAGCATGTGGCTCCGCAAACGTTGCTGGAAGGGGTGCCTTACGGGTAGATCGGCTTCTCCCGGCAGGGGCAGATCCAACCGGGGCGATCCGAGATGCCGCCAGCCCCAAACCGAAGGATAAAACAACTGGCAAATAATATCCTGGTCAATCGCCATCGCTCCGTAACTAACACTCCGAATCGACACATCATCCCGTAGAACCGTATGAAAATCGGAGGGTAAATCAACCAGGAGCAATTCCGTCACCATTGTCCCCGTATGCAGCACTAATGTGCTGCCATGATCGGTCTGCCCCAAACTATGATGCCCTAGGCCGGGGGAGGGTTTCAGGGGTAATAGTGCTTCTGACTGGAGCGATGGCGCGGGTAGGGGAAATTCGGCAAGCAGGGTAGCGACTGCCTCCTCGATACAGAAAATTTGCTCTGGCTGTCGCACTAGTCCCGTTGCCAAAATCGCTTCTCGTACATTGAAACAGTAAGCATCGGCATAGCCCGCCGGATAACCGATTACCACTCCACCCAGGTCAGCTAAGGCAGCCTGAAAAGCAGTTGCATCCAGCCCCTCTACCAAACAGGTCGCTTGGGGAGAATGCTCCTGGAGTAACGTCAGCAGAGACGCGATCGCCTGTCTTAAGGCTTCCAGGGGTAATGCCTGCTGATCCGACCACTGCAACACAGGTTCCCAGGTCTGGGTCTGACCTGACACGTAGGGAATTACCAGATTCAGATAGGGCTGAAAATTTCCCAGCAACAGACCTGTTGCAGCACTATCAGTTTGGCGGATGGCCGCCATCCCCAGCTTTAAAGCCCGATCACCCACCGCTGTTGGAGCGTTGGGCAAATCCATCAGTTGTTCTGCAGCAAAATAGGCAATCGCTGGTAGGCGTGACAGGCGTTGGGTACCCTCTCCCCGTTGCCAGTAGATGGGGTATAGTTGCGCGGTTTCGCGATCGCACAACACGGCTGACAGTTCCACCGCGCCCATATCAATGCCCAGATACCAGCGTCCGGGCCGGGTTGATTGAGGTGCAGATGTCATCCCCCTAGGAGCATCAGGCGACACGGGAGCGGCGATCGGTGGGGTGGGCTTTACCTCACCTGCCGCCAGCGTCGTCGCCCAGGACTCAAGGGTAATTACCGGGGCCAAACCCTCTGGGAGGTTGACGGTTAAGACGTTTCCTTTTTTTTTTCAGGAGCCGCTGGCTCCGATTCCGTCAATGGTTCTGCTTCAGGTGACCCAGTAGGTGACCCAAGCAAACTCTCAAATGCCTGTTCTAACGACAATTCATCAAATGACTCTGGTAAAGCCTCGGCGTCTTCCAGGTTCGCTGTTAGGTCTAATTCATCCGGCAGTTCCAGATCGGCAAATAAGTCGTCAATTTGCCCATCCCCCAGAAAGTCGGAGGCTTCACTGTCAACAGATGCAACTGCCGGGATTTCACCAAAGAGATCGTCCATAGTCTCTTCAGTAAATACTTCCGCTGCTTCTGGTGTGGTATCGGCGATCGGGGAGACAGACGCAGGCGTTTCCATAAACAGATCGCCAATCTGTTCCAGCGTGAACGCTTCCGGTGCCTCTGGAACGGTATCAGTCACAGGTGCAATCGGGGTAGAGGGCGTTTCCATAAACAGGTCACCAACCTGCTCCAGTGTAAAGGCTCCCGGTGCCTCCGGGGTGACATCGGCAAGAGGTACAGTCGGAGTCACAGGGGTGGGCGCTTCCATAAACAGGTCGCCAATCTGCTCCAGCGTAAAGGCTCCTGGGGCGTCCGGGGTGACATCGACGTTCGGCGTAGCTGGAGCCGCAGGGGTGGGCGCTTCCATAAACAGGTCGCCAATCTGCTCCAGCGTAAAGGCTCC